>NZ_JBMDKJ010000022.1:0-105121 GCF_057809655.1 Niveispirillum sp. FG148
CGCCATCCAGGCTGTCATTGCCAAAGCCGCCGGACAGCGTGTCATTGCCGTCCTGTCCCAGGATCGTGTCGTTCCCCGCACCACCCGTCAGGCTGTCCGCCCCCGTCGTGCCGGTCAGCGACAGGCCGGTGGCACCCTCCGCCGATGTCAGCCGGATCACCCCGGCGGTGCTGCTGTTGTCGATGGTGAACTGGCTGGCCGTATAGCTGCCGGACAGGTCGATGCTGGTGATGCCGGAGCCGTTATGGACATAGATCCGGGTGACACCGCCGCTGGCCGTGCCGACCATCACCTGGCCGGAGGTCAGGCTGCCCGTGCTGTTGCCGCTCAGGATGGTGGTCGACAGGTTCACGTCGCCTTCATCGTCGCGATAGAAATAAAGACTGTCGCCTGACCCGAGATCACTGATGCGGTCGATGCCGTTATTCTTCGCGATGTCGAAGGCGAAGATGTCGTTGCCGCCGCCACCGGTCAGCGTGTCGGCCCCTTCATGGCCGGCCAGGATATTGCCGCTGGCATTGCCGATCAGGATGTCGCCGCCGCTGCCGCCGAACACCATCACCTGTTCGATGCCGATCAGGCTGTCGGCACCGCCATCGCCGTCGCTCTGGCTGCTGTTGCCGCTGCTGTCCTGGGCGGCGATGGTGAAGCTGATGCCGCTGCTTCGGTCGGCGAAATCATAGCGCACGCTGTCCTGGCCCGACCCGCCATTCAGCGTGTCATTGCCGGCGCCGCCGGCCAGCGTATCGTCGCCTGCATTGCCGAACAGGCTGTCGGCACCCGCCCCGCCCAGCACAACGTCGTTGCCGGCCAGCGCGTCGATCGTGTCGGCCCCGCTGCTGCCGGTCAGGAGATCATCACCGGTGGTGGCGCTGCTGCCCGACCCGGTGCCGGTAATATAGATCTGGGCGGACTGGGCACTGTTGTCCACGGCCAGCATGTCGGCCGTATAGGTGCCCGACAGGTCGACGCTGATGATGCCGGCCGACCCGCTGGTGTGGACGTAAAGCTTGGTGATGCCGCCCGTGGCGACGCCGACCATGACGGCGCCCGTGACCAGGCCGACCGTGCTGTCGCCGCTCAGGATGGCGGTCGACAGGTTCACATCCTGCCCTTCGGCGTGGAAGAAGACGATATTGTCGCCGCTGCTGAAATCGGTGATGCGGTCGACGCCGCTATGGTTCTTGTTGATGTCATAGGCGAAGGTATCGTTGCCGGCCCCGCCGGTCAGCGTGTCCGCCCCCTCATTGCCGTCCAGATAGTTGCGGCGCGCGTCACCGACCAGCGTGTCGGCCGCCTGACCGCCCACCACCTGCACCTCTTCGATGCCGATCAGGGTATCGGTGCCGCCCTGGCCATCGGCCTGGCTGCTGTTGCCGCTGCTATCGGCTGCGGCCACGGTGAAACTGACGGCGCCGGTATTGCTGGCGAAGATGTAATGGGCAATGTCGTAATCGGCCCCGCCATCCAGCGTGTCGTTGCCGGCATCGCCCTGCAAAGTGTCCAGCCCGGCCCCGCCGGCCAGACTGTCATTGCCCGACCCGCCATAGAGCAGGTCATTGCCGTCCATCCCGCGGATCGTATCGGCGCTGACGCTGCCGGTGAGCGTGTCATTGCCGGCGGTGCCGGTGGTGGCGAAGGTGGTCAGGCTGATGGTGGTATTGCTGAATTCGACGAACTCCACCCCGGTCAGCCGGGCCTGCCCGCTGGCCAGGGTGATGGTGAAGCTGCCATCGCTGTTCTTGGCGATCGGGGTGCCGGTGGCGGTGTAGGTGGCGGCGAAGCTGGCGATATCGGTGCCGCTGCCACCATCCAATGTCTGATTGCCATTCCCGGCAACCAGCACATCATTGCCGTCGCCACCGATCAGGCTGTCATCGCCCTGCAGCCCACCGAAAAGCCTGTCATCGCCGGCTCCACCCGACAAGGTGTCGTTTCCGCTGTCGCCATAGAGTGAATCATTGCCGGACCCGCCGATGAGCAGATCGGCCATGCTGCCGCCCTGCAGGCTGTCATTGGTATCGCCACCGGTCAGGCTGTTGCGACCGGTGTAAAGTCCATTGATGCGGATGGATTCGATATTGCTGAAGGTCAGCGTGCCACCGGAACTGTCGGTGATGGTGCCGGCCCCCACCGAGACGGAAATGCCGGTGCCGGTGTAATAGCCGATTTCCAGCGTATCATCGCCCGCCCCGCCATCAATGACATCACCCTGCGGCCGGCCCGGCAGGATCAGGTCATTGCCGCCGCCCGCCATGATGCTGTCGGCGCCAAGGCCGGCGGCGATCATGTCGGCATTGGCGCTGCCGGTCAGCGTATCATTGCCAAGCCCCAGATTGACGACGCTGAACCCGGTGCTGGACAGGGTGACGACATCGGCGCCCGCCGTACCTGTCAGGATCAGCAGGCTGCTGTCGGTGAAATCGGCCCGCTCCACCCCGCTCAGGTAAAAGGACTGCGATCCCGTATTGTTGAGCGCATAAATGCTGACGCCGTAGATATTGCCGCTTTCGGGGTCCCACTCGCTGTGGTCGATGTTGGCGCCGGTGGAGGAGATGGGCAGGATGGCGAGGTCGTTACCCTCGCCGCCATGCAGCGTATCGGATCTGCCGGCCCCCACCAGCGTATCGTCGCCGGCCCCGCCGGACAGAAGGTTGATGCCGCTGCCGCCGTCCAGCCGGTCATTGCCGCTGCCGCCATAAAGCGTGTCGTTGCCGAGCCCGCCGCTGATCGTGTCGGCGCTGACCGTGCCGGTGATGGTGTCGTTGCCCGTCGTCGCGCTGCCGGTAATGCCGGTGCCGATGCGGATATGGGCACCGGTGCCGTCATTGGTGATGTCTAGGTTCGACGGGATGAAGCTGCCGGACAGATTGATGGCGATGGTGCCGGCTGTGCCGCCGACATTGACATAGAGCGTTGTCGATCCACCCGACGCGGCCAGCATGCGAACGTCACCGACGGCCATGCCGCCGCTGCTCGTGCCTGACGCGATGGACGGATTGAGTGTGACGGTGCCGGTCTCATTGTAGAAATAGAGATCGTCGCCACTGCTGAAATCGGTGATGGTGTCGGTGCCTACGGCGATGTTCTTGCGGAAGGCAAAGGTGTCGTTACCGGCCCCGCCGGACAGCATGTCGTTGCCGCCGCCGCCGATCAGGGTGTCTCTACCGGCGGCACCCTCCAGAATGTTGGGCCGCGCGTCGCCCGTAATCGTGTCATTGCCGGAACCGCCGACGACGGAGATGATTTCGATGGAAGAGAGGTAGTCAGATGTGCCCGAGCCGTCTGGTTGGACGCTGTCGCCAAAGCTATCGGCGGCAACGACGGTGAAATTGATACCGGTGCTGACGTTGGTGAAACGATAAACGGCGGTATCGCGGCCAGGACCGCCATGAATAATGTCCAAGCCGTAAAGGCCTTCAATTGTGTCTGGCCCACTTTCGCCAAAGAGAGATTCCGATCCAAACCATCCAACGATGGAATCGGCTCCATAACCCCCATAAAGCATCACATCGATGGAGCCGGCTGTAATGGTGTCCGGCCCGTACGATCCGGAAGCTGTATCAATTGAATATATATTACGACCAGGAAGTATCGATTCTGGTGGCAATATGTAAACGGCATTTGTAGCCATCATGTTGGTGGCATTGACATTTTCCAGTATAATTTTTGTTGAAAAATCATATAGAGAGCCGCTGCCATCTCTGTCTACCTGCAACAAGGTATCTGTGCCGCTTTGGAACAGGCGCAGATAGCCGGCGGCGATGGGGTCACCGCCTTCATAACTGTCCGCAATCTCCAGCACGGCACTGATATACAGAACGTCACCGCCCGCGCCGGCCGTAAAATCGCTGATCCGGTAGGGCGCGACGCCGGTGTCGCTGGATGCCGACAGAAAAACGAAGGCGTCCTGGCCCGCGCCGCCGATCAGAACCGACGGGATGCTCTGAAGAACGATAAGATCATTGCCGGCGCCTCCATCGACAGTGCCACTACCGGCAACATAAAGATAATCATTGCCATTACCGCCAGAAATCGTATCGCCATTGCTTGTCAAATAGATGGCATCGTTTCCATCTCCGCCAATCACGAGGTCCTGGCCGCTTCCACCCGCCAAAGTGTCATCGAAGGGGCTGCCTGTAATCGTATCATTCCCTGTTGATCCCAAAATGGAGATGGCTTCGATGCTGATCAGTGTGTCGGTACCAGCGAACCCATCGATAATGGTGGATGTGCCCCCCGACACAAAATTCGAGAAATCAAGCGATAGGCCCGTGGGGAATGTACCGTTGCTGTAAACGTATTGGGCAACGTCGTTTCCGACCCCGCCATCCAGCCGATCACTACCGCTGCCGCCATAAAGCGTGTCGTTGCCGGCTAGGCCACTGATCGTGTCGGGGCCGACCGTGCCGGTGATGGTGTCGTTGCCGGTAGTGCCGGTGATGGCAAAGGTCGTCAGGTCGATGGTGGTGTCCGAGAAGAAGGCGGATTCCACCCCAGACAGTTGGACGGTGCCGCTGGCATGGCTGATGGTGAAGCTGCCATCGCTGTTCTTGGTGATTGCGGCACCGGTGGAGGCAACAGTGAGGAAGGTGACAAGGTCGGTGCCGCTGCCCCCATCCAGCGTATCGTTGCCATTCCCGGCATCCAGTAAATCATTGCCGTCACCGGCGCTCAGGCTGTCATTGCCGTCGCCGCCGAAAAGCATGTCATTGCCGGCACCGCCCGAGATGGTGTCGTTTCCATTGTCGCCAAACAGGGTATCGTTGCCGGACCCGCCGATCAGCAGATCGGCCAGCGAGCCGCCGATCAGTCTGTCCTGCGTGTTGCCGCCGGTCAGGCTGTTCGCGCCGGCATAGTTGCCCTGGATGGAGATGGCTTCGATATTGCTGAAGCTTAGCGAGCCGCCCGAACTGTCGGTGATGGTCCCGGACCCGACCGTGACCGTGACGCCAGTCCCGCTGAGATAACCGAACTGCAGCGTGTCATTGCCGGCACCACCATCGATGACGTCGCCCTGCGGCCGGCCGGGCAGGATCAGATCGTCGCCACTTCCGGCCAGGATGCTGTCGGCGCCGAGACCTGCGGCGATGGTATCGGCATTGATGCTGCCGGTCAGCGTGTCGTTGCCGGCTCCCAGATTGATGACGTTCAGCCCCGTGCCGGACAGCGTCACGGCATCGGCACCGGTCGTACCCGACAGGATGGACAGGGTCGTGTCGGTGAAGCTGACCTGCTCGACCCCGCTGAGAGAATAGGATGGCGACCCCGACGTGCCGGGCGCATTGATGGAAAGGCCCTCAAAATTGCCGCTATCCTTGCCCCAGATGTTGGAACTGATGATAGCCACGGTCGAGGCGACGGGCAGGATGACGATGTCATAGCCGTCACCGCCCTGCAGCGTGTCGGACGTCCCACCACCGACCAGCGTATCGTCACCGGCCCCGCCGGACAGAAGGTTGGCGCCGCTGCCCCCATCCAGCCGGTCATTGCCGCTGCCGCCATAAAGCGTGTCATTGCCGAGCCCGCCGCTGATCGTGTCGGCGCTGACCGTGCCGGTGATGGTGTCGTTGCCCGTCGTCGAACTGCCCGTGATGCCGGTGCCGATGCGGATATAAGCTGCTGCCCCTTCATTGGTGACGTTCAGGTCAGACGGGGTGAAGCTGCCGGTGAGCTTGATGGCGATGGTGTTAGCGGTGTTGCCGACATTGACATACAGCGTTGTCGATCCACCCGACGCGGCCAGCATGCGCACGTCGCCAAGTTCCATGCCGCCAGTACCCAGCCCGATTGAGGGATTGAGCGTGACAGGACCGCCACCATTGTAAAAATACAGTTCATCACCGCTGCCGAAATCGCTGATGGTGTCGGAGCCGACGGCACTATCGTTGGTGTAGGCAAAGGTGTCGTTGCCGGCTCCGCCGCTCAGCGAGTCGTTTCCATCCCCGCCGCTCAGCGTGTCATTACCATCCCCGCCGCTCAGCGTGTCATTACCATCCCCGCCGCCCAGTGTGTCATTACCATCCCCACCGCTCAGCGTGTCATTGCCCTCCCCGCCGCTCAGCGTGTCGTTGCCGACCCCGCCGCTCAGCGTGTCATTGCCTTCCCCACCGATCAGGGTGTCGCTGCCATTGCTGCCAGCGATGCTGTCGTCGCCGACATCCCCTCGGAGCTCACCCATGCCATTAATGAAGTCATTGCCGGACCCGCCCTGTAGCAGGTTGCTGCCGCTGAAGTCTGTCAGCGTGTCATTGCCGGCCAAGCCCTGAATCGTATCGTTGCCCGTGCCACCCGTAAGGCTGTCGTCACCTGCCGTCCCCATGACCGAGAAGGCCGTTGGATCGAATTGCGGGCTGAAATTTGCGGCGGTCAGGGCGGTGGGGCTTACATTCTGCAGCCGAAGCAGGGTGTTGGGGTTACTGCCTGTGGCGATACTGTCGCGATCATAGATCAGCAGGGTGTCAGTTCCGCTCTGCTGCAGTAGCAGATAGCCGGCGGTGAAAGGGTTGCCGCCCGTGTAGGCGGTGATTTCCGTCAGCAGGCCAGTCAGGTCGATCCGATCGCCATCGGCGCCAGCGGCAAAGTCGGTGATCACAGTGGGGGAGGCAGGGTAAATACTACCATTCCCCGAGCTCAAGACATAAGTGTCCTGCCCGCTGCCGCCGGTAATTGTGACGGTCGCTCCCGTCAGGGAAATGATGTCGTTGCCGTCTCCGGCATCGACTGTCAGCCCGCCGGATCCGCCGCCCAGAATATAAATTGTGTCGTTGCCGGCGCCGCCTTCCACAGAACTGTAGTAGCTGGCCCGCAAAAGGTCATCCCCATCGCCACCTCTCAGGGTGCTGACACTGCCCGCGTAATAGAAATAGTTATTGTCCGTGGAAAGCGAGTCGTTGCCGGCGCCACCGTCCAGCAGGTCGATACCGACGTCGCCGTACAGGGAATCATTGCCATCACCACCGCTCAGCGTGTCATTGCCGGTGCTGCCGGTGATGCTGTCATTGCCGGCATCACCCTGCAGGGTGCCAGCGCCAATTAGCTGATCATCGCCGGATCCGCCCAGCAGCAGGTTGGTGCCGCTGGTGTCGGTCAGCGCGTCATTGCCAGCACCACCATTCAGCGTGTCATTGCCGAGAGCGCCCTGCAGGCTGTCACTCCCAGACCCGCCATCCAGGCTGTCATTGCCGGCACCGCCATAGAGCGTGTCGTTGCCGTCCAGGCCCAGCAGCGTGTCATGACCACCGCCACCCGTCAGACTGTCAGGACCGCTTGTTCCGGTCAGTGACAGGTCAGCGTTGCCCGTACCCCCCGTGGGGCTGTACCCAGGACTGAAATTGTCGGCGGTCAGGCTGGTGGCGGTGACATTCTGCAGGCGCAGCAAAGTCTTGGCCGCATAGCCCGTGCCGGCCCCGTCGCGGTCATAGACGATCAGCGTGTCGGTCCCGCTTTGCGTCAGCTGCATATAGCCGGCGGTGAACGGATTACCGCCCGTGTAAGCGGCCACCTCTGCCAACACCCCGTTCAGGTCGACTACATCGCCACCGGAACCGGCCGTGAAGTCGATGACCAGTGCCGGGGAGGACCCGGAATAATTGCCAATCCCCGAATTCAGCGTATAGCTGTCCTGTCCACTGCCGCCGGTGATTGTGGCAGGCGCGCCCGACAGGACGATGATGTCATCGCCCCCACCGGCATCGACCGTTACCCCGCTGGCCAGAACGTAAACCGTGTCATTACCAGCGCCGCCTTCCGCCAGATCGCCGGAAGCAGCATAGAGACGGTCATCCCCATCGCCACCGCGCAGGGTGTTGGAGAAGGCGGTGTTACTCGATATTGTATAATCTCCCGCCAGGAGATCGTTGCCTGCCCCGCCCTCCAGCAGGTCGGTCCCGAAATTGCCCAATAGCGTGTCGTCGCCGTCGCCACCGATCAGGGTGTCGTTACTGGCGCCGGCATTAATGCTGTCATCGCCGGCGCCGCCCTGAAGCGTGCCGTCGCCGGATAGAAAATCATTACCAGATCCGCCCAGCAGCAGGTTGTTGCCGCTATAATCGTTCAGCATGTCGCTGCCATCGCCGCCATCCAGCGTGTCGTTGCCAGCATTGCCCACGAGGCTGTCGCTTCCCGATCCGCCTTCCAGGCTGTCATTGGCGTACCCACCGGTCAGGGTGTCATTGCCATCCAGACCAAGGACAGTATCATTGCCCGCCCGACCTGTCAGACTGTCACTGCCCGTTGTTCCTGTCAGCGACAGGCCGGGCGTGCCCGTGCCACCCGTTGCATTGTAATTGGGGCTGAAATTGGTGGGGTCCAGGCTGGTAGCAGTAACATTTTGCAGCCGCAGTAGACTGGAGGCAGTATAGCCGGTACCGGTCCCGTCGAAATCGAACATGACCAGTGTGTCGGCCCCGCTCTGCACCAACTGCGCATAGCCGGCAGTGAACGGGTTGCCGCCTGTGTAGCCGCTGCTGACCGACAGCAGCGGGGTAAGGTCGATGATGTCGCCACCCGAACCGACGGTGAAATCGGTAATCACATTGGGCGTTCCCCCAGACGAACCGAATGTCCACGGGTTCAGGATATAAGTATCCTGTCCACTTCCCCCTGTAATGCTGGCGGCCCCTGCCATCACTGTGATGACATCATTGCCGTCGCCGGCATCGACCCTCACGCCATATGCCCAGATATCGACGGCGTCATTTCCGGCCCCGCCCTGAACAGAATCGCCAAGGGCCGGAATTATTTTGTCATCGCCATCGCCGCCCCGCATGGTATTTGGGAATTCAGATCCAGCGGAGGACATATATTGTCCCATAATTGTATCGTTGCCGGCACCGCCTTCAAACAGGTTGGATCCATAGAGATCGACCAAGTGGTCATTGCCATCGCCGCCGGTCAGCGTGTCATCACCCGACCCGCCATTCAACGTGTCGTCGCCGAGACCGCCTTGCAGGTCATCCGCTCCATTCCCGCCATCCAAATTGTCATTGCCGGCACCGCCATAGAGCGTGTCGTCGCCAAACGCTCCGGTAATGCTGTCATCGCCCGTGGTGCCGGTAATCGTGCTCATGGCGGAAGGCCCCATTCATGCTGGCCGTGGCGGTGCACGGCATCTGCCAATTGGATTTTTTGAAATGTGACGGCGCGGCGCGTCCGTGGCTGAATGCTCAACCGCGCGGGGAATGCCGTGGGGGATCGGTCTTGCCGATGGCGCAAGGGGCGCGTGACGGACCTGTCGATGCGTATCTGTGCATGCTGTTCGCCCACCCCAAGCGTGTGGCAGCCAGACTTTGGCCACCGCCCCCATTCCCCCGGGATTGCCCCACAATCCAGGGAAGAAAAGAAGGTTACTATGGGGTTGATGAGGCGGCAACGACTTCCGGTTGGTGCAGGCCTGCTGTATCGCGCTTATTCCGGCGTCCGCCTATCGATGAAACCGGGGGCGCGCAGCTTGATCAAGTGGTCCGGATCACCGGCCGACCCATCCGGATTGAGGCCCAGATAATAGCTTTTCTGCCATTTCTCCGCCTGTGCGGCCGATCCGGGCTGCATCAGGTCGCTGTTGAAACGCTGCCGTCCCGATGCCCAGTCATTGTAGCGCTGCTGCAATTCCGGGTTCTCCGACAGGGCGCGGATCTCCGGCTCCACCCCTTCCAGAAAACGCCGTTGCACGGGAAAAATATGACAGAACGGCTCGTTTTTCTCGAATCGCACGGGCCGGTTCGCGCCCGTGAATTTCCAGTTCATGGTGAAGGTATAGGGCGCCCAGTCCGTCTCGATCACGCCGGACAGGGGGGCGATGGCGTCCTTGGGGCTGTTCACCGGTCCCTGCGCCATCAGGCTCCATCCCGGTTCGGTGCGGAACAGGGCGTGGACAT
Source organism: Niveispirillum sp. FG148 (assembly GCF_057809655.1). NCBI lineage: Bacteria > Pseudomonadati > Pseudomonadota > Alphaproteobacteria > Rhodospirillales > Azospirillaceae > Niveispirillum > Niveispirillum sp. FG148. The sequence goes on from NZ_JBMDKJ010000022.1 coordinate 9,879, forward strand.
GGAAGGTCAGCACGCCCGACCCGAAATGGCTGATCGCCGGGGCCGTGGTGCCCGGATCGGGGATGATGGTGATGGCGTTTGTGTGGGTTTCCCCGTTCCAGACGGCGGAGAAACCCGACGGGCAGAGCAGTTCCCAGCCATGGGCATTGGCGATGTTCAGCGGCAGGCAGCGATAGGCGAAGCTCTGCGGTGTCTCGTCCATCCAGGTGCGCGTGGCAGGCGCCGGGCGCATCAATGGGGCCTCGCCCTGGATCGGATAGCAGATCAGCTTCATGATTGACGGTTCCGGCCTGGACGGTAAGGGCGTGTCAGGCGCGCATGGGGTTGAAGGCGCCACCGATATCGATGCCGGGCTGGTCGGCGATCTGCATCAGCAATTCGTCCACCTCCCGCTCCGCCGTGTCGGCGAACCGGTCATAGAGTGTTTCCAGCACCACCTGCTGGAAACGTTCGCGCGTGCAGTTGCCGCCGGCATAGTCGGTTTCCAGCGCCACCTGCTGTGCGGTCCGGAAGGGAGAGGTGAGGACGCCCGGAATGGCGGCCGCATCCATCAGGCAATGCAGTCCCAGGATGCCGTCATCCCAGGCCAGGATCCCGGCCGCCTGCGGCGTGATGTTGGCGCGCGCTGCCATGCCGGCCACGAACAGTTCCAGATCCCCCGCGCACAGCGCCCGGAACAGGACCTGCGGCGTCAGGCGGCCCTGGCGGTAGAGATGCTTGGCCACCATTTCCGCGTCGTCGCGCGACAGCAGCAGCGGTTGCAGCACGCGCAAGGTCGCCGCCTCCCGTCCGCCTTCGGCCAGGCGCTTGGCCAGGGCGGGTTCGATATTATGGTCGCGGATCAACTGCTGGCGCACATCCTCCGACACCAGCGCGATCATGCGTTCGACCACGGCCAGCGTCACTTCCGGCCGGGCGGCGACGCTGTCGGCCACGATGCGGAACTGGCCGAACCGCTCCGCCGCGCGTTTCAATGTCGCCTCGCGCACGGCGGCACCGCGATTGCGCAGCAGATGGACGACGGTCAGGACATTGCCCGTTTCCACCAGGGCGGCCGACACGGCTTCCGACACGGTGCGCCGGCCCGCGATGGCCAGCTGCTTCTGCGGGTCACGTTCGGCCACAATCTCCAGCAGCAGCTGTTCGGGCAGGCCGTCCACATATTTCAGGATGGGCACGGCCACCTGCGCCACGTCGCGGGCCAGCCGTTCGGCCATGTCGCCGGTCAGGACGGGGCTGTTATGGATCTGCCAGGCGACGGCGGCCCGCACCTCCATCTCCGCATCCGTCGCGAAGGCGCGCAGCACATCCAGCGCCAGCCGCTGTTCAGCGGCCGTCAGGTCGCCTTCCTCCATCTCCAGGACCAGCTTGGTCATGGTTTCGATACGCGCCCGGGCACCGGGCTGGTTCAACAGCCGCTCCACATCGCTGCTGGTCAACCGGGCGCGGAGGATGGGGCGCAACGGGGTTGTGGGGTCCCCGGCAGTCGGGGTCATCATCATCGATCAATCCTGGCCGCGGCTGTCATAGCGGACGACATCGCCCCACAGACGTTCCAGACGCCGCAGCATGCGGTACGTCGTTTCCAGATCCTGGGCGTCGGCGGGGCTGCGCAGCAACTGCTCCGACTGGCGGGATTCCAGCTTGCCGATCTCCGCGCACAGCCATTCACCCTTTTCCGACAGGCGCAGGCGGGCGGCGCGGCGGTCACGGGCCGATGCACCGCGGTCGACATAACCCTGTTCGACCAGATGCTTCAGATTATAGCTGGCATTGGAGCCCAGATAGTAGCCGCGTTCCATCAGGTCGCGGACCGTCAGCTCGTCATGCCCGATATTCAGCAGCATCAGCGCCTGCATCGGGCTGATATCATCCACGCCGATGCGGCCCAGTTCCACCCGGATCACATCGTGCAGGCGGCGCTGCATATGGTCGATGACGCGGGCGATGTCGCCATACAGCGCCACCTCGCTGACGGGGGCCACGCCGATCGTCGACGCCTTGTCATGTTCGATCGGCGCCTCGCCGATGCGCGTCAACCTGATCATCGTCCCCAAACCCCGTCCATCATCGCCAGCCGCCATGCTTGCCTCCTGACCCGCCGCCTGTCGGGGCGGGCCGTCCGACCATCCGATGCGCCGGACGTCAACCCATAGATTAGCGTTTGTGGTTTCCATCGCCAAGCGCAAGCTCCGGAAATCTTCCCCTCCCGGCGACATAGACCATATGGGGGGACCCGACGGGGCCGGGATGGGGTACCACCTCCGCGGGCGGGCGTCGTGCGTCAGGTGGCGAAGATGGACGCCTCGTCCCGGAAGGCCTTGAATTCCAGGGCATTGCCGGACGGGTCCAGCAGGAACATCGTCGCCTGCTCCCCGGGCTTGCCCTGAAAGCGGATGCCGGGTTCGATAATGAAATGCTGACCGGCGGCACGGAACCGGTCGGCGAGCGCTTGCCAGTCGTCCCAGTCCAGGATCAGACCGAAATGGCGGACGGGCACGGCGTGGCCATCCACGGGGCTGGTGTGGCCCGGCCGGCATTCCGCGGGCGACAGATGCGCCACGATCTGGTGGCCATGCAGGTCGAAATCCACCCATTGCGGGCTGCTTCGCCCCTCCGGACAGCCCAGCAGCCCGCCATAGAAGGCGCGGGCGGCGGCCAGGTCATGGACGGGAAAGGCCAGGTGGAAGCGCGGGCGGGCCTGCATGCGGATGTCTTTCTCCCAACGGGTCACTTCGCGGCGATGCTGATCGTCACCGTATCCTGGTAGTCGCCGGCCTGCCGGGCCGTGCCGGCGGGGACGGAGACGGACAGCACCGTCTGGCGCGACGCGCCCGATGCGGCCCGGTCGGCGGCCAGCGTCCCGCTGCCGCTGCTGCTGTCCCCGTACTGCATGCTGTAGGCGATGCTGGCGCTGCCCGATGACAGGGCGCCGCCATTGCCGGACGCCAGGCTGACCCGATAGCCGTTGGCGGCGTTGCAGCGTTCCTCCACCGTGGCCACGGGCAGGTTGGTGACGCCGGCGGTCAGGTTCAGGGTGACGCTGTCGGCGGACAGGGTGACGGCACAGGTGGCGGGAACCGTTGCGCGCAGGGTGATCGATCCTTGCGGGGCGCCCTGTTGGGCCAGGGCGGCGCTGCCGGGCAGGCTGGCCAGCGACAGGGCAAGAAGCACGGCGAATGATGACAGGCGCATGGCAATCCCCACCCGTTCTGGGCTTCACGGGCGGGCTGGCCGCCCCGTGATGGCAAATCCCGGCCTTTTGCCGGGATATCCCACATTAATCCGCCGAAATGGTTAAGATCAAGTTGTCGCTGTAGGTGCCGGCCAGGGCCTCTCCTGCCGGATCGGTTTCCACCCGCAGCTCGTACCGGCCATCCCCGCCCAGGTCGACCGTGCTGCCGCGTGACAGCGATACCTGCCGGCCGCTGACATAGAGCCGGTAGCCGATGCCACCCTGGATGCCGGGAGAGACCAGGTTGCCGGCATTTTCCGATTGCAGCGACAGCGAATAATCGCTGTTGCCGCTGACCGACAGTTCGAACCGTCCCGCCCCACCCCGCGTCAGGTCGCCCATGTCCAGCGTGCCGACGCTGCCATAGAGCGGACGGGACACGCCATCGACGATGACGCTGGCGCTGACCACCGACCGGACCTTGGTCTTCACCTGCGCGCTGCGCGTGGCGATGGGGCCGACGGGCGTGCCCGTGCTGACGTCATAGACATTGACCGTCACCTGATCCAGATAGGTGCCCTTGGCCACCAGCTGCCCCGGCTCGATATAGGAGAAGAACTGCAGGCTGGCCTCGTCGTTCTTGTCCGTCAGGGTCAGGGCGAACATGGCGGACTCGTTGCCGCCGATATCGCCCACCCGCTGGCTCAGCCGCCCGTCCTTGTACAGGTCATAGACCAGCCGGTCCTTGGAACTGGTCATGATGCGGTTGCCGTTGCGCCCGTCATCGATACCGACCAGCAGGGCGCAGGCCGCCCCCTTGTTCAGCTCGATCTCGATCTCGTTATAGCTCATGGCGCTGCCGCCATAGGGGTCGTACTCGTCCGTCGGCTCGATCCGGTCCAGCTTGTCGATGGAGACATCGCACCTGTCCTTGCTGCTGGTGGCCATGGCCGTCGGCACAGCGAGCCCCAGCGCCAGGACGGCAGGGATCAGGGCGGACAGCCGGAACAGGGGGGACGCGGGCATGGGGATCATCTCGACAGAGAGGGGAAGGTACTACCAAAAGTTTATGCAATGACAATGCCAGGAAGAGGGCGCCAGCACCAAGGGTGCAAATGCGCGTGACGGCAAATCCATGGACCTGATGTCACATGAAGCTATCATAGAAGGCCTTTGAAACACCTGTCGCCGCTGTCTGGATATTGCATGACCGACTTCGCCTCCATCGCCGAAACCGCGCTGGCCCGGATCGCCCGGTTCGATCCGCATCTGCACGCCTTCGCCCTGGTCGAACCGGAATGGGTCCGCGAACGGGCCTGGCGGATGGAAAGGGCGGCACCGGGACCGCACCCGCTGTGCGGCCTGCCCCTGGCGGTGAAGGACCTGCTGGATGTGCGCGACCTGCCCACGGGCGGTGGGGCGCGCACCCCCGTCATCGGGGCCGCCGCGGCCGATGCGGCTGCCGTGGCCTCCCTGGCCGCCTGCGGCATGCTGGTGCTGGGCAAGACCCACACGGTGGAACTGGCCTTCGGCACCTGGGGTGTCAACCGCGCCACGGCCACGCCACGCAATCCCTGGGATGCGGCCATGGCGCGTGTGCCCGGTGGTTCGTCCAGCGGGTCGGCGGTGGCCGTGGCGGCGGGGCTGGCCGATGCGGCCCTGGGCAGCGACACGGGCGGGTCGATCCGCATCCCCGGTGCCCTGAACAATGTCACGGGGCTGAAACCCACCCTGGGCCGGGTGCCCGTGGCAGGCTGCCTGCCGCTCTGTCCGGAACTGGATACGGTCGGACCCATGGCGCGGACGGTGGAACGGGTGGCCCATATGCTGTCCGCTCTGGCCGATCCCGCCGCGGGGCCCGTGAGGCCTTCCCCGAAACTGGCGCGCCAGGCCCGGTTCGACGCGGCGGAGGCCCTGTCCGCCAGCCCGCGCGGCATGGTCCTGGCCGTGCTGCCCGACCGGTTTCTGGACGGGGTGGACGGGCAGGTGGGGGCCGCCTATCTGGCGGCCCTGGCCAAGCTGGAGACGCTGGGCGCCAAGCTGGTGGAGGCGGCGCCGGCCATTGATCCGGCGGCGTGCGTGGAACCGTCCGGCCTGCTGATGGCGGGGCGCGCCTGGGGCTATTGGCGGGGCCGGATAGAACGTTACGGTGCCGAAATGGATATAGGCGTCCTGCGTCGCCTGTCCGGCGGCCAGGATGTTCCGGATACGGAAATATCCAGACTTCTTGTCATTCAGGCGCGGGAGCAGGCACGGTTCCATGCCTGGGCGCAGGAATTTGACGCGCTGCTGACGCCGACCGTGCCCGTGCCGGCCCCGGCCCTGGCCGATGTGGATGAAGGCAAACTGCCCTTCAGCCGCTATGTGCGCATCGCCAACTGGCTGAACCTGCCGGCCCTGGCCGTGCCCTGCGGGGCCACGTCGGGCGGGTTGCCCCTGTCCTTGCAGATCCTGTCCACCCCCTGGCGGGAGGCGGCGTTGGTGACGCTGGGCCATGCCTATCAATGCGCCACGGACTGGGCCGACCGCCGGCCAGACCTGGAGGCGCTGCTGAAGGCCAAGGGACCTTGAATGAAGCCAGCGGCCAATTTTCACGGCCCCTGGCCCGGCGTTTGAGGGCGCCTCAGGGCTTCATCTGCACCGGCATCCGGCCCAGCTTGACCTCGCCTTCGGCATCCTTGGCCACGCTGACGGGGATGGGGGCCGTCTCTGCGCCATGGACCAGCAGCAGCCAGTCACCCGGACGCACGCTGTCGATGCGGAACAGGCCGGCGCGGTTGGTGAAGAAGGCCAGGTCCTTGGCATCCTTGATGCCCACCGGCCGCAATGTGCCCGACAGCAGGGCCGCGGGCTTGCCATCGGTCAGGACCAGATTGCCGACCAGGGTGACGATGGCATCGGTGCCGATGGTGACGATGGTGCCCGACTTGTAACCCGGCTGCACGGCGGGCCGGTCGTCGCCCAGATCGTAATTGGCGGGCGCGTCGGGCACGTCCAGCAGGATGGGCCGCACCAGATAGGCGGAAATATTGGGCACGATGGGTACACCCAGCCAATCCGTTTCGGCCACATAACGGTCGTCGACGGGGTCGACGCCGACATCCATGTCCTTCAGTCGCGGATGGGGGACGATGACGGCGAAACTGTTGGTGACGGGCCGCGTCACGCCATAATGCCCATCGGCAAAGACCAGGGCGGTGGCCGCCGTCAACTGAGTGCGGTTTTCCACCCCGTTGGCGTCGTTCAGCCCGCGCTGCACGACGCTGTGGCGAACCTGTGTTTCGAACCGCTGGTTCGTATAATTCAGGTTGCCCTGCACCTGGTCGCCGACGCGCCCCTTCTCGTTCAGCAGTTCCAGCCCGCCCGACAGGGCGTTGACGGTGTAGAGCGAGCTGTAGCGCCAGTCCAGGCGCTGCTGCTTGGTGATGGTGTCGACATTCAGGCCGGCACTCTGCCGCCCGCCATCAAAGATGAAGCGGGTGGACAGATAGACGCCCGTCTCCTTGGCGCCCAGGCTGTCCTTGCCATGGCTGAAGGTCAGGTCGACATTGCCGGTTTCGAACAGGCGCCGGCGCAGCGCGAAATCGATCGAATAATTGTCGACCGTGCTGTCGCCGCGCACCATGCGGTAGCGCCCGCCCAGCGAGGCGGTCAGGTTCTCGAACAAGGGCTGACTGATGCGGGCCGATGCGTCCAGCTTGGTGTCATTCACGAAGGTGGAGCCGAAGGACCGGTAATTGGGATCGTACCAGCTCAACTGTGCCGTGATCGACTGGTTGTCCAGGACCGAGGCGCCGTTGGAATAGGAACGGTAGCGCAGGGTGCCGGCATAGCCCTGCTTCTTCGCCGCCGCGGTCTGGGTGCTGTCCCAGTCCTTGCGCCGCAGATAGGCGGCCGGCTCCAGCCCGAAAGTGCCCCAGCCCGTGGCGACGAGCGCTTCGGCCGTGACCGTCGTCTCCTTGGTGTCGATCTGGGTGCCCAGCGCCAGGGTGAAATTGTCGGTCACGCCCACCCGGTGATAGCCGGAGAAGGTCGGATTGTCCTTGTCGTAATGATAGCGGTCGCGGCTGACGGTGGAAGGCAGGCCGATCGTATAGCCATATTCCTGCACGCCCGCCGCCAGCAGCTGGCTGTCGAAGAAGAAGGGGAAATCGATGGTCTGTTCGCGGCCATAGGCGTCGGTGATGCGGATCTGCACATCATTGGTGCCCGACGCACCGGGAAAATTGTTGAGATTGTAGGGGCCGGGTTCCAGGCGGAAGGTGCGGGTGGGCCGTCCATTGACAATGACCTCCACCACCGATGGGTTTTCCAGGATGAATTCCCGGTTGCCGCCCGGCTGCACCAGGTCATAGGGCCGGATGGAGAAATTCTTGGCCACGGTCAGGCCGCCCACGGCCCGGCCCACCTGATTGTTGATGACCGCCATGGAAATGTCGCCCAGCTGCGCACGCACGCCCAGGTCGGTGAAATCATGGACGACGCGCACGGGGCCGCGCGACAGGGTGTGATAGGCATCCTCGCGATAATAGACCTCGCCCTCGACCACCCAGCCCTTCCAGTTGATGGCGGGTTCGGCCGAGACCGACAAGGGCCCCAGGCCGCTTTCACCGAAGGCGGAAGGCGTGGACAGATATTCCACGGCCGCCCGCATGTTCATCTGTGCCGACAGGTCGGCCTGCGGGATGATCGTATAGGTGCGGGCGGCTGCCCCGCGTTCCAGCACTGACAGGTCGCGCGGCTTGCGGGCTGCGGCGGGCACGGTGACCTTCACCACCTGATCGCCGCCATCATAGGCCAGCTGGATGCCCGTCTTGGCCATGCGGGCGGGGGCGGCCTGTCCATCGGGGCCGGCCTGGGCCAGCAGGGCGCGGATCGGCTCTTCCTGGGCCAGCGGGCGCAGCAGGTCGGCCAGCCTGGTCAGGTCGACCATCGTGTCCATCGGGTTCAGGGCCACCTGACCCGGCACCTGACCGATCTCATACCCGTCGAAGAACACAGGCAGGTCGGCCTTCTGCGTCCGGGTCGCCGGCTTCTTCTGTCCGAAGGCCTTCTTGAACAGCTCGTCCGCCGTGGGCCTGGCGGGGCCTGGTGCCGGTGCTGGTGCCGGCCCGGGGGCCGCCGCCGGCGTCGCCTCTGCGCCCACGCTCAGCCGTGCCGGCACCAGCGCCACGGCCAGCGCCGGCGGCGCTGCCAGGGCCAGACGCATGGCGCGCCGGTAACGGGAGGGGCGGGGGCGGGGCATGGGACGGATCAGGTCAGGGCAGGTTCAGCTTGGCCGTGACCGGACCCTGCGGCAGTTCGTCCGGCCAGGGCAGCAGGAAGGTGCGGGTGACGCCCGGCAGGATATTCTCCCCCGCCATGCCGCCCAGCCGGTCGGTGGGGATGGTCACGGACTTGCCCCCGGCCGACACGGTCAGGGTCAGGTCCTTCAGGAATTTGTGGGCCGTGCCGTCATTGCGCACCAGAACCTCCATCACCGTGCCATCCACCAGCTTGTGCGGGCCGGCGCTGACGACGGAGAGGGTGCCCTTGGATCCTGCCGGCGTCACATAGATCGACGCCTTGTACTGGACCAGCAACTTCACCTTGCCGCCCTGCTGCGCCGGGGCCTGCCCGATATCCACGTCCAGTTGTTCGGCAATCAGTCGGTACGCCAGTTCCCGTTCGGGCTTGGCGTCGCCTGTCCACTGCACGCGCACCGACTGGTTCTGCGCGGGCTCCAGCACCAGCTGCTCGGGGAAGATGATCCATTCGTCGGACGGGTCGGCCGGCAGATCCTCGCCGTCCGGACCCATTTTGCGGCCCGTGATGTGGATTTCGATGGCGATCGGATTGGTTGTGTCATTTTCCACCCGGAAAATCTGGGTGGCGCCGCGGCCTGTCGGCTCGAACTCCATTTCGATTGGAATCAATCGGAATGCGGCGGCGGGCGATGTTGTCAACAGCAACAAGCCGGCAACCATCAGTAATCCGCGCAATAACCTGTTCATGATCCGCCCCGGATATACGTTCACATCGGCCGACGGCATACACCCGTCGGACAGCCCCCCTTTGAATCACAAGAGCCCGATATTTGCCACAACGAAGCGCATTGGACGTACCACTCCATCCATTTGAACCATGGATGGGGTGCGGCGCGCCCCAAAGTCCAACTTCAATCATCATGGGCGCTTATTTGAGCCGGCATTCAAGTCAATCCCATAAAAAAGCCTCAAATTCATGTTAATGAATTTATACACAGAGAATCGACAAGTGATCTTCGTCAGTAGTTAACGATCACAGATTGCCCATATGCTGGTGATTGCGAAATCTGTTCGGTTGTTGCAGGATGGCGCCGCAAATCAATCTTGTGTTTACGGCCCCAGTACAGAATCGCCCCATGGACCTTGAAGCCGCCCTGATAACGGTCAATGCCGCGCCCCTTCTGGGGGCGTCGGTGCTGCTGGCTGTCATCTGGTGGCATGGCCGGCGGGAACGCTATGCGCTGTCCTGGGCCCTGGCCTTTGCCCTGGCCCTGCTGGTGATGCCGCTGGTCCGGTTTGCCAGGCCGCCCTTCACCCTGCCCACGGGGGCGCTGGCGCTGCTGGCGGACACGCTGTTCAACGGCATCTTCCTGCTGTTCCTGCATGGTGCTGCGCTTTATGCCGGGCGGCGGCCCTGGCTGGGGCGCTGGCTGGCGGGGCTGGCGGCCCTGATGGCGCTGACCGGGGTCACGCTGGCGCGCAACGACGTGATCCTGCGGGAAGTGCTGAATGGCAGCTTCATCCAGGCTGCGCTGATCGCCACGCTCTACCATCTCTGGGGCGTGCGGCCGCGCAGCCTGGCCGACGGGGTGCTGATGGCGGCGTTCGGAATCGCGGCCCTGGTCAATGGCATCTTCGTCACCGACGTGATGGTGAACCGGCCGCTGGACGCCTTTGATCCGTCGACGCTGGGCAGCCAGGTGTCTTGGCTGGTTCAGCCTTTCATCGTGTCGGCTGTGGCCACCGGCGGGGTGGCCGCCACCTTGCTGCGCCTGTTGCGTCAGCAAGCCGCCGAACGTCACGCGGCCCAGCATGTGGCTGAACAGGCCCGAGCCGCCGACCGGGCCAAGTCGGAATTCCTGGCCACGATCAGCCATGAGATCCGCACCCCCATCAATGCCATCCAGGGCTGCCTGCAGATCCTGGAAACCCATAATCTGAACGCGGCCCAGGTGCGCCTGCTGGAAGTGATGGGCAATGCCAGCGGGTCGCTGCTGTCACTGATTGATGATGTGCTGGACATGGCGCGGCTGGAGGCCGGGCGGCTGGAAGTGGCGTCCGGTCCCGTCGATCTGGGCCTGCTGCTGGGGGAATTGCTGGCCGTGGTCGGCCCGCGGGCGGAACGCAAGGGGCTGGTGCTCAGCCTGCGCACGGGGGATGGTGTGCCGTCGGGCGTCGTCACCGATGCCAAGCGGCTGCGCCAGATCCTGATGTGCCTGCTGGACAATGCTGTGAAATTTACCGAACGCGGCCATATCACCCTGGGTGTCGACCGCGTGAACGCCCCCGGTGATCAGCAGGCCAGCGTGGGCGATGGCGCCCATTGGGTGCGGTTTCAGGTCATCGATACCGGCATCGGCATCCCGCCGGAAAAGCTGGACCGAATTTTCGATGTGTTCAGCCAGGCCGACAATTCCATTTCGCGCCGCTTTGGCGGGGCGGGTCTGGGTCTGGCCATCGCCCGGTCGCTGACCGATATGCTGGGCGGCGTTCTGACCGTGGACAGCGGGCCGGAACAGGGCAGCCAGTTCACGCTCTGCCTGCCGCTGTCGCCGCTGGCTGTGCAGCGGGAAGGGGACGAGGCGTATATTGCGCCGGGCGCCATCCGGCAGGCCGGCCTGGAAGGCAAGCCCGTCATCCTGCTGGTGGAAGATGACGCCGTGAACCGGCAGGCGGCCACGGAACTGCTGGAAATCCGCGGGGCGCAGGTGGTGCAGGCCGGCAACGGCATCGACGCCCTGTCCATCCTGGAAGCACGTCCCGTCGACGCCGTCATCATGGATCTGTCCATGCCGGAAATGGACGGGCTGGAGGCGGCGCGGCGCGCCCGCAACCTGCCGGGCCGCGCCGGCCGTGTGCCCATCGTGGCGCTGACGGCCAATCTGTCGGCCGATATCCGCCGCCAATGCCGCGAAGCGGGGATGCAGGCCTTCCTGACCAAGCCGGTGAAGCTGAACCAGCTGATCGAAACGCTGACCTCCGTCCTGCCCCTGGCCCGCCCGGCGGCGTGAGGGTGGTGCTCGGTGGCTGAAGGGGGGGCGTACCCCGTCCGATTGACGTCTATTGGTCGTGCTTTTTCATATGGACGACCTCATAAGAAAGAACATCCTTTCGATCCAGCACCACCGTGTTACCGTTGTCATGCTTTGCACCGGGATGGATGATGGCGCGGCTTGGCCCCATCCAGCCGATGCGCACGGCCACCGAGCGGACCGGCGTCGAAGAGGTGCAATCGGGCCGCTCTGCGACCAGGACAGGATTGCTGCAAGCCACTGAAGGCGACAGGTGCAGGAAAACAGGCCTGTCACCGGCAAAGCCAAGACCCCGCCCGAGATTATCGATAATTGCAGGTACACGGGGGAACCCCAAGAGCAAGACGAAAATCGTCATCACCACAGCCTTGGTTGCGCTTTTCGCTGATCTGTTGTCAGCCCATGCTTTGGACATCATCAGAAGAGAGAACGGGATCCACGGCTGGATGAACAGGAATGCGACTTCTGCAAAGATTGTTGTGGAAAAGATTGCTGTGGAATTGCCTGCATCCCTGTCGATGATGCTGGACATGGCGCTGAAAGCGATCGTGGTAAAGAAGGAAAGTGCAGTCAGATCGATCATCGCGATATTAAAGATACCCATAAGACCGATGTCATAGGCCTCTGGCTCCGCCCCTTTCTTCCGACCTGATGTTCTGCCCGACGCTGACGGAGCGGTTTCATTGGTCGACTGATTCGACGGAACCGGCATCACGGCCACCCTTCCGGCGAGATAGGCGAGGAATTCGCGCACGGCGAAGCGGCGTCGCTGACAGCAGGTCCAGATGCGCCTTGGGGCACTTTGCTCCGCATTCGGCGGGAATCGGCGCAGGGCCGTGTCTTTGGCGAAGCGCCATCTTTCCGAGAAGGACATGAGGCGTCGGATGAGGATGACAAGAAGAAAACAGAGCCCCATCGCCCAGGCGAAAAAGGCAAGGTCAGCATAAAGATATTTGTCGTCGCTGGGGTCGCCGAGACTGATCGAAGACGAATTCAGAATCCACAGATTGATGCTGAGATAAATGATAAGTGCAATGACCGAAGCCATTTCCCAGCGGGCGTCGCGCAGCTTTTCCATGTCGTCGCGACGCTTATAGTGGCCGCTTCGATAGACGGTGTAATCATCATAGATGCGCATGAATCCTGGCGACAGCAGGCACAGACTTGTCAGGAAGGTCATGCCCATGATGATGGTGGTGAAGTAAGTTGAATTCTGGCCGATGTCCGACATCACGTCGAAATAGGGCAATTCGTTGGCAGTGCACCAGAACCCCACGAGGATTGGCGCGATGGGCACCAGGATTATGGGGGGGATGGTGACGGAGGGAAGCATGCGGAAAAACTCACCCCAGCCTCCCCAGCCGCCTTTGAACTTACCGCAAGGTGAGTCTTCGCCTTGACGAAGGCTGCCCAGGAAGTCGTCAGAATAGTGCGGTGCGGGTTCTTTCTGCACTTCATAGGCTGACAGTGACATTTCCGGCCCTTGATCTTTTGATAGAGAAGTAGCGCAAACCTCCCGATTACACCCATAGAATGGTGAACATATCAAGAACAATTTTGACGTGACAAAAAGGAGGAGTGGTCGGAACTTGTCCCTGTCTCCATCAACTGACCGTCAATTCGCCGCTTGGGCGTGTGCGCCAGTTTGACCGTTTTTACCCTCAACTGACGCTGTACGGCACCACGCGCCGTTCATGCGCATCGACGCGCAGGGCCTTGCCGATGGGCGGGAAGGCGCGGTGGCGGCATTCCTCGCGGTCGCAGACCTTGCAGTTGGACCCGATGGGCACGGCCGCATCAGCATTGCGCAGATCCAGGCCGGCTGAATAGACCAGCTGGTCGGCGAAGGAGATTTCGCAGCCCAGACCCACCGCCGCCTCGCGCGGGCGCGACAGGTACGAGTTGCCTTTGGCCACCACGGTACGGGCGATGCACAGATATGTCGCCCCGTCCGGCATGCGCGCCTGCTGCACCAGGATGCGGCCCGGCTGTGCGAAGGCCTGATGCACGTTCCACAGGGGGCAGGCGCCGCCGAAACGGGCGAACTGGAACCGGGTGGCGCTGGACCGTTTGGCGATATTGCCGGCCATGTCCACCTTCACGAAATAGAAGGGCACGCCCGGCAGGCCCGGCCGCTGCATGGTCGACAGGCGGTGGCAGACCTGTTCGAAGCTGACATTGAAATGGGCAGACAGCCGGTCGATGTCATAGCGCATGCGCTGCGCCTCGGCCAGGAAGCGGCGATAGGGCAGGATCAGGGCGCCGGCGAAATAATTGGCCAGGCCGACGCGCAGGATCGACCGCGCCTCCACACTGGACAGGCCGGCGCCGGCCACCAGCCGTTCGATCTCCACCCCGTAATCCAAGAGCGCGATCTGGTGGGCGGCGAAGAAGGTGCGGCTTTCGCGCGGCGTGCCTTCGGAAACCAGCAGTTCCTTGTCGTCGGGATCATAGCGCCACAGCACGTCGTGGCGCACCAGCATGGGGGAGACCCGGATGGTCACGCCATGCCGGTCGGCCAGATGCTGGCCCAGATGTTCCAGCAGCCGGTCCTTGGAAAAATGCCCGTTCTCGAACAGGTCCTCGGCCGCATGGTCCAGCGTTTCGAAATGGTTGCGCTGCGCCTGCACGAAATCGCGCACCTCGTCATAGGGGAAGGCGGCGGGTCCGCTGACCGCTTCCTCGCCCCCCACCTTGTCGACCAGGGCCTTATATTCCTCGTCCAGCCCCTGATAGGCGCGATAGAGCTTCAGGAATTGGCCCATGATGCCGGGAGCGGCGCGCACGGCGTCGCGGATGCCGGCAAAGGTCACCGATGCGTCGGAAAACAGCGGGTCGCCCAATACTTCCCGCAGTTCAGAGGCAAGCCGCGTGTCGCTGTCATCGGCGAAATGGCTGGGCTCGACCGTGAAATAGCCCGACAGGCGGATGACGGCGGCGGCCGACAGCGGCCGCTGGTTATTCTCGATCTGGTTCAGGTAGGAGGTGGAAAGCCCCACGGCCGCGGCCAGGGCCGCCTGGCTGATCCCGCGCGTCTCCCGCAATCGGCGTATCCGTTCGCCTGCATAGATCTTGGCGGTCATGCCCGGCGCTCTCCATCCCCTGTCCGCAGGCCCGTTCCCGCCCGACCTTACCCGGCTAGCGGGTCTGCCGCAGCAATTCCTTTCAGGCGGGCAGGCTGCGGCCCCGTGTGATCATCTCCCCCACCGTATGCACGCCCAGCTTTTCACGCGCCCGCTGCCGGTGTTTTTGTACCGTCAGGGGGCTGATATCCAGCAGCCGCGCGATCTCCTTGCTGGTGCGTCCGGCCACGACATGGCGCACCACCTCCGCCTCCCGCGGGCGCAGCCGGTCCCAGGACAGGGGGGCCGCTCCATCCGGTTCCGTGTCATTGCCGGCAAAGGCGATCAGCTGCGCCGTGGACCGCAGCCCCGCCTTGCGCATGATGGCGGACCGATGCTTGCGGATGGTCAGTTCGGAAACCCCCAGTTCGGCCGCGATCTGGGCACTTTTCAATCCGCGCCCGGTCAGGGCCAGAACCTGGCGTTCACGCGGGGTCAGCAGGATGGGCATGGGATGATTTCCCTGGCTGGAATGGCGATGGCCAGACCCTGCCAGGGTTCGGAAGAATTCTTTCTTCTGTTATCCTTCCGGATAGTAAGACATTGATTATGAATGATATTTGTCGGAAGAAATGCAGAAGACGGCACGAAATGAAAAGGGGCGGACCCCAGCCTCTCTGGCCTTGGGTCCGCCCCCCTTTCGCGCGTGATCCGTGTCGATCACCCTATTTGCAGAACCCGATCAAGGGCAGGAACTACATCCTGCGCTTCCGGTTGAATGGCTTAGGTTTCCATGCCGGTATTGATGACCTCGGGATCCGAACGGATCGTGCCCATGTCAACATGCTCGCTGAAATTTCCATTGATCAATTCCATGCGCAGCGTAACGCTGCCAACATGGGTGCCGAGATTGATTTGGCCATCATAGACAGAAATAAAATCTCTTGAATTCGGCCCATCTTCTGTCGGAATCAACAGATCAGCATACACATGCGAATCCTCCCGCCGCGGTGTGATCTCTGGCGTGACCAACCTGTAGAGCTTCTTGCTGCTGTCATCGAGGGCAAAATTAATTTTCTGCACGTTCTTCGGAACGGCCAGAGAGAGACCGTCTCCAGTTATACGATTGTAGTACCATTTATAAGTTATATTATTCCCTGTTTTGACCTCATCAATATGAACGATGACAGTCATGGCGTTTCCATCAATAAGCTCAGTCATTCTTTTCTCCATTCTGCATGATGTGGTTGCGGTACATCGTTTCCCGATATCCTATTTTCTCCAGGATAGCGGCACTCTGCGCTGCTGACGTTGGGTCGCCACTGCACATGGCCGCACGTACCCATGGATCAAGCAGGCGGAAATCGTTACTGTTCACGATCTGAGATTTCAGGCGATCGCCGACCTGACGACATGTCAATCTCGCCCTGTCATGCTGTCCCCGCTGTTGCTCCAGATCCGCGCGGGTCAGCAATATGTTTACTTGAGTAATTATGCTCAGCTTGTCATTCACGGCCTTGCTGGGCAGCGACAGCATCAAGTTTTCTGCACTCGAAATACTGGCAGACGATTCATTCAGTCTGCCCCTTCGAATTTCAGCGATTCCTTTCAGCATCAACGCAGTAGCGCGTAATCGAAAGCTCTCGTCGGTCGAGTTATCACGCGATGCTTTGTCAATATCAGCTATGGCCATGTCAATGGCGGTGACGCTTTCAGCTATTGCGTTAATTGAAATCAACCCACGGACTTTTATTAGAGTTGTGTCAGCGCGGCGTGATAGCCATATTTGATTATTAGGTTCTTGTTCAAGGCACAGACTGATTAGATTTATTGCTTCGCCTGCGGCGTCAATCGCCTCTTTATTTCTGCCCAGGGCTAATAGAAGCTGAGCCTTTAACTTGATGGCCAGCCCAAGGCGATAGCGCCAATTTGTGGCCTGCGGATCAATCTCAATTAGGGCGCTAAGCTTTTCACGCTGCCGGTCATAAAGCGTGGCGGCTTCATTAAGATTTCCCGCCTGGGCTTTGCTGTTGGCAAGCAATGAAAGAACATTGGCGACACCCGCGAGAAGGCCGTGATCACCAATGCGGCAGCCAAGTGCTTTTTCCTTCAACGCCAGGGAATAGGTGAAATCTGCGGCGGCCGCGTCCTCGCTTCCCCGTCTTGCCTTAAGGGTGCCAAGACTGGACAGGGCATAGGACAGCTCCAGCCAGGCATCAACATCATCGGGGTTCAGATCCATCATCCGTTGCGCAAAAATGCGATATTGCTCAAATCGCTTTTCGGTTTCATCCAACCGCCCCCGATCCAGCGCGATCTGCCCGAACCAGAACGCCACCGCCCCGGCGGTCTTCAGCAAATCCCCATCCACCGGCCCCTGCGCCAGATTGACCTGCAACAGCGCCTCCGCGCGCGCCAGCGCCGTCAGTGCGGCATCCACGTTACCGCGTGACCGGTTCACATCCGCCAGCGTCAAAAGCGCCTTGGCCTGTCGTAGTCGGAGCGGACCGGGCATGCGGCCGGGATCCTCAGCGGTTAGATAGGCCATGGCTTTCTGCGCCACCCCATCCAGCAGGTCCAGCCTAGCCAGCGGCTGCAATTTCTCCGTCAGGTCGCCCAGCATGAAATCGACCAGCCCTTCGGCCTCATCCCGGCGCTGGGCAGCCTGATATTCGGCCTTGCGGGCCTGATAGCCCATTGCCAGGGCTACCAGGGCGATCAGCGCGAAACCGAAGACGGCGCCCAGGCGCAGCCGGTCGGCCCGGCGCGCCTGACGGGAGGAGGCCGCGATCAGGGCGGCCACATCGTCCGACAGAGGCACGGCGCGGGCCCGCAGCAGGTCCAGTGCCTCTTCCAGCGGCCGGCCCTGGCGCAGCAGCCGGTCGGCCCGGCGGCCATCGTTCAGCCATTGCTGGGTCTCGCCCTCCAGCCGGGCGCGGATACGCAGCGCCTGATGATGTTCGGATATCCAGGCCACCGCGCGCGGCCATTGCCGCAACAGGGCTTCGTGCGCCACCCCGAATACCGGCTCCGCCCCATGCACCAGGCTGACGAACAGCCTTTCGTCGACAAAGGTCTGGACCAGCCGCCTCTCATCCAGTCCCCCCAGTGCCGACCAGGGGGCTTGCAGGCCACGGGCGGCCCCGTCGCTGCCGCCCACGGCCACGATCAGGGAGAAGATATGCGGCAGCGTCGCCTGGGCGGCGGCCGGTAGATTCTCCAGAATGGCGTCGGCCCGGCGCCCGATGGCGCCATCAATGCCGCCCAGCGCCCGATAGGCGGCCAGTGTCAGTTCCCGGCCAGGGCTGCGCTGCAGGTATAATTGCTGCAACGTATATTGCAGCAGCGGCAGTGCGTCGGGATTATCGGCCACCCCGTCACACAGCAGATCGTCCAGATGCTCCCCGCTGACGGCATCCACGCCGAAACTGAGGCCGGCCATCTGGGCCGGCTGGCGGATCATGCGGGCGATCTCGGTCCGGGTGGGCGGGGCCAGATCGAAATGACCGCCGGCCTCCTTGCCCTCCATCAGCAGGGGTTCGCGCGCCAGGTCGGGATAGAAATCGTTGCGGCAGGCGGCGATGACGATGAAGGAACCGGACCGGGCCAGCCGGTCCAGCGCCGTCAGGAACTGTGCGCGTTGCAGGCTGCCGCCGCCGGGCGTGCCGAACAGCGCTTCCAGCCGGTCGATGAACAGGACAAAGCGGCCATCCGCCGCATCGGCCGGCATGGGCAGACAGGTCGCGGGCTCCCCGCCCTCGTCGGTCAGCCGGTCGCCAATCTCCTCCGCGCTCAGCCCCGTGAACAGCGGCGCATCGTCCCAATACAGATCCAGCAGCGCGCCGCCCAGGGCCGTGGCCAGCGGCAATCCGCCGACATCACCCAGGTCCAGGGCGACCGCATCATGGATGGGCACGGCCACCGCGCCGCGGCGCAGTGCCGGCATCAGCCCCGCCTGGATCAGGGAGGTCTTGCCGCTGCCGCTGGGCCCCAGCACCAGCAGCAGGGGGCGCCCGGCCGCCAGCCGCCCGGACAGGGCCGTGACCAGCCGCGCCACCGCCGCTTCCCGACCGAAAAACACCGCGGCATGGGCCGCGTCGAAGGATGTCAGGCCGACATAGGGCGATTGCCGCGCCCAGTCCTCCGCCGGTCCCGCCAGGCTGTGGCCGGGGGGGAAGGTGACGGGCGCGATGGTGCGATAACCGCGCTTGCGGATATTCTCGATATAGGTCGGCTGGGTGACGCTGTCGCGCAGGGCGCGGCGCAGCTGCGTGATGGCCTTATGGACCTGGTTCTCGCCGACGACCAACCCGTCCCAGCACAGATGCAACAGATCCGCCGCACTCAGGATGGTGCCAGCCTGATGACACAAGGCCGACAGCACATCCATGGCACGCGGCTCGACCTGTATTTCGACCGGCTCCGTGCAATGGCGGATCATGCAGGCGCGTGCATCGATCTGCCAGTCTCCGAATTGGAAGCTCTCGCTTTTCAATGACGGCTCCCTGATTGCCGATGGCCTGCGGACGACCGCAACCATACCGGCAACGATGGGAAACGGTCTACGACGATTTCTAATGATTGTCCTCCCAATAGTCTACAGAGCAATCAAAAGGAGAAGTCACCATACGCCGAGATGGTGTGGGCCTGCCGTCAATCGGGGTACGCCATGGCGGCCCACGCTCCTGGTCGCGACAATGGGGGATCCGCCCGGGGCGATCCATGCCACGGGTTGCGTATGGGCATGTTGCGAATTTGCAAAATTTGCAATTTGCCTGTGGCGCGTTCGCATTTATGCACCCATCCACGCCTATCCGCGGCGCGGCAAAATTTGCAAACTCCGCCCAACTTCCCATAAACCTTTCCCAAGGGGCGGAATTCGATGCATGACGTGCTGATAAGGTTGGAAGAGAAGCGGGCCGGTGCCCGTCAGGGCGGCGGTTACAAGCGCATCGCGGCCCAGCATTCCAAGGGTAAGCTGACAGCGCGGGAGCGCATCGAGATCCTGTTGGACGAAGGCTCGTTCGAAGAATGGGACATGTTCGTCGAACATCGGTGCAACGATTTTGGTATGGACGGGCAGAAGGTGCCGGGCGACGGTGTGGTCACCGGCCACGGCACCATCAATGGCCGTCTGGTCTTCGTCTTCAGCCAGGATTTCACGGTCTTCGGCGGCTCCCTGTCGGAAGCGCATGCCGAAAAGATCTGCAAGATCATGGATCAGGCCATGAAGGTCGGCGCCCCCGTCATCGGCCTGAATGACAGCGGCGGTGCCCGCATTCAGGAAGGTGTGGCCTCGCTCGGCGGCTATGCCGAAGTGTTCCAGCGCAATGTGCTGGCGTCCGGCGTGGTGCCGCAGATCAGCCTGATCATGGGCCCCTGCGCCGGCGGTGCCGTGTACAGCCCCGCCATGACCGACTTCATCTTCATGGTGAAGGACAGCTCCTACATGTTCGTCACCGGCCCCGATGTGGTGAAGACGGTGACGCATGAGGTGGTGACGGCCGAAGAACTGGGCGGGGCGGTGACCCACACGTCCAAGTCCGGTGTGGCCGATCTGGCCTTCGAAAATGACGTGCAGGCCCTGCTGGAAACCCGCCGTCTGGTGGATTTCCTGCCCTTGTCGAACCAGGAAAAGCCGCCCTCGCGCCCCACGCCGGATGCGCCCGACCGTCAGGAGATGAGCCTGGACACTCTGGTCCCGGCCAATCCCAACAAGCCCTACGATATGAAGGAATTGATCCTGAAGATCGTGGATGAGGGCGATTTCTTCGAAATCCAGCCGGATTACGCCCGGAACATCATCACCGGCTTTGCCCGCATGCAGGGATCGACCGTCGGTTTTGTCGCCAACCAGCCCATGGTGCTGGCCGGCTGCCTGGATATCGACAGCGCCATCAAGGCCGCGCGCTTTGTCCGCTTCTGCGACGCCTTCAACATCCCCATCGTGACGCTGGTGGACGTGCCCGGCTTCCTGCCCGGCACGGCCCAGGAATATAACGGCATCATCAAGCATGGCGCCAAGCTGCTGTTCGCCTATGCCGAGGCCACCGTGCCGAAGGTGACTGTGATTACCCGCAAGGCCTATGGCGGGGCCTATGACGTGATGGCGTCCAAGCATCTGCGCGGCGACGTCAATTACGCCTGGCCGACGGCGGAAATTGCCGTGATGGGACCGAAGGGGGCGGTGGAGATCATCTTCCGCGGCGATATCGGTGACCAGACCAAGATTGAGGAGCGGACGGAGGAATACCGCCAGAAATTCGCCAATCCGTTCGTGGCGGCCAGCCGTGGCTATATCGACGATGTGATCATGCCCCACGGCACCCGCCGCCGCCTGTGCAAGGCGCTTTCCATGCTGAAGAACAAGCAGCTTCAGAACCCCTGGAAGAAGCACGACAATCTGCCGCTGTGATGTCTCGCGGGCGCCACTCTTTCCCGTCATCCCGGTGACAAGCCGGGACCCAGGGTCAGAGGCCGGCGCTTGGGACTCCTGGGTCCCGGCTTTCGCCGGGATGACGGAATGAAACAGCGAGAACCATGAAAGACGCGCGTTCCACGCGCTCCGACACGAGGTCACCGGCCCCATGTTCAACAAAATCCTTATCGCCAACCGTGGCGAAATCGCCTGCCGCGTCATCAAGACCGCCCGCCGCATGGGCATCAAGACCGTGGCCGTCTATTCCGACGCCGATGCCGGCGCCCTGCATGTGGAGATGGCGGACGAGGCGGTGCATATCGGCCCGGCCCCGTCGGCCCAATCCTACCTGATCGCCGACAAGATCATCGAGGCCTGCAAGAAGACGGGTGCGGAGGCCGTGCATCCCGGCTATGGCTTCCTGTCGGAAAAGGCGCCTTTCTGCGAGGCGTTGAAGCAGAACGGCATCACCTTCATCGGCCCCGATGTGCATGCCATCGGCGCCATGGGCGACAAGATCGAGAGCAAGAAGCTGGCCAAGGCGGCCGGCGTCTCCACCGTCCCCGGTTACCTGGGCGTGATCAAGGATGATGAGGAAGCGGTCCGCATCGCCCGCGACATCGGCTATCCGGTCATGATCAAGGCGTCGGCCGGCGGTGGCGGCAAGGGCATGCGCGTGGCCTGGAACGATGCCGAAGCCCGCGACGGCTTCCGGTCGGCCACCAACGAGGCCCGGTCCAGCTTCGCCGATGACCGTGTCTTCATCGAAAAATACATCACCGAGCCGCGCCATATCGAAATCCAGCTTCTGGCCGATGCGCATGGCAACGCCGTCTACCTGAATGAGCGTGAATGCTCCATTCAGCGCCGTCACCAGAAGGTGATTGAGGAGGCGCCGTCGCCCTTCCTGGACGCCGCGACCCGCAAGGCCATGGGTGAACAGTCCGTCGCGCTGGCCAAGGCGGTGCAGTACCGGTCGGCCGGTACCGTGGAATTCATCGTCGACAAGGACCGCAATTTCTATTTCCTGGAGATGAACACCCGGTTGCAGGTGGAACATCCCGTCACGGAAATGATCACCGGCCTGGATCTGGTCGAACTGATGATCCGGGTTGCCGCCGGGGAGAAGCTGCCCATCCGTCAGGATGATGTCGGCATCAATGGCTGGTCGCTGGAAGCACGCGTCTATGCGGAGGAGCCGACCCGCGGCTTTCTGCCCTCCACGGGCCGTGTCACCCGTTACCGCCCGCCCGCAGAGGGCCGCCGCGCCGATGGTTCCATCGTCCGTGTCGATACCGGCGTGTATGAGGGCGGCGAGATCAGCATGTATTACGATCCCATGATCGCCAAGCTGATCACCTGGGCGCCGACGCGTGGGCAGGCGACCGATGCCATGGCCGATGCGCTGGACGGGTTCCAGATCCGCGGCGTGGGCCATAACATCTCCTTCCTCACCTCGCTGATGCAGAAGCAGCGCTTCCGCGACGGCCGCCTGACCACGAACTTCATCGCGGAGGAATATCCCGACGGGTTCCATGGCCTGACCCCGGATGATGCCGTGCGCGACCGTCTGCTGGCGCTGGCTGTGGTGCTGCACAACCGGGTTGCCACGCGTGATGCCATGGTGTCGGGCCAGATGGCGGGCCACGCCTTCCATGTCCGCCCCGATTGGGTGGCGCGGGCCGGACGGCAGAACCACAAGGCCCATATCAGCAATTGCGGTGGCGATACCGAGGTCCGGCTGGACAGCGGTGCCTATTTCGTCGTCGGCGACTGGGAAATCGGCCAGAGCCTGTGGCAGGGCACCATCGGCGGCACCTATCTGACGGTGCAGGTGGACCGCAAGGGCACGTCCTGGGTTCTGACCCATGGCGGCTTCGCCTTCACGGTGGACGTGCTGACCCCGCGCGCGGCGGATTTTGCCGAACTGATGCCGGTGAAGCTGCCGCCCGACATGTCCAAATACTTGCTCTCCCCCATGCCGGGCCTGCTGGTCTCGGTATCGGTCAAGGAAGGGGAGGCGGTGAAGGCCGGCCAGGAACTGGCCGTGGTCGAAGCCATGAAGATGGAAAACATCCTGCGGGCCGAGGCCGACGGCACGGTGAAGAAAGTCCACGCCGTCAAGGGCGCGTCTCTGGCCGTGGATGAGAAGATCATCGAGTTCGAGTGAGCCAAAAGAACGGCGCCCGGTAGAGCCTATCCGGTCCCGTCTGACAAACGTGCCTTCCCCGCGAAAGCGGGGATCCAGGGGTCGCAGACCAATCGTCATTTCATGCGGCCCCTGGACCCCCGCTTCCGCGGGGGAAGCAAGAAGAGATTTGAGCCAGCACCCTCCCCCGGAGACCTTCCATGACCCAGTTCCCCACCAAGACCCTCGCCGACTGGGAAGCGCTTGCCGCCAAGGATGCCGGCGCCGATGCCAGCCTGTCCGACCTGACCCGCACCACGGCGGAAGGGCTGGCGGTGAAGCCGCTCTACACGGCCGAAGACCTGGAGGGGCTGGAGACGACCGGCACGCTGCCCGGCTTCGCGCCCTTCGTGCGCGGCCCGCGCGCTACTATGTATGCGGTCAAGCCCTGGACCATCCGCCAGTACGCGGGCTTCTCCACGGCCGAGGCCAGCAACAAATTCTACCGCGCCAATCTGGCGGCGGGGCAGATGGGCCTGTCGGTGGCCTTCGATCTGGCCACCCATCGTGGCTACGACAGCGACCATCCCCGCGTGGTGGGCGATGTCGGCAAGGCCGGCGTGGCCATCGATTCTGTCGAGGATATGAAGATCCTGTTCGACGGCATCCCGCTGGACAAGATGTCCGTGTCCATGACCATGAACGGCGCCGTGCTGCCCATCCTGGCCATGTATATCGTGGCCGGTGAGGAACAGGGCGTGCCGACGGCCAAGCTCTCCGGCACCATTCAGAATGACATTCTGAAGGAGTTCATGGTCCGCAACACCTATATCTATCCGCCCGAACCCAGCATGCGGATCATCGCGGACATCATCGAATATACCGCGCACAACATGCCCAAGTTCAATTCCATCTCCATCTCCGGCTACCATATGCAGGAAGCCGGCGCCACGGCGGTGCAGGAACTGGCCTTCACCCTGGCCGACGGCATGGAATATGTGCGCGCGGCCCTGGCCAAGGGCCTGAATGTCGACAAGTTCGCCCCGCGCCTCAGCTTCTTCTTCGCCATCGGCATGGATTTCTTCATGGAGGTGGCGAAGCTGCGCGCGGCCCGCCTGCTCTGGGCCAAGCTGATGGACAAGCATTTCCAGCCCAAGGACGCCCGCTCCCTGGCGCTGCGCACCCATTGCCAGACCTCTGGCGTGTCGCTGACGGAGCAGGACCCCTATAACAACGTCATCCGCACGACGATCGAGGCGATGGCCGCCATCATGGGCGGTACACAGTCGCTGCACACCAACAGCTTTGACGAGGCCCTGGGCCTGCCCACGCCCTTCAGTGCCCGCATCGCCCGCAACACGCAGTTGATCATCGCCGAGGAAACCCGCATCCCGCATGTCGTGGACCCGCTGGGCGGCTCCTACTATGTCGAGCATCTGACGGCCAGCCTGGCCGAGGCGGCTGAAAAGCTGATCGAGCAGGTGGAGGGCATGGGCGGCATGACCAAGGCCGTGGAAAGCGGCCTGCCCAAGCTGATGATCGAGGAGGCGGCCGCCCGCCGTCAGGCCCGCATCGACCGGGGCGAGGAAGTCATCGTCGGCGTCAACAAGTACCGTCCGCAGAACCCGGAAACGGTGGATGTGCTGGACATCGACAACACCGCCGTGCGCGAGGCCCAGGTCGCCCTGCTGCAGCGCATCCGCGCCACCCGCGACGAAGCCAAGGTCCGCGAGACGCTGGCGGCCCTGACCAAGGCGGCGGCGGAGAAGTCCGGCAACCTGCTGGCGCTCGCCGTGGACGCCGCCCGCGCCCGCGCCACCGTTGGGGAGATTTCCGACGCCATGGAAGAGGTGTTCACCCGTCACCGCGCCGTCATCCGCTCCGTCTCCGGCGTCTATGGCGCGGCGTACGAGGGTGATGCCGGCTTCCAGCAGATCCAGAAGGACGTGGCCGCCTTTGCCGAGACCGAGGGCCGCCGCCCCCGCATGCTGGTGGTGAAGATGGGCCAGGACGGCCATGACCGCGGCGCCAAGGTCATCGCCACCGCCTTTGCCGATATCGGCTTCGACGTCGATGTCGGCGCCCTGTTCCAGACGCCGGAGGAGGCGGCGCGTCAGGCCATCGAGAATGACGTGCATGTCGTCGGCGTCTCCAGCCTCGCCGCCGGTCACAAGACCCTGGTCCCGCAACTGGCCGCCGCCCTGAAGGAACAGGGGGCCGGCGACATCCTGATCATCTGCGGCGGCGTCATCCCGCCCCAGGATTACGATTTCCTGCTGAAATCCGGCGCCGCCGCCATATATGGCCCCGGCACCAACATCCCCAAGGCCGCCGCCGAAATCCTGGACATGATCCAGGCCAAGCGCACCGCCTGACCCGCTCTTCCGTGGGGTAAAGGCGAAGGGGGCGGCCGCGGGGGCGCCCCCTTTTTTCTTAGAGACGGACCGGTTTAATTAGAATCGGCATGGTTCTCTCCACCGTCACCCCGGCCTTCGCCGGGGTGACGGTAGTGAGAGGTATTCCGGGCCCTCCCAAACCGACAACCCCTACGCCAGCCACGCCCGCAGGGCATCATTGAACGAAGTCGGTTCTTCCGCCGGGGCCATGTGGCCGGCATTATCGATGATGAACAGACGCGCGGCAGGGATGGCGGCTTCCATCTCCTGGTGCTGGCCCACGGGTGACCATTGATCATCCCGGCCGACGATCAAGGCGGTGGGGCAGGTGAGGGTCGGCAGCACCGGCCCCGCATCGGGCCGGGCCAGCAGGGCCGTGATCTGCGCCTCATAGGTCGCCACCCCGGCATCGACGCACATGGCGCGCAGCGCGACATAGAGGTCCCTGTCCCCGGCATGGGCCGGGCCGATCATGGGCGGCAGCCATTGATCCACCATCGCCCCCGCCCCTTCACTGCGGCCCAGATCGCGCAGGGCGAAGCGCTTTTCCGCCTCCCCCGGCCGCACCGGATGCACGCCCGTATCGGCCAGCGCCAGCCGCGCCACCCGTTCCGGCGCGCGGCGATACAGCTCCAGCGCGACGCGCGCCCCCATGGAATGGCCCAGCAGGGCACAGCGCGCCGGCATCCGGGCCAGGGCATAATCCACCATGGAAGCGATGCTGTCGGCCCCGCCATAAAAGCCATCGACACAGCGCCCGCCAAAGGCCAGCAGCTGATGCCCGAACATGCGGCTGTCACACATCAATCCGGGCAGGATCACCAGCGGGGCGTCACAGGGGGCAGGGGCTTGCATGTGCGGTCCTTTGCGGATTTACGGCTCCAGTGATGGCACGGCGAGCGTCCGACCGATCATTGCTTTTGGGGTGCCGGGATAAGCTTTGGCTAAGATCGGGGCCGCGGCCGTCACCGCGCTGTCGGCCGCTCCCATGAACCGACGCCAGATTGACGACGGAAGCCGCTTTCTCCTAGAATATGACAGATGTCATTCTATTTAACGCAGGGGGCCGGATTGCAGGTTGACCGGGACAAATTTCTGCTGCTGTTCTTCATGGTCACCTGTGCCGTCATTTCGGTCATGGCCTTCGGCATTCGCCGGACCACGGCTTGCGTCAAGAAGCACCTGACCGATCGCGGATTCAAAATCCGGTACACCAGGGGACCCTATCCCCCCGCCTTCCACAGCGAATATCACGGCGTGCTCCACAAATCGCAATTTGCCGTGATCATGCATGTTGAGGACAAGGATGGCGGCCGGTACCAATATCACTACGCGATCGGCGATATGGGCTTCGGCCTCCTGTTCAATGTGTACTCCCTGCTCAAGATCAGCGCGGATTGACAGGGCCGGTCGCTCCCGCAGGCGCCCCTTTCCCTATCCGATGAAAGCCGGCACCCAGGGTGAGTCCGGCGTCCGAAACCTTAGCCAGCGCGCAACCCTGCGCATTTTCCGTCTACCGGGCCAGACGAGCCCCCCTGGGCGCCAGCCAAGCCGCCGGTAGCGACGCCCGGCGCATGAGGGCGCAACCGCTACCAGGAGCCATGTCCCATGGCTCTTGCTATATGACTTACGGGCCTTTCGTCCTGGCACTGAGCGCGTTCAGGCCGTTCCCCGCCGCAACCGGCCGATCAGCCGCAGGTTGGCGCCTGCTGCCAGGGCAATGATGAAGCCGATCACGGACGACACCCACCCCTGCCATCCGGCCAGTTCGGGGACGCGGTCCAGCATCAGCAGGGCGCCCGTCATCATTGCCACCGTGGCCCAGGGGCGCAGCAGTTCCAAGGCGAACAGCCCGCCCGGCTGCGGCGTCACCAGAGAGAGGGGGCGGTCCATCGGCACCTGCTGGCAGGCGACAGCCAGCAGACCGATGCCGCCCAGGCCCAACAGCAGCCATGCGATCAGCAAGGCTGCCAGGGTCCCTGGTACTCCACCCCACAGATAAAGCGGGCCTAGGGCCGCCAGGGCCGGCAGGGACAGCACGATCAGGCCCAGCGCTGCCCGTGGCAACCGCGCCGCCCATTCCGGTTTCACCCGCGCCACGCGCAGCCACGCATCCTCCGGCATCTGGATGGCGCCCGTTGGCACCGGTTCCCCGCGCAGGTCGGTGCGCCAGGAATGATAAAGAGCACCCTGGTCATCCCGGTACAGCGGCATCCTGCGTCCCCCTCCACAGCTCATTCCAGCGCAGCATAGCCCATTGCACCCGCACCGCGAAACCGCCGCGATTCTTGCCTCTCTCCGGTCTGTCGTGATGGGGGAATATCCCTTTC
Organism: Niveispirillum sp. FG148; assembly: GCF_057809655.1. Taxonomy (NCBI): domain Bacteria; kingdom Pseudomonadati; phylum Pseudomonadota; class Alphaproteobacteria; order Rhodospirillales; family Azospirillaceae; genus Niveispirillum; species Niveispirillum sp. FG148. The sequence continues at coordinate 37,666 of NZ_JBMDKJ010000022.1, forward strand.
TGGTCACGCCGGCGCGCAAGCAGGCCATGATGATGGCGCAGTTGGTTGCATCAATGCCGGCTGACAGGCAACTGCGGGGCGGGGGAGGCCGGGCGCTACGCCGCCGCGACGAGTGGTGCTTCCAGCAATTGGCGCCGCAGGCGCACCCTGGCCATATCCTCGACATGGGCGCGGGTTTCGGGCCCGAAACGCTGGCTCACCATGTCCAGATAAGGCGGGTTCTCGAAATATTCGTGGAAGGCGGCGTCCCGGAATCTCAGCACGTCGGCGGCACTGACCTTCTCGGTCGCCAGCGGCTGGCAGTCATAGCTGTGCTGGGAGAAGCCGGACCAGGCGGCCGGCAGGGCCCAGCCCCTGGCCAGGGCGGTGTCGTACAGGGGGGAGCCCGGATAGGCCATGGCCGAATAGAAATTGCCGAATTCGCAGTTCAGTTCCTTGGCCAGGTCCAATGTCGCCCGCATCGTTTCCAGATCATCGTCGGGCAGGCCGAAAATGTAATTGCCGATGACGGCGATGTCGGCCTTCTGGATTTCCCGGACGATGCTGACAATGTCATCATGCTTCAGCGCCTTCTGCGCACCGTCCCGGACATGTTTGGAACCGGACTCGATGCCCAGCGCCAGCCAGCGGAAACCCGCCTTGCGCAGCTTTTCCAGCATGCGCGGCTTCACGGTATCGACCCGCGCATAGGCCCAGATATTCAGATCGCTATAGCCGCCCTGGATCAGCAGATCGCAGATACCCATGACGTGACGCTCGTTCAGCACGAACATCTCGTCGACGATCTTGAAGGTCCGCACCCCATGGCTGTGGTAAAGAAAGTCGATCTCGGCCACGACGGCTTGCGGGCTGCGCATGCGATACCGGTTCACATCGAACGGTGCATTGATGCAGCAGAACGAACATTTAAAGGGGCAGCCCAGCGACGTATAGATGGAGGCATAGGGCTTGCGGGTGCTGAGATCATGAAAACATTGCCAATTATGGGCCCGGTACCGGTCCATCGGCAGCAGGTCCCAGACGTTGCCATGCAGGTCGCCATCCAGATCCTCGATCAGGGCCGGGCTGCGGTTGACGGTCACCGTCCCGCCCTGCCACCAGCCCAGCCCCTCCACCGTCGCGAAATCCGCGCTCGCCCCGGCCTTCAGTGCCTCGATCAACTGCACGATGGTCCGCGGCCCCTCGCCCTTGCAGACGAAATCCACCTTCTCCTCACGCAGGGTGCGTTCCGGCAAGGCGGAAACATGGCTGCCGACCATGATGATCGGCTGGTCGGGCAGCAGCTCCTTGATGGCGCGGCAGGCCATGCCGGCACCCAGCATCTGCTGCGTCGAGGCCGAAGGCTGGTGGCCGAACACGACCATGGCGACCAGGCGCGGGCTCAGCTGGCGCACCCGTTCGGCCACCATCTGCGGCCCGCAATTTTCCGCCTCCGTATCCAGGATGGCGATGGAATAGCCGCGGTCGCGGACATAGCCGCCGATCAGCCGGCACCAGAGCGGCGGCTCCACAGCGGTCAACTCATTGCCAAGGCTCTGGTAAATCTGTTCCCGCCCGCCAGGGTTGATCAACAGGAGATCGATCTTCTCTGCCATGATAAATAGCCCCGACCAGCAATGCTTCATTCACAGAATGGTTAGCTGCCAAAAATCCCCACCATTATGCAGATCGCCCGATCACCTAAAAGTGAAAAAAGCAGAGGATTACGTATTATCGGACAATGCCCGACGCCCGGCGATCAGGTTGGTGGGCAGAATGTCATGGTATCTGACATTTTCAATGTAGGATTGACTGCCAAGAAGGCCATCGGCCGACGTAGCCGCGCTGTGGGTCGTTCAGCGTGGCGCGCGCAAGGCGACTGTCCTCGGCTGACTGTCTCCGATCTGGTCATGCGGCTGCCACTTGCCCACACCGGGAAGCCCAAATCGGCCAATCGGCTGTGCGATCCGTGCGGGCAGCCGTGCAAGGGCGCACCGCGCATTCCCGCCAAAATTGTGATAAGCGACCGGTCACTGGATGTCGCATAATCGTCCGATCGGGTCGTCCGCACTGTCTGGAATGGTCATGAGCAATGGTGCCAAGGTCCTGAAGTCGCTGCCGGCCCTGTTCGGCGTGCAGGCCATGCAATATGTCATTCCGCTGCTGACGATCCCGTTTCTGCTGCGGGTGCTGGGGCTGGATGGCTGGGGACGGCTGGCGCTGCTGATGAGTTTCGCACAGCTGGCCCTGATCCCGCTTGAATATGGTTTCCACATCACCGCCACCCAGGCGGCGGCCCGCCGCCAGGATGATCGGCCGGCCCTGGCCCGGCTTTTCGGGGCGGTGACCGCCGCCAAGCTGCTGATCGCGCTGGTGCTGGCCGGGCCACTCTATGCCGCGACCCTGCTGCTGCCGCATGTCGAGGCGGACCGCATCCTGCCGGCCTGGGCCCTGCTGGCCGCCATCCTGCAGGCCCAGGATCCGCTCTGGTTCTTTCTGGGCGCCGAACGGCCCAGCCGTATTGCCATGGTGACGATCGTGGCACGGCTGGCGGCCCTGGGCGGCATGGTGCTGCTGATCCGCGGTCCCGGCGATGCCTGGATCTATTTCATGTCCCAGGCGCTGGCCTGGCTAGCCGTGCTGATCATCGGCATCATCTGGGTTCGGCGCGAGACCGGGTTCACGGCCCGCCATATCAGGCACCCATGGCCGGTGCTGAAGGATGGCTTTCGGATATTTCAGCTTCATCTGGGCGGCAATATTTTTGACATGCTGATGCCCATTGTGCTGGGCACCGTGACCAGCCCTGCTGCCGTCGGCCTGTTCGTGGGGGCCGATAAGCTGGCGCGTGCCCTGACGGGCCTGCTGGGGCCGTTCCGCACCGCCCTGTTTCCCCGCATGACCAGTCTGATGCGCGACAGCCGGGAAGAAGGGGCGCGGCTTTGGCGCTGGGCACTGGTGCGGGTTGGCGGCGTCTCCGTCATCATCGCGCTGGGGCTGTTCCTGACGGCCGATCTGGTCAGCCGCTACTTTCTGGGGCCTGAGGCGGTGGGCGCGGCTGACATCCTGCGTCTGCTGTGCCTGTTCGTGCCCTTGTCGGTGTTGAACAGTGTCCTTGGGGTGCAATGGATGATCCCCATCGGGCAGGAGGCGACATTGCGCAACGCCTACCTTGCCGCGGGCCTTCTGCGCCTGGCCTTCTGTTCCATGCTGGGAAGCGAACAGGCGGCGCATGGCGCGGCCCTGGCCAATATCCTGTCGGAACTGCTCGTGCTGGGCACTTGTACGGTAAGGTTGCACCGTCTAGACATGGCCCCCTGGTCATCCCCGCCGAACGGCCCCGCGGCCCCGTCACCTGTCGGAGTTCAGCAGCATGAGTGAACATTTTGGATTCAGGCCCGGCAAGCGGCCCCCACCGGCGCCGGACATGCCCGTGTACAGCCTGATCACCATGATGCGCAATGCGGCCGGCACCTTGGAAAAGACGCTGGAGAGTGTCGCCCGGCAGACCTATCCGGCCATCGAATATATCGTCGTCGACGCTGCATCGACGGACGGGACGGTCGATATCCTGCGTCGGTATGAACATCTCTTCAGTTTCTGGTGCTCGGAACCCGACAAAGGCGCAATTGATGGCGCCAACAAGGCCATATTGAAGGCAACAGGCCGCTATATCGGCTTTGTCTATGCCGATGACTGGCTGCCCGATGATTTCGTGGAAAAGTCGGTCGCCGCGTTCGCCCGGACAGGCGCCGATTTTGTGTTCGGCGACATGAATTTCCACAAGGATGGGGAGTTCCTGTTCAGGCTGCCGGGCGACCCGGACTATCGGCGCAAGATGTCCTATCGAGGGCCGGTGATGAACTTCCCCAGCCTGTCCGCCATGGCCCAGGTTTATGAAAAGATTGGCCTCTATGATCCGGCCTATAAGGTATCCCCGGATTATGAGTGGCTGTTCCGGGTCCATCGCGGCGGCTGCGAGGGCGCTTATGACCCGGCGATCGGGTATGATTTCCGCATCGGCGGCAACTCCACCCGGCACAACATCACGGGCTATGTGGAAAATGCGCTGGCCAATGTGCGGCTGGGCGCCAATCCGGTGCCCGTCTGGGCGTTTGCCTTGCTGAAGATGGCGTTTCACACCTTTGACGATTGGCTGCGTGACCACGTCTCCGCCAGAACCTATGTGCGCATACGCAACTTCCGCAAGGCCATCACGGGCTGACCGGCTGCGGGGAGCTGGGGCAACGGCTGGTCAGGGCGCACAAGTCCGCATGTCAATGCTGCTCAGCCCCGCCGCAGGTCCACATAGGTGCGGATAAAGGGATTGGCGTCGAACAGCGTGCGGGCACCCAGGTCGATCAAGGTACGGGTCATCTCTGCCCGGTACTCGCTGGCGATGATGAACACGCCGTTGGCCCGTTCCGCCTCGCTGAGGTCCGTGGGAAGGCGCTGCGGGTGGCCGAAGGCCGTGCCGCGATGCGTGCTGTCCAGCACGGCCGTCACGGGCAGATGCGCCATCTTGGCCAATTCGCCCAGGACCACCCGCCCGCCAAAGCCGGCACCATAGACAAAAAGCGGCCGCCCCGTGGGCAGGGCCCAGAAATCGGCGGGGCGGGCCAGGCGGGGCAGGGCGGCGACGTCGGCCTCCTGCCCCCAGGCGGGGGGGCCGTCCTCCCCCATCCCGGTTCCGGGGCCCTGGCGCAGTGCGGTGAGGATGGGGTCCAGCCGCTCGCGGTCGGCCAGGCGACGGGCGGACTCTTCCCGCCCCTCCTGGCGAAAGGCGGTATTGTCGGCCTGCCCGTCGCGCCAGTGAAAATCGCAACTGACCCGCAGGGATGCGCGTAAAGGGCCCCTCAGCAACAGCCGGCGGATCAGATAGGTATCCTCGGCAAAATCCAGCTCCGGATCGGGTCCGATTGCGGGCAACAGGCTGGATGCGGCCAGAAAGGCGTTGGAATGGATGGTCATGCGGTCGGCCAGGAACCGGCCCCTGTCCGCCACCGGCAGGCCGTGAAACCGCCGGTGTTCAGCCTTGTCACCCGTGACGGACGGCGGTACCGGCCCGTCGGCATCGTCCCATACCCGTACCGACCCGGCCGCCGCTACCTGCCCGCCCCAGGCCAGTTGGGCCAGACTGGCCACATGATTGGGGTGCAGGGCGTCGTCATCGTCCAGTACGCCGAACAGCTCTGCCTCCACCGCCGCCAGCCCGGCCCACAGCGCCGTGCTGCGCGGGGCGGGGACAGGGGGCAGGTCCACCAGCGTCAGCCGGCGCAGATGCGGCCGCCAGTGCTCCATCTCTGCCTCCAGGCCCTTTACGGGGGCATAGCGGACCAGGATGGCGCCAATGCCGGACGCGGTCTGCGCCGCAAGGCTGGCCAGGCTGCGGCGCACGAAGCCGATGTCGCGGCCCCCGACGCGGATGATGTAATCGACGCTGGGTCCGTCATGGCGCGGCCCGAAGCCCGCCGCGGCATGGATGTCGGCCGCCAGGGCCACCAGCCGGGCCGGCAGGTCCGCCTCCCCCCACGGCCCCCCCAGGGACAGGATCTGTGCCGTGCGGTCCGTGGGAAACAGCGTATCGCGGACGAAGCGCGCCTGTACCTCCGTCCCGGTCAGGAACCCGTCATGGGAAAGCAGGCATTCCAGCCGACGCCGGTCGCTGCGCAGCGGCTCCGGGTCGTCGGTAAAGCAGCAGAGCCAGGGATGGGCCGTGCGCTTGCCGCTTTGCGTGTCCGCGCTGATCACCAGATCGGGGGCGGCCGCCTCCACCTCCCGCGACAGGCGGCATTGGAACAGGGGCCAGCCCGCGGCGCGCAGTTGTTCCGCCACCCGGTCCAGGGCGGGGCAGGGGGCTGCATCCGGCTGGAACAGGGCCACGCGCATGGGGTTACAGACCGTTGCCGGCGACGCTGCCATCCTTGCGGCGCGACAGCTGCACCTGGCCCTCGACGCATTTGACATAGGTGGTCTTGCCCAGGGCCAGCCCGTCGCAGATGGTGATCAGGGCGCGGGGCAGACCGCCAAAGTCCTTCGATCCTCGCACCCCGGCATTATAGGTGGCGAGATATTCCTTCAGCGCCGGCTTGGTGACGGGCTTGCCGTTCTGGTCGATCATGAAAGAGGGGCTCCAACAGGGACAAGGATGACAGGCGGGAATGATTGCCCGAGGCGGGCCCCGGGGGCCAGCAATCATTTCGACCCGCGGCATCGGCGCACCGCCACCATCCCGCTGCCTCTATAGAAAGTTGTGGCCGGGGCGGCGGGCGGCCCCCTATAATTCCGCCCGTCCCCGCCACGGGGTTTCAGCGGATCAGGTCATGCGGCAGTCGGTGAATAGTCAGGATTTTGACCGGCCGGATGACGGTGCCGTGCCGCCTGTGCCCCTGGTGGTCGATCTGGATGACACGCTGATCCGCACCGACCTGCTGCACGAGGCGTTGATCCGGCTGTGTGCCCTGCGGCCCGGGGCCGCGGCGGCGGCGCTTGTCCGGCTCCGGCGGGGGAAGGCCGCGTTCAAGGCAGCAGTGGCCATGCGTGTGCCCCTGACGCCGGACCGGCTGCCCTACAACGAAACCGTGCTGGACTTCATCCGTGCCGAACAGGCGCGGGGCCGGCCTGTCTATCTGGCCACCGGGTCGGACCGTGCCTTCGCCCAGGCGGTGGCAGACCATCTGGGCCTGTTTGCCGGGGTGCTGGCATCCGACGGGCAGATCAACCTGACCGGCACACGCAAGGCCGAAGACCTGTGCGCGCGGTTCGGGCCGGGCGGGTTTGATTACATTGGCGACAGCCATATCGATATTCCGGTCTGGCGCCGGGCGCGGCGCGCCTTGCTGGTGGCGCGCAATGCCCGGGTGGAGAGCCGGTTGCGGGCACAGGTGCCCGATCTCACCGTGCTGGATCGACGGCCCGGCGGCTGGCGCGACTATGGGCGTGCGCTGCGCCCGCATCAATGGGCCAAGAACAGCCTGCTGTTCCTGCCCCTGATCGCGGCCCATGCCTTCGACCCCGTCAATCTGGCGCTGATCGCGCTGGCCGTTCTGGCCTTCAGTCTGGTGGCGTCGTCGGTCTATGTGCTGAACGACCTGATCGACCTGGACAATGACCGGGATCATCTGCGCAAGCGCCTGCGGCCGCTTGCCAGCGGCAACATGCCCGTCCGGCATGGGGCGGTGATGGCGCCGTTGCTGTTGCTGGGGGGTGTCGCGGCGGCGTCGCTGGTGTCGCCCGCGTTTCTGGGCATCGTTCTGGTCTATTTTCTGCTCACCTGTGCCTATTCGCTGTACCTGAAGCAGCTGGTCATCGTTGATGTGCTGGCGCTGGCTGGGCTTTACACCATCCGCGTCATGGCCGGGGCGGTGGCGCTGACATTGCCCCTTTCGCCCTGGATCCTGGCCTTCTGTCTGTTCCTGTTCATGTCGCTGGCCCTGGTCAAGCGCTACACGGAACTGCGTTCGCGCTTCGATGCCGGCAAGCCGGCGCCGCTGGGGCGCGGCTATCTGCTGGACGACATGCCCCTGCTGATCGCGCTGGCCGGTGCTGCCGGCTATGCCGCCGTGGTCGTGCTGGCGCTCTATGTCAACAGCGAGGCGGTGACGGTGCTGTACCGGCGGCCGGAAGGGCTGTGGAGCATCTGCGTACTGCTGCTGTACTGGATCAGCCGAGCGCTGCTGATCGCCCATCGCGGCCGCATGCATGACGATCCCATCGTTTTTGCCCTGAAGGACCGGGTCAGCCTGCTGATCCTGATGCTGGCGATGGTCGCGGTCGGCTGGAGCATGCTGGCATGACCAAGGGGGTGACGACGACGCTGGCCGGATGGGGCAATTATCCCCGCGTTGACTGCCGGATGATCCAGGCTGACGGCGCCGCCCTGCCGGGGCGGGTGGCGGCGGAGCCGTCCCTGATCGCGCGTGGCAACGGCCGGGCCTATGGCGACGCCGCCCTGAACGCCCGTGCGACCTTGCTGATGGAACGGCACGACCGGATCCTGGCCTTCGATCCGGCGACAGGATGGCTGAAGGCCGAAGCCGGCGTCATGCTGTCAGACATTCTGGACCGGTTCCTGCCGCAGGGATTTTTTCCGCCGGTCACGCCAGGAACGAAACTGGTCACGCTTGGCGGCATGGTGGCGGCCGATGTGCATGGGAAGAACCATCATATCGACGGATCCTTCTGCCGTCATGTGGAAGCCCTGGATCTGATCCTGCCCGACGGTATGATCGTCACCTGCACCCCGACGCAGAATGCGGACCTTTTCCAGGCGACCTGCGGGGGCATGGGGCTGACGGGGGTCATCGCCACCGTCAGCTTCCGGCTGCGCCGGATCGAAACGGCCTGGATCCGGCAGGAGACCGTGCGCTGTCCGGACCTGATGGCGGCCATGGCGGCATTGGAGGCGGCGCAGGCCAGCACCTATGCCGTTGCCTGGATCGATGGCCTGGCGGGCGGGGCGCAGCTTGGGCGCAGTCTTGTCTATCGGGGCGAACATGCGCAGCTGGATGAACTGGATGCGGCCCGGCGGGCTGAACCGCTGCGCGCGCCGGCACGCCGCCCGCTGACGATACCGTTCTACCTGCCGGGGCTGGCGCTGAACGGGTTGTCGGTGCGCGCCTTCAACGCCTTCTATTATGGCCATGGCCGGCCGGGTTCGACGCTGGTCGATTGGGACAGTTATTTCTATCCGCTGGATCGCATTCTGGCCTGGAACCGTATCTATGGCCGGGACGGCTTCACCCAATATCAATGTGTGCTGCCCCGCGATGGCAGTCAGCAGGGATTGCGGGCCCTGTTGACCGCTATCGCGCGGGCGGGGATCGGGTCCTTCCTGGCGGTGCTGAAGCTGCTGGGCGCACAAGGCGATGGGCTGCTGTCCTTTCCCATGGAAGGCTACACCCTGGCCTTGGATTTCCCCATGCGCCCGGCCACCCTGCCGCTGCTGCGCGAACTGGATGCCATCGTCGCCGACCATGGTGGGCGGCTTTACCTGGCCAAGGACGCGCGCATGGATGCCGACCTGCTGCGCCGCTCCTATGGACAGCGGCTGGACCGTTTCAACGCCATCCGACACCGGATCGGCGCCGACACCCGCTTCCATTCCCTTCTTTCCGAACGGCTGGGCCTATGATGGATGAACCGCAACGCCTGCTCCTGCTGGGGGCGACTTCCGATATGGGGATTGCCGTCGCGCGGGTCTTTGCCGCCCACGGATTCGCCATCGCCCTGGCGGCACGCGACCCGCAGCGGCTGGAGCGGGACGTCGCGGATATTTCCATCCGCCATGGCGTATCGGTCACGGCCCATGCCTTCGATGTGCTGGACACCGGCGGGCATGCGGCCTTTGTGGACGGCCTGCCCTGGTTGCCGGACGTTGCCGTCTGCGTCGTCGGTCTGTTGGGGGGTCAGGTGCGGGCCGAGGCGGACGCCGATCATGCCAGCCTGATCATGCGCAGCAACTATGAAGGGCCGGCCCTGATCCTGGGGCTGCTGGCCAACCGGTTCCAGGCGCGGGGGCGGGGAACATTGATCGGTGTGTCGTCGGTGGCGGGGGAGCGCGGACGGGCCAGCAATTATGTCTACGGGTCTGCCAAGGCCGGCTTCACCGCCTTCCTGTCGGGCCTGCGCAATCGCCTGGCCCGCCATGGCGTTCACGTCCTGACCGTGAAGCCCGGCTTTGTCCGGACGCGGATGATCGAGGGGATGCGCACGCCAGCGCCGCTGACGGCCCAGCCGGCCGAGGTGGGTGAGGCCATCTACAAGGCATGGCGCAGAAACCGTGACCAGATCTACGTCCGGCCGGTCTGGTCACTGATCATGGCAATCATCCGGGCCATTCCGGAGCGGGTGTTCAAGCGTCTGTCGCTGTAGCGGCCGATGGCCCGGTGTCAGGCGCAGATCAGGGACATGGGGGTTTCTTCATATCCGTGCTCAACAAATGTCGGGATAAGGGCGCACAACCCGGCCGAGGGATTATCATACATTGATAAAAGTCTTGCTTATCACAATTATAGCAGGACAATTTAGCGACCCTTCGCAAGGGGCGCCGGCCCGGAAATGGGTGCGGGTCAAACCTGCCACTGCGGCAGAAATTCTCGGGGATCCGTGAGCCAGTTCGTAATGATGACCAGCCGTACGCCCTACCGCGTCTCGCTTTTCGGCGGCGGCACGGACTATCCCGCCTGGATCGCCCGGCACGGCGGGGCCGTGCTTGGCATGGCCATCGACAAATATTGCCATATCACCCTGACGCGTCTGGCGGGGGCGGAGAAGGACATTTACCGCGTGATCTATGCGCGGGAGGAGCAGGTGCCCCGGATCGCCGACATCCAGCATCCGGCCGTGCGGGCCGTCTATGCCGAGTTGGGGGTGCCTCCCGGGCTGGAACTGCGCCATGAGGGTGATCTGCCCGCCCGGTCCGGGCTGGGGTCCAGTTCATCCTTCACGGTGGGCCTGCTGCATGCCCTGGCCGCCATGCGGGGCCAGTCGGTTACCCCGCATGATCTGGCGACGGAAGCCATCCGTATCGAACAGCAGGTGATCGCAGAGAATGTCGGCTGCCAGGACCAGGTCTGGGCCGCCTATGGGGGCATGAACCATATCCGCTTCATGCCCGACGGACAGTTCCGGGTTACCCCCATCACCCTGTCGGCCACGCGGCGGGAGGAATTGCTGGCGTCGACGTTGATGGTGTTCACGGGTCAGACCCGCATCGCGTCGGAAGTCGCCAAGGACCAGATCGAGAATCTGGACCGGCGGGAGGCCGAACTGCATCGCATGGCCGCGCTGATCGATCCGGCCGCGGCCCTGCTGGCCAATGAAGGCGAGCCCGTCCATCGGCTGGGCGAGCTGTTGCATGAAAGCTGGATGTTGAAGCGCGGTCTGGCCGACCGTGTGTCCAACCCCGAGATTGATGCCATTTATGCCGAAGCCCGCGCCGCCGGCGCCGTTGGCGGCAAGCTGCTGGGAGCCGGCAATGGCGGATTCCTGCTGTTCTTCGTGCCGCCGGAGCGGCGGCAGGATCTGGTGCGGCGGCTGGAGGGGCTGACCAGCCTGACCTTCGGCATCGCCCAGCAGGGCAGTCACATCCTGCTGCGTCAACCGGCGGCGGGGGCCGCGACGCCCGCCGTTCCGGCGGCTGTGTGATGGGCGACGCCATGACCATCACACGGCATGGGCGTCGCACCTTGGGCGGCAACGGCAAATGGACCATCCATCTGGATGATATCACCGATGCCGCGGGTCGCCGCGTGCCGGAATTCATGGTCCTTTCCCCGGCCAATCCCCGACCTGACCTGCTGACCGGGGCGGCCGTGGTGCCGGTTATCAATGGCCGTATCGGTCTGCTGCGCAACAGCCGCCATCCCGTCGGCGGCTCCTGCTGGGAAATCGTCAAGGGCTTCATTGATGATGGCGAGACCCCGGTCCAGGCCGCCTTGCGTGAGCTGGGAGAGGAGACGGGGCATGTCTGCGCGCCTTCCGACCTTTACCCTTTGGGCACCTTTCTGCCCGAAGCGGCGGTGATGGCGGTGCGCGGGGCCCTGTTCCTGGCCCGCGATTGCCACCCCTTCGGCGCCCGCGACGAGGGCGAACTGGGGCTGGGCCGGCTGAGCCTGTTCACGCCCGAAGAGGTTGAGCGCATGCTGATCGGGTCGGAGATCGAGGATTCAGGAACGGCCATCGGCCTGTTCCGGGCCTTGCCATTGCTGCGCGCGGGGCCCTAGGTCGCGCGCCCCGCTGGCGTTGCCCGGTGGGACTGCTATAAGGGCGCGGAAGAGGGATCTTCCGCCATCAATCTCAGGGGAAACAGGCGTCGCGCATGGCCAACAGCTCAGCTCCCGATCTGCACCTGATCGGCCGGCTTTACCGGTCGCTCTATCTGGTCCGCCGGATGGAGGAACGGGTGGCGGAAATCTATCCCACCGACAAGATCAAGAGCCCCGTCCACCTGTCCATCGGGCAGGAGGCCATTGCCGTCGGCATCTGCGACGTGCTGCGCGAAGATGATATCGTCTCCGGCACCTATCGCGGTCATGCGACATATCTGGCCAAGGGCGGCGATCCCGGCGCCATGCTGGCAGAGATGTTCGGCAAGGTCGACGGCTGTGCCCGGGGCAAGGGCGGTTCCATGCATCTGGTGGGCATGGATCACGGCATCCTGGGCTGTTCGGCGGTGGTGGGCAGCAATGTCCCCGTGGCCGCCGGTTATTCCCTGGCCTTGAAGCGGCGCGGCCGCGGGCAGGTGGTCGCCGCCTTCTATGGCGACGGGGCCAGCGAGGAAGGCTGCGTCTACGAGACGCTGAATTTCGCCGCCCTGCACAAGCTGCCCATCCTGTTCATCTGCGAGAATAATTTTCTGGCCATCCATGAACCGCTGCATCGCCGCTGGGCGGCCGACCAGCTGACGGAACGGGTGGCGACCTTCGGCATTCCCGCCCGGCGCATCATGTCGGGCGATATTTTCGAGATCCGCGACGCCGCCGCCGGTCTGGTCGCCGCCATGCGTGAAGGGGGCGGTCCGGCTTTCCTGGAATGTCACACCTATCGCTGGCGCGAGCATGTGGGGCCGGCCGAAGATTACGCCCAGGGTTATCGCCATCGCGCCGAGTTGGAGGCGTGGGAGCGCAAGGATCAGGTGGGCCGCCTGGCCGGCCTGCTGCCCGCCGCCGATCGCGCCCGTATCGAGACCGAGATCGAAGCCGAGATCGAGGCGGCTGTCGCCTTTGCCGAACAGAGCCCGTTCCCCGCGGCAGAGGAGCTGCACGCCCATGTCTTCGCCTGATAGCGCCGTGCGCTCCCTCCGCTATGTCGATGCGCTGCGCGAGGCCGTGGCGCAGGAAATGCGCCGTGATCCGGATGTGTTCTGTTTCGGCCTGGATGTGGATGACCACAAGTCCATCCAGGGGTCGACCGCCGGGCTGCTGGCCGAATTCGGGCCGGAGCGCTGTTTCACCACCCCCTTGTCCGAAGATGCCATGACCGGGGTGGCCATCGGTGCGGCCATGGCGGGCATGCGGCCCATCCATGTGCATATCCGCATGGATTTCTTGATGCTGTGCATGAACCAGCTGGTCAACATGGCGGCCAAGGCCCATTACATGTATGGCGGGTCGGTCAAGGTGCCCATGGTGGTCCGGTCCATGATCGGCAAATCCTGGGGCCAGGGGGCACAGCATTCGCAGGGGCTGCACGCCATGTTCGTGCATGTGCCCGGCCTGAAGGTGGTGGCACCATCCAACGCCTATGACGCCAAGGGCTGCATGATCGCCGCCATCCGCGACGACAATCCCGTCATCTTCATGGAACACCGTTTGCTGTACCCGACGGAGGCGCCCGTTCCGGAAGAGCCGTTCGCCGTGGAGTTCGGCCGGGCCCGGCATATGACGCGCGGGGATGACATCACCATCGTCGGCATTTCCAACATGGCGGTGGAATGTCTGCGTGCCGCCAGCCTGCTGGCCGATGTCGGCATGTCGGTCGATCTGATTGATCCGGTGACCCTGGTGCCGCTGGATATGGAGACCATCGTGGCGTCGGTGGCGCGTACGCGCCGGCTGCTGGTGGTCGACAATGCCTGGGTGTCGGCCGGGGCGGGGGCGGAGATCGCGGCTCAGGTGGCCGAATGGCTGGGCGGTTCCGGCCCGTTATCCATCAAGCGCCTGGGTTTTGCGCCCACCACCTGTCCGACGACGCCGGCGCTGGAGGCGCTGTTCTATCCCAACCCCATCAGCATCGCCAAGGCGGCCCACGCCCTGGCCGGGGGTGGTGGGGGGTGGGAGCCCGATCCCGAGCGTGCGCGCCTGGCCTATCAGCAGGCCTTCAAGGGACCTTTCTGAGCCTTCGATCATTGGTGACGACGAACATGTTCTATGAACTTGCCGCCCCCAGCTGGGGCCAGGAAGAAATTGACGCCATCCAGCGGGTTGTGGCCTCCGGCCGCTTCACCATGGGTGAACAGGTGGCGGCCTTTGAACGGGCCTTCGCCGGCTATTTCGGCATGCGCCACGGCATCATGGTCAATTCCGGCTCTTCGGCCAACCTGGTCGGCGTCGCCGCCCTGGCCTATAAGCAGGACCGGCCGTTGCAGCGCGGGGACGAGGTGATCGTGCCCGCCATCTCCTGGGCCACCACCTACCACCCGCTGCAGCAATATGGGCTGAAGCTGCGCTTTGTGGACGTGGAGCTGGACACGCTGAACATGGACGTGTCGAAGCTGGAACAGGCGCTGACCCCGCGCACCCGCGCCATCATGCCCGTGTCCATCCTGGGCAATCCGGCAGCCCTCGACGTCATCCGCGCCTTTGCCGACGCCCATGGGCTTTATGTGTTCGAGGATAATTGCGAGTCGATGGATGCGGAGCTGAACGGTCGCAAGACCGGCACCTTCGGCCATCTGAACAGTTTCAGCTTCTTCTTCTCCCACCATATCTCCACCATGGAAGGCGGCATCGTCCTGACCGACGATACCGAACTGGCGCATCTGTGCCGGTCGATGCGCGCCCATGGCTGGACCCGCGACCTGCCGGCGGACAGCCCCGTCTATCAGCGCCAGTCGGAAGACCATTTCGAGGCCTATCGCTTCATCCTGCCCGGCTACAATGTCCGGCCGCTGGAGATGGAGGGCGCCATCGGCCTGGAACAGTTGAAGAAGCTGCCCGCCATGACGGCGGCCCGCCGACGCAATCTGGCCCTGTTCCAGTCGCTGTTCGCCGGGGATGAGCGTTTCATCATCCAGCGCGAGAATGGCAAAAGCTCCAGCTTCAGCTTCACCATCATCCTGAACCCGGCGGCCAAGCTGGACCGACGCAAGGTCTTCGCCGCCCTGACCGAGGCCGATATCGGCTTCCGCATCATCACGGGTGGCTGCTTCCTGCGCCATGACGTCATCAAATATTACGATTACGACATCGTCGGCGGGATCGAGAATGCCAACCTGGCCCATGATTGCGGCTTCTTCGTCGGCAACCATCCATTCGACCTGACGCCGCAGATCGAGCGGCTGCGCGCCGTGCTCGATCAGGCCTGCCGCTGAACCGGAGTGACACGCATGTCCAAGGGCTATTCCATCCTGATCACCGGCGGCGCCGGTTATCTGGGCTCCACCATGGTGCCGGCGCTGCTGGCGGCCGGGCACCGGGTGACCGTGCTGGATAATTTCCTGTTCAAGCAGAATTCGCTGTCCCATGTCTGCGCCGACCCCGGCTTCGACGTGGTGCGCGGCGATGCGCGTGAGGCGGCGACGCTGCGGCCGCTGCTGGCCAAGGCTGATATCGTCATTCCGCTGGCCGCCCTGGTCGGTGCGCCCTTGTGCGACGCCGATCGCACAGCCGCCCAGACCACCAATCATGATGCGATCCTGACTCTGCTGAACATGCTGTCGCCGGATCAGCGCGTGCTGATGCCGGTGACCAATTCCGGCTATGGCGTGGGTGAGGCGGGCAAGTTCTGCACCGAGGAAACGCCGCTGAACCCCCTGTCGCTCTATGGGCGCAGCAAGGTGGAAGCGGAAGCGGCCGTTCTGGCGCGCGGCAATGCCATCAGCTTCCGGCTGGCCACGGTGTTCGGCATGTCGCCGCGCATGCGTGTCGACCTGCTGGTCAATGATTTCGTCTATCGCGCCGTCTATGACCGTGCGGTCGTGCTGTTCGAGCCGCATTTCAAGCGCAACTACATCCATGTGCGCGATGTGGCGCGGGCCTTCCTGCACGGCATCGACAATTTCGACACGATGCGTGACCGGCCCTATAATGTCGGCCTGTCGGACGCGAACCTGTCCAAATGGGAATTGTGCCAGCGTATCCAGGCGCAGCTGCCGGGCTTCGTCTTCCTGGAGGCGCCCATCGGCGAAGACCCGGACAAGCGCGACTATATCGTGTCCAACGCCCGCATCGAGGGCACGGGATACATGCCGGCCCACAGCCTGGATGCCGGCATTGCCGAACTGATCAAGGGCTACCGCATGCTGCGCAACAGCCTTTATTCCAATGTCTGAGGCACGCCAGGCCGTCATCCTGGTGGGGGGCAAGGGAACACGGCTGGGGTCATTGACCGCATCCACGCCCAAGCCCCTGTTGCCGGTTGCCGGCCGGCCTTTCCTGCTGTATCTGCTGGACCGGCTGGCGGGGGCGGGGTTCCGCGACATCCACCTGCTGACGGGCTATCTGGCAGAGCAGTTTCAGCCCATTGTTGAACAAGGGAAGGTCACGGGTTTATCCGTGACCTGTCACGCAGAATACTCGCCTGTGGGGACTGGCGGTGCGGTGCGGCAGGCCGCGCCCTTCCTGGCGCCGCAATTCCTGCTGCTGAATGGCGACAGTCTTTTCGACATCGATCTGGGACAACTGACGGTCCCCTTGCCCGCGGGCAGCCTTGGCCGGGTAGCCCTGCGGTCGGCTACGCGCACGGATCGCTATGGCGTGGTGCGGCTGGATGGCGACCAGATCACGGATTTTGCCGCCACGGGCGATCCCGACCAGCCGGGCCTGATCAATGCCGGGCTTTACTGGCTGGACCGTCAGGCGGCGGCGGGCATTCCGCCGGGCGTCGTGTCGCTGGAAGCCGATGTGCTGACGGTCCTGGCCCGTCAGGGGCGGCTGTGCGGTCTGGCCGGAGACGGATATTTCATCGATATCGGGGTGCCGGCCGATTATGCCCGCGCCCAGACGGATCTGGCGGGTTGATCCCACGCTCTCCGTCTCGACTGCGGATCAGCGCAGACGCCGACGGATTTCCTCCGCCAGCCCCAGTGCCGCGAAGCGGGGCACCGTGCGCAGATAGCGTCCGCCCAGGCGCTTAGGTTCAGTGGCCAGCCGAAACACCCATTCCAGACCGTTGCGGCGCAGCCAGGCGGGGGCCTGCGGCTTGCTGCCCGACAGGAAATCGAAGGCGGCCCCCACCCCGCACAGCAGCGGGGCGTGCAGATGCGGGCGGTTGCGGGCCATCCACAGATCCTGGCGCGGGGCGCCCAGCGACACCCAGACCACATCAGGCTTCGCCGCATCGATGATGGCGCGATGCTCTGCCTCCGTCTCATCACCCCACTGACCCATGGGGGGGGACAGGGTGCCGGCAATGGCAAGGCCCGGATGGCGATGGCCCAGCCGCTCCACCAACCGCTCCAGCACCTGGGGCGTCGATCCGAACAGGAAATGGCGAAATGTCCGCCGGCCGTGATGAAGGCCGTGCGCCATCAGCGCTTCCATGAAGTCCGGACCGTAGACACGCCCGACCTGGTGCCCGCGCGCCCGGCCCAGCCAGACGACGGGCATGCCGTCGGCCCCCACCAGATGGGCGCCGTCAAAGGCCCGTCGGACATCCGCATTGTCGCGCGCTTCCAGGATCGACCGGGCATCGGCGTGACAAGTATAGGCCTTTTCGCCGTTCTCAATCCAGGACGCCGCCAGCCTGACCGCATCCGGCAAGGTCAGCATATGGACCGGCACGCCCAGGATGGGCGCACGGTGGAGATGGCTCACCATGCGCCGCGACCCCGAACCACCTCGATCGCCGTTCGGGCCAGGATATAGACGTCCAGCCAGATGGACCAGTTGCGTACATAATAGCTGTCCAGCCGCTCCATTTCCTCCAAGGGCAGGGAACTGCGTCCGGAGACCTGCCAGAGGCCGGTAATGCCGGGCAGAACCTTGGCCCGGATGTCGCAGGCGGTGGCTGACAGGGATTGCAGATGATAATCGGGCAGGGGGCGCGGGCCGACGATGCTCATCTCCCCGCGCAGCACGTTCAGCAATTGCGGCAGTTCATCGATGCTGAGCCGGCGCATCAGCTTGGCGGCAAAGGGGATCAGGCGGGGATCATGGCGCAACTTCATGGCGCTATCCCATTCTGCGCGCGCCGCCTCCGACGTGGCCAGCAATGCCTGCAGCCGCTGATCAGCGTCCGGATACATGCTGCGCAGTTTCAGCACGGGAATCAGCCGGTTATCCAGGCCACGACGGGGCTGGCTGTAGAACACGTCCCCCGGCGACATGATCTGTACCAACAGTACGAAGGGCAGGCAGATCAGGACGGCCGGCACCAGAAGGATGGAGCCCAGCATCAGGTCCATCATCCGCTTGACGGCGCGGTTCCACGGCAGCAGCAGATTGCGCCGCATCTCCAGGCCCAACTGTCCGCCCAGATCGCGCGCGGCCACCCACTGGCTTTGCATTTCGGTCAATCCGCTGGCCAGGACAATCCGGCGGAACGGCAGACGGTCGGCGGCGGCAAGGCCGTCAAGTCCGTGGATGGCGATCAGTGCCAGATCAATGCCGGGCGCCAGCGGCGGTGCTGCCGGCGGTGCCTCCCCCTCCAGCGCCGGGACCCAGCCCAGTTCCGGATGGGCGCGCAGAACAGCCGTCAGCCGCGCCCGTTCCACCGGTTTGCCCAGCACCAGTACGGGGATGCCCCACAGGCGGCGGCGGATCAGCAGGTGGCGGAAAAGGGAATCGCCCATCGGCATGACCAGGATGGCGATGGCGGCGGCGATCAGCATGATGCCGCGCGACCATTGTCCACCCTGCGCCAGATGGTCAAACAGCAGCATTGCCGCAAAGAAAGCCGCCGTCAGCGTCACCTTCACCCGCAGCCGGTCGACTGCCGACCGGCCATAGCCGGGGCATAGTCCACCAGCGAGATACAGCAGCGGCAGGGCCAGAATGGCCAGATGCACACCCTGATAGATATCGGCGTTCAGTTCGATGGGCAGTTGCGGTGCCAGCAGCAGACGCAGCCAGGTCGCCAACATGACGATGGCCTGCAGCAGCAGCGCATCGGTCAGCATCATCAGCAGGGAGACATGCCAAAGCTTGCGCCCGTACTGGCGGACGGGGAGGCCGCGACCCACCTGCTGGGCCTGATCAATCAACATGTCAGCAGGCATCCCTGCCTCTCGTCCCTCGGGCGGGTATCGACGGTCTGCCTGCGGTTGCACTTCACGATACCGGGTGCCGGGTCACCTTGAACGGCACCCGCCCTTCCAACGGCAGGTTCAGGTATCAAATCCGCAGGCCGAAACGCAGTGCGACAACATATTGGTGGAAGTCGGCGGTATCGATCGTCGAGTTACGGTCACGATAGCCCAACTCGCCACCAATGTAATATTCCGGTGCCAGCGCCCAGGTCCCGCGCAGGCGCGCGTCATAGGTCCAGTCGCGACGTGGGTTAGCGCTGAAATTGTCGCGGGAGACACTGCCCACCGCGGTCAGGACCAGATTGCGCCGCACCTCGTGACGGATGAGCACACTGCCGGCCATGCGCACGATGCTGGAGGAACCCTGGATCGTGGTTTCCTGAACCGAACGCTCCAGCGACGGCACGACAACCGTCAGACGGCTGGGCGTCCAGTTGAATTTCGTGACGATGGAATAGCCCTTGGGGTCACTGAGGCGCTTGTCCTTGTAGTCCTGCACCTGATAACCAACCAGGAAATCGCCGCGCAGCAATTCACTGATATCGACGCCGACACCGGCGCGAATCCGCTGGCCGTCGCTGGAGCGCTGAAAGCCGTTATCGTCAAGCTTGTCGATATAGCGACGCCAGTTCTGCGAGCCCTCCACAACGACCGAATAGCCGGTGTAGAATTCGTAACCCGCGCGCGCCGTCAACGTGGTTTCATTCAGGTCGCGGTCATCATTGTTGATCTTGGTGCCGGTGGAGGTTTCAACATCGGCATAATCACGGTGCGCCACGTCAATGTCGCCGGTCAGCGTCAGGTTGCCCATGCGCGACTTGCTCTGCAGGCCACCGCTGACGGCCCGTGTGCGCGTCGGCTTCTTGCCGGCAGCGGCGTTGGGTGTGCCGCGATCCTCGTAATACTGGTTCACCTCGGCCGTGGCGTTGGCTTCCCACTGCTTGGTGAAGTCATAGCGGCCATCGACCAGCAGCACCCCGTCCAGGTGGGTGTCGTCCTCATGCTTCTGAAACACGGACTGGTCAAGACGGGCCAGCACGTTCAGGGCATGGACCGGGAACCGCGAACGCAGCCGGACTTCGGGCGTAATGCGGGTGATCAGGTCGTTCTTGGCGTTCTGGGACGTCGCGTAGATGTTGCTGTTATAGACCTCCGAGACTTCGAGTTGCGGCAGCATCAGGAAGCTGCCCATCTCGATGCCCTTAGGCTGATACGACTCGTCCACGCGCTTGACGTCGTCGGCACCGGGCCCGCCGTCCGCTTCCGGGCTGGCCTCGCGGACGACCGCGGAGCTGTTGCCGGCCTGGTCGCGAGCTGCGATCGTCGGGGTACTGGTCTGTGCCATGGCAGGCGACACCAGCGCCAGATGAGCCGTTGTCGCCGCCAGCAAAGCCAGGACGCTCATCGGCCGGGAACGTCCAATGGTGCCGATCTTCATGGAAATCGCCCGCATCAAAACCAGCATGACGTCGTTACCTGCCCGTCGAAACAAAGGTTAACTGCAAAATACCACTCCCCGCACTGCAATCAATAGGTTTGTTGCCAGCGGCGAGCTACGCCCTACATTTGCAGACAAAAAGTCATCGCACCGTGTTGCATCAGCAACTGTCAGTGATCGTCAATAAGAACATCGTCGCCAGGATATCCAGCGGCCGGCGACCTTACGCCTGATCAGTTGGGACTGACCGTGAAGATCGGAGGCTGCTCGGTCACATTGTTGTTATTGGTGTTGTTGTTTGTATTATTATTGTTGGTGTTGGTCGCCGTCTGGGTGGTCGTCTGCGTCGTCGTCGCCTGGGCAGTCGCGCCGCCCTGGTTGGTAGTGCCAGTCTGCGGCGTGGATGGGGCCGCGGCTGACAGGATGGCGTTGACCTGGGCGGCGTTGGTTGGGTTGGACTGCGACAAGGCTGTATTGCTGCTGGCCGTGTTCAGGGTCTGGACGACGGTCTGCGTTGCGCCCGGCGCGGCGGCGGTGACGGCCTGGCTGGTCACGGCGCTGTAGGCGTTTGACATGACCTGGATGGCGGCCTGCGGTGCGGCGTTATAGACGGCGGGCGTGGAGGCCACCTGCACCACGGCGGTTGCCATCTGGGCGACGGCGGTCGGTGAGGCAGCCTGAGCAGCCGGCTGGACCGCGATGCGGGCCGCCGTGGTGATGACGCCGGACGTCTGCGTGGGCGCGCTGTTGGTCACGTTCTGGGCGGCGACGGCCTGTACGGAACTGGCCGCCAGCGACACGGCCGCGGCGGGATTGGTGGCCACGATCGCTTCCGCCAGATTTACGGCGCTCTGGGCGACGGCGGCGATGACGGCCGGGCTGCTGGTCTGCACGGCGACCTGCATCGTGTTGGCGGCGACACTGGCCGCGATCTGCGGTGCGACGGCCTGCACGGGCGGGGCGACGAAGATGCGCGCAGCCGTGGTCACCACCGACTGCACCTGCGTCGGCGAACTGGTCTGCACGGGGCTGCTCTGCACGGCTTCGACCGCCGCGCCGGCGGCGATGATGGCGGCCTGGGGATTGGTCTGCACCAGCTGTTCGGCTGCGGCTACCACCTGATTCGCCAGATTGGCTGCCCGCGTCGGGCTGCCGCCCGACAATACATTGATCGCCTGGGTGACGGCGCCGCCATTGCCGCTCAACACGGCCGCCCGCAATGCCGGCGGCAGCGCATTCATCGCCTGACCTGCGGCGGCGGCCTGCTGCTGCTGGGCCTGAGCGGGCACAAGTGCGGTCCCCGCCAGAAGGGCGGTGATGAGGACGGCGAGGCGCAGACGGGTCATGGCAGGGGTTTCCGCTTTCAGGGCAATATTCTTGAAGCTTGGCGAATATTGCCGCAACTCCCGCGAAGGCACAAGTCTCGATTGAACGATGGGTTGTATGCTACATCGGCGGTGGCCGGCGACGACGGTTGTCGGGGTTGCGCCGAGGGCGGCGCATCGCATATGAATGGCCGTGAAGACCGCCATGCGCCCCCTGTTGGGCGCTGCCTTATTTTCCTGTGCCTGACAGAGTGTTGCCAATGGCTTTCAACTGGAAAAGCGTGCTGCTTGTGCCGTTCATGCTGCTGATCGTCGGCTGCAGCCAGACGGTGGGCGTCTTCCCGTCCGAGATGGCGCCGCAGACCACTGAGGTGATGCAGGGCTACAAGCTGGAGCCCGGCAACAAGATACGCGTCAATATCTTCAACGAGCAGAACCTGTCCGGCGACTTCACCCTGGATGCCACCGGCAATGTGGCCATGCCCCTGATCGGCAACATTCCGGCGGCGGGCCTGACGGCCAAGCAGCTGGGCGCGCGGATCGAGGATAAGCTGAAGCAGGACGGGCTGCTTCAGCAGCCGAGCGTGGCCGTGGAGGTGCAGACCTTCCGGCCCTTCTATGTGCTGGGCGAGGTGCGCCAGCCCGGCGAATACCAATATTCGGCCGGCATCACCGTGCTGAGCGCCGTGGCCCGCGCGGGTGGATATGATTACCGGGCCGTCACAGGAACGGTGGTCCTGGTGCGCAATGTCGACGGCGTCCAGAAGGAATATCAGGCGACGGAACTGACCCCGCTATTCCCGGGTGACATTGTCCGCGTCCTAGAGCGGCGCTTCTAAGAGGCGGCGATCCGGCCATGCCCGCATGACCGGTCGATCGCGAGCAGGCCGTATCCGATGAGTGTCAAGAGTCACGCCATCATCCTGTCCCTGATCGGTTTCCTGCTCTTCGGCTACGCGGTCGGGAGCAAGGGTTTTGCCTATCTGGGCATCGCCAATTTCTATATCGGCGAGATGGTGCTGGCAGCGTCCGTGACCCTGTTCATCTTCTCCCCCAATTTCCGGGCCGTGTTCAGCTCCTACGTTGCCTTGCCCTTCTTTCTGCTGGCATTTGTCTGTTTCATCCGGACGGCGCCCTTCATCGAGGTCTTTGGCATCTTTGCCCTGCGCGACAGCGTGCTTTACGGCTACATGCTGTTCGCAGTGCTGGTCGCCGGCTGTCTGTCGACTCCGCAGTCGGTCCTGCTCTCTGTCCGCACGTATGAATACGCTGCACTGGTGGCCATACCGGCTATCTTTGCCATGCTGCTGATCATCGGCGTCAGCGACGCCGATTTGGCGGATGGCTCGCCCACGCAGCTGAAACCGGGTGACACGGCGGTTCATCTGACGGGGGTACTGGCGTTTTTCCTGCTGGGTCTCGGGCGGCGTCTCGACAGCAATGATCACAGCTGGCCCGCGCTGCTGTTCCGGGTGGCTTTGGCTGCGACCTTGTTGATTGCCGTGCTTGTCGGCCTCTGGTGCGCCTCGCTCAGCCGCGGTGCGCTGATGTCGATGATGCTGGGTCTGGGGGCGCTGTTTCTGTGGGGGTTCAGCCGGAGGCTTCTGGCCTGGGCCGCCCTTGCCATGGTTCTGGTCGTCATTGCATCGGCGATCCTGGATATCCGCGTTGCGACGGAATACCGTGAAATCTCCGCCCGTCAGGTTGTCGCCAACCTGATCTCGGTTTTTGACGTGGACAGCGCCTCCATCGCCGGCAGTGACATCGACATGCAGGCCCTGGGGTCGACCGCCAGCTGGCGTCTGGACTGGTGGTCGGACATTGTTGATTACACTTTCTTCGGGGACCTGTTCTGGACGGGGCGCGGCTTCGGTCCCAATCTGGCAACGATCGATGGCTATCAGGTCGATCCCGACGGGGCGTTGCGCAGCCCGCACAATGCCCACATGACCTTTCTGGCCCGGGCGGGCGTTCCCGGCTTCATGCTGTGGGTGGTGTCGCAGCTGTCCTTCGGCGCGACCTTGGTCTTTTGCAGCCTGCGTATGCGTCGGATCAACGCACTGGGCTGGGTGCGTCTGAATGTCTGGGTGATGGCCTATTGGCTGGCGGCCCTCACCAATGCCAGTTTCGACGTCTATCTGGAGGGGCCGCAGGGTGGCATCTGGTTCTGGTGCATCATCGGCTTCGGCGTCGCCCTGATCCACCTGGAGAACCGGGCCTATCGGGAGCAGACGCGGCCGCTGGTTCTACAGCCGCTGGCGGCGATCGAATGATGGCGGGGCCCCCCGCCTGTCGGTGGACCCGGTCATGAGGCCGCTGTTGCCAGCGCCAAAAAGCACCCTGAAATCCCTGCTGGGATTGGCGTGGCAGGCGGTGGACGCCGTTTTGCTGCCCTTGCTGCCGCGACCGGTCACACAGGCACCGACAGTGATGCTGGTTCGGCTTGATCGGATCGGGGATGTGGTTCTGTGGCTGCCGGCCGCCCGGTGCCTGGCAGAACATTTCAAGGCGAGCGGCCATCGCGTGGTGGTACTGGTGGCGGCCGAATGCGCCATTCTGCTGCGTGAGATCACGGCAATCGACGAGATCATCACCATCGACCGCGCCGCGCTGCTGCTCAATCCGGTCTATCGTGTGCGGACCCTGCGGCGGGTGCGGCGCCTTGGTGCCACGCTGGCGCTGAACCCGACATTTTCTCGCGTCGCCGCCCTTGGTGACGCGGTGGTCCGCGCCAGCGCGGCTTCCCGCCGTGTCGGCTGGGTCGGCGACGGGGCGGCCAGCAGCCTGTTCGAGCGGCGGCTGGGCGACAGCGCCTATACCGAGCTGCTTTCCGCCCCACCCGGCATGCACAGCGAGCTGGCGCGCAACGAGGCGCTGCCGGCCCTGCTGGGGGTGGCGGAGGCTGGGTCCTGGCCCTGTGTGCCGCTGCCCCGCGACGCCGTGCCCGGGCTGCCGCCGGAATTCTATGTGCTGGCGCCGGGGGCCAGTCAGGAACTGCGTCGCTGGCCCGTGGAAAGGTTTGCGGCCCTGGCGGGCCGGATCCACGCTGCCACGGGATGGACGGGTATCATCTGCGGGGGCCGTGACGACGGGGCCCGCGCCCACCGGCTGCGGGCGACGCTGCCGGCAGTCCCGTTGATCGACATGACGGGGGCCACGGCGTTGCCGGCCCTGACCGATCTGATCGCCCGGGCGCGTCTGGTCGTGTCGTGCGACAGCGCCGCCATCCATATTGCAGCGGCCATGCGAACACCCGGTGTCTGCATCACGGGGGGTGGGGGGTATGAACGTTTTGTGCCCTACCCGGATGTCCGGCTGGCGCCGGTGACACCACCGCGGGTGGCTGTCCACCCCAGATCCTGCTTCGGCTGTGCCTGGAAATGCCCATACCGACCCACGGGACGCAGGCCGGCCCCCTGTATCGAGGATGTGTCGCTGGAGGCGGCGTGGGCGGAGGTGCAGATAGTGCTGCGTCAGGACCGGACGGCGGGCCGGTGAGCGATCAGGAGCGCGGCGGCCGCGGCGGCGGGGGACCGCCATTGTTGCGCAGATAGGCTGCCATTTCGCGGTCGGTCAGGCTGTCCAGCGCCTCGTCCACCAGCGGCGCCATGCCCGGGACCGCCCGCACCATTTCCGGCCATTCCCAGGAGAGTGTCCAGCTGTTGCGGATCTGCCGCTTCAACAGGCTGCGGCCGTCCGCGTCCATCAAGGGCAGCAGCCGGGCCCCTATGCGCAGACGGTCCGGCATGATGGCCGGCTCGAACCCGCCGGTCAGGACGGACATGCGCCAGGCGGCCAGGGCCCCGGTCATGTCGCCGTGCCCCTCCCTCAGGGCCGCCAGGCGAAGCCAGAGGGACGGATTGCCGGGTGTCCGCGACAGGCCGGCCTCCGTTGCGCTTTCTGCGGCCATCAGCAGGCGGAACTGGTCGGCCAGCGGGGCGATCGCGGCTGCCCGCAACAGCAGAAATCCCCGGTCGCCGTCGGACGAGCGGTCGCCCATGGCGGCGGCACGGTCCAGCGCCTGTACAGCCGTCAGCAAGGCCGGCAAGGCCACAGGCTGGCCGGCATAGGCCTCCCACAGCACGGGCCGTGCGGGCAGGGCTGCGATCGTCGCGGCCAGACGCGGCGCCGCGAAGGCGACCAAGGCCAGCCCGGCCCCGCCAACCAGCAGCAGGGTGAGGCGTCCGGCCAGGCGGCCCGTTCCGTTACCGGCTGCCGTAATAGTCACGGTAACGGCCATAATATTGTCCGTAGTCGCCATAGCCGTAGGTGGCGTGCTTGCTCTGGTTCACCTGCGACAGGACGATGCCATGCGGCGGGGCCCCGGCCATGCGCAGAACCTTGATGCCGTTGCGGACCGCATCGCGGGGCGTCGAGCCCCAATGGACCAGATAGATCACGCGATGGGCCATGCGGGCCAGCATGCGCGTATCGGACACGGCCAGCACCGGCGGACTGTCGATGATGATCCGCGAATAACGCCCCTGCAGCTCGTTCAGCAGGGTCTGGATGGCCTGGGCATGGATCAGGTCCACGACTCGCTGCGTACGGCCGGCCGCCAGCAGATCCACGCCTTCGACGACATTATGCTGCACGACCTCGTCGAAGGTGGCGGTTCCATCCAGGATGTCACCCAGTCCCCGTTCGCCCGGCAGTTCCAAGGCGGTATTGAGACGCGGACGATGCAGGTCGGCGTCGATCATCAGCACCCGGCCGCCGCTGCGTGCGCTGGTGATACCCAGGCACAGCGACACGAAGGTCTTGCCCTCCCGCGGGACGGAAGAGGTGACCAGCGAGATCAGGCTGCTGCCGGGCGGCACGCCGAATTCCACCGCGGTGCGCAGGTTGCGCAGACTGTCCGCGAGGCCGGATGTCGGCTTCTCCAGCAACTGCCGTGCGGTCTTGTCGCCCTTTTCCTTCTGCATGGGGATCAGGGCGAAGGCGGGCAGACCGGTGACATCCTCCACCTCGTCGGCAGAGCGCAGGGTGCTGTCCAGACGGTCGATCAGGAAGACCAGGCCCACGCCCAGGATCAGCGACAGCATGAAGACCACCGACAGGATCGACATCGTGCGCGGTGCCGACGGAACGATGGGAATTTCAGCCGGAGAGACGATTCGGGCATTGGCGCGGCGCATCTGTTCCATTTCAGTATCGCGCTTGAAGCGACCCAACAGGGCCTCGTACAGGCTCTTGCTGGCGTCTGCCTGACGCTCAAGCTCGCGCAGCTTCACCTCGGCCGTGCCGGCAGTCGTCGTCTCCCGGCGGATACCGGCCAGTTCGGCCTCCATCGACCGGACACCGGCCATGGCGATCTGCACGTCATTGCTGAGCGCGGCCGCGATCTTGTTGATCTCCTCGGTGATCTTGGCGCGCAGATCATCCAGGTCGGCGCGCAGGCCGACAATGCGGGGATGGCGGTCGCCATAGGTCTTTTCGGCTTCCGACACTTCGCGCGACTTGACCGCTTCCTGCTCGCGCAGGCGCTGGATCAGTGAGGATTGCAGCACGTCGCTGGACGTGGCCAGGCTTTCCGGCGACCGGGCCAGGGCGCGCACCTGGGCCAGACGCGCTTCCCGCTGTGACAGTTCGGCCCGGGCGATGACCAGACGGGAATTGATTTCCGACAGCTGCTGATCGCTGAGCGTCGCCTGACGCTGGTCGGAACGGCGCAGGTTGTTGGCCGCGCGGAAGTTTTCCACGGCGTTTTCGGCCGCAACCACGTCGGCGCGCATCCCCTCCAGCCGGTCGCCCAGCCAGCTGGTGACGCGCCGGGCCTCCTCCAGGCTCGCCTCCAGCCGATCGTTCATATAGGTCTCGGCGACGATGTTGGCGATCTGCGCCGCCTTTTCCCGATCACTGGAGATGAAGCGGATTTCGATGACGTAGGATCGACGCTGCGAGACGACGGTGAGCCGGCTGAGAACGGCCTTGACGATGCGGGCCTGCCGCATCTCTTCGCGGGCGCCGGGGGTGACGTCGCTGTTGGCGCTCTCGCTGTCGCGGCCTTTCAGCCAGTTCAGCGGAGACAGCCAGGACAGCCACGAGCTTTCGCCGTCCTTCGTTGCGCCCTTGCGCAGGGCGGCGTTGAATTCGGGGTCCTTGTCCAGGGCCAGCCGGTTGATCACGCGGCGGATCAGGTTGGTCGAGGTGATCAGTTCCGCTTCGGTCTGGATCACTTCCGGTGACAGCCATTGGCGCCGGAACATCGCGGTCTGCTCCGACAGCATGTTGCTGCTGTCGGCGGTTTCCACCACCACGCGGGCCGTGGCCGTATATTGCGGTTCCATCTGCTTCAGGATGATGGCGGTCGGGACCACCAGCAGCAGGACAGAGGCCAGAATGACGAACTTGCCGCGCAACAGCACGCGAGCAGCCCAGCGCATGGTCTGACGGAAGTCGAACGAGCGCCCGGCCGGCGTGTGGGGCCGGTGGTGGTGACCCGGCTGACCTTCGGGGAAAAGTTCCTCGACCGTGGGGCCGACACTGGAATGCTTGCTCATATCGCCTCAAGGTCCATGATCTGGAACCGCCACCCGATGGTGGCCAACAACGGATACACCGCTTTCGTCCGCATAGGTGGCCCCATCGGAGCCTGCCGACATGTCTTACTGATCACCCCCTTCTTAGGCAAGGCACCAGTGAAGATTGCTGATGGCGGCCAAGTGCTCCACCGGCAAGATAGGGGGCGCCATTGCCCCGATGCCGGTGGCGGGCGCGATGCCCTGCGTCCCTCCGGACGGCTGATGCCCATTATCAGGGCAGGCACGGCCGGGGCCGGCCGGCAGCGCAGGGCCGGGCAGAATCAGGGCGGTTGGCAGCAACGCGCATGACAAGGCCCGCGACGCGGCGGCATGTTTCATCGCGTGCGGCCATGATTCTGTCCCGTTCCGTCAGAATGATCAATGAGTGTACAACATCATGCCAGAGCGTTATCTACCTCTGCAACCGATGGATCACAGTCCAGGGACTGTAACCTTAGATTGATGATTGCCTGGGCATGGACCTGTCGGGCTTGTCGCTGCGCTGATCCGGTTCGAGGCGGGTTGCGGTGGCGTGCCGGATAACGTTAGCTTCGAAGCGGCGAGCCATCAGGACGGTGCTTCGCCTGAAGCCGCGAGGGAATGGGACGAATGGAGCGTGTTGAGGCGCAGCCCGAGCAGGCGGATGGTCATCATCCTCACGGTCCCGGCCTGGTCGCCTCCCGCAACGGTCGTATTCTGATGGGGATGCTGGTGGCCGTCGTGGCCCTGGCGCCCCTGCCGCTGGGCAGCACCAGACCGGTCGCGTGGCTGGTGCTGACAATGCTGGTCGGTCTGCTGCTTGTGGCCTGGAGTGTCCTGCTTCTGCTGCGTCGTCTTCATCTCGCGGTGGCGCCACGCCGGCTGCTGCCGGTGATCCTTCCGCTGCTGCTGGCCCTGGCCTGGGCCTGTCTGCAGGGGACGGGGCAGTTGCCAGCAGGTCTCCTGCATCCCTTATGGGAAGAGACCTGGCGGACGCTTGGTGTGCCGGGGCCGGCATCCCTTTCGCTCGACCCGCAGGCGACCTTCGATGCGGTGCTGCGCAATGCCGCCTATGTCGGCATCTTCTTTCTGGCAGTACAGCTGGGCCGCGACCCGTCCAATGCCTCCATGGCACTGTCCACCCTGGCCGTCGCGGGCGCGGCCTATGCAATCTACGGCCTGTTCATGCATCTGTCCGGCATGCAGATGATCCTGTGGATGCCGAAATGGGCCTATCAGGGGGATCTGACGGCCACCTTCGTCAACCGAAACGCCTATGGCGCCTATGCCGGCATTGGGTTGCTGTGCTGTCTGGCCCGTCTGACCCAGGCCATTGCGTCGCTGCATTCCGGCCGGTCGTTCCGGCTGCGCGATCTGGCCGACCGGCTGGCCATCCGCGCCGTGCCCATGCTGGTGGCGACCTTCCTGCTGCTGACGGCCGTGCTGCTGACCCATTCGCGCGGGGCGATGATCAGCGTGCTGGCGGGGCTGGCGGCGCTGCTGGCCTGCTTTGTTGCGGCTCGGCTGATCTCGCGGCGCAAGGCCTTGCTGCTGGTGGTGGTGGCCATCCCCCTGGTCCTGGGGCTGCTTCTGTTCAGCGGGGAGGAAACGCTGAGCCGGCTCAGCGAAACCAGCGACCATGTCTCCACCGAGGCGGAGGCGCGGACGCCCGTCTATCGGCTGGTGATCGGGGCCATCGCCCAGGCCCCCTGGACGGGTTACGGCTTGGGGGCGTTCCTGTCGGCCTTCCGGCAGTTCCGGGATCCCGGCCTGCCGGGACCCCTGGTCTGGGATTACGCACATAATGTGCATCTGGAACTGCTGATGGATCTGGGCATCCCCGGGGCGGCGCTGGTCTATGTGGCCATGGCGGCCATGGTCATCCTGCTGGTCCGCGGCATGCGCCGCCGGCGGCGGCATCAGGTCTATCCGGCCGTGGCGCTGGCCTGTCTGTTCATGGCCGGCGTGCATGGGGCGATGGATTTCAGCCCGCAGGTCCCGGCCGTCGCGGCCACTCTGTCCTTCGTGCTGGGGATCGGCGTTGCCCAATCCTGGTCGCGCCGGTCGCGCGCTAGGGACGCTTCACCTGAAGAATCCGCTGTTCCGTCCCCTTGAGGCACAGCGCCGTCAGCACGCCCGTGGCATAGGCACCGGTGTCCAGGCCGATCCGGTTGGGATGCATGTCCGGCTCCGGCGTCACCGTATGGCCATGGATAATGACATGCCCGTGCGGGCGCGGATCGGACAGGAAGGGTTCGCGGATCCACAGCAGATCCTCTGACACCTGCGCATCCAGCGGCCGGCCCGGCCGAATGCCGGCATGAACGAAGGCATAGCCGCCGGTCACGCAGGAGTTCTCCAGTCCGCGCAGGAAGTCGAGATGCCGCGGCGGCAGCTTCGCTTCCAGTTCACCCCGCAACTGGGCCAGTCTGGCCGGCGTCGTGGCGCCCGCTGCCGCGATGCCATAGCTGGCCAGCGTCTCTACCCCGCCGAAGCGCAGCCATTCAGCACCACCGGCACCGCCGGACAGGAATTCCAGCATCACCGCTTCATGATTGCCCAGCAGGAAGCGCAGCGTGGCGCCGGGCAGGGGGTTGCCCGTCAGCCGCTCCAGCACGCCGCGTGAGTCCGGTCCGCGATCGATGTAATCGCCCAGAAAGATCAGAACGATGCGGGACGGTGGATGGTCGCCGGCGTCGGCGCGGATGGCGTCCAGCATCGCCTCCAGCAATTCGGCCTCGCCATGGATGTCGCCGACCGCATAGACCAGGAAGCCGGCCGGGATCGACGGTGGTTCAACCGGAACCGGCGGCGCCGGCGGCTGGCGCCGCAACATCGCGGAAAGGGCGTCGATCAGGAAGCGCATCATCGGGTTCCGGGCGGGCTGGGGGAGAAGCCAGGGCAGATATGGGGCCGTGCCGCCGCCGGTTGCAACTGTCCTGGACGGGGCGGCCAGGGAAAAGGCAACGGCTGAGGAGCCCGGCCGTTTAGACAAGACAGGGCAGGGGTAATGGTTTATCAACGCCCTATGGGCTTCGATCCGCGCCCCTTCCGGGGCGAAGCATGGAATATCTGCATGGGGAACGCATTCCATTCCGACGACCCGCTGTCCAGCCAGGTCATCGATCAATGGCGCCAACGCATCCGCCTCACCACGGCGGCGAATTACCATTACCATATGGGGCTTGCCCTGGCGGATAGTGGCGCCACCGAGGCCGCCATCGCCAATTTCCGCAAATCCGTGGAACTGACGCCCGATCATCTGGGCGCGCGCTATGATCTGGAACAGTTGCTGTCCGCACAGGGGCAGCCGCCGGCCGAACGGCTTGACCCTGCACAGTGGCTGCGGGGCCTGATCCAGCATCTGGCCTCGCTGCTGGAAGCGGGGAAGGCGACGCGCGCGCGTCAGGTGCTGGCCGATATCTCGGGTCCGGCATCCGATGAGAAGGTGCTGGCCTGGGCGCGGGTCCTGATCGACCTGCTGTGCGACGGCGCCCGGCAAAGCCGACCGCACCCGGCCGCGCCCCTGGACCGGCAGCAGCTGGAAATCCTTTATCCGCTGCGGGGCGCGTTCCGCCAGGCGGGTCAGCTGTGCCTGCAATGGGCCAATCCAGACGGCATCGACTATTTCGACCTGTACTGCGCGCTGGAGCCGGAGGATCAAACGGTCCTGATCAACCGGGCCCTGGCTCTGGTTGTCGCACGGCGGCTGGACGAGGTGCGCTCCCTGCTGGGTACGCTTCCACGCGACGGGGCGGTTGCGACCCGCCAATGCGCGATCCTGAACATCAGCCTGGATGATGGGGCAGCGGCACTGGCCGAACTGGGGCGCCTGACCGAAGACCCCGTTCACGGCATGACGGCGGCGCTTCATACGGCGGCACTGCTGCTGCTGGGCCGTGCGGAGGAAGCTGCACGCCATCTGCAATATGCAGAACAGGCGCTGCCCGGCAACCCCTGGGTGCAGGTGGTCCGGGCCTGGTATGATCGGCAGACAGGTCAGCCGCCAGCGGCCAGGCTGGATGGGAACGCGGTCGGTATCCGCGGTGTTCTTTCCCGCCTGCCGACGCGCGTCGCCGCATCCCTGGGGACGGATTGAGTTCGCAAGGCGCTTCCCACCCCTGGTATCATCAGCTGCTGCTGCTGCTGCTGCCCGCAGCGGCCGTGCGGGCCAGGGCCGTGGCATAAAGTGCTGCATAGCGGGCCGCAACCCGTTCCAGGCTGCATTCGCGTTCCACGAAATCCCGACCTTCACGGCCCCAGGCGATCAGCCGATCGCGATCCGACAGTGCCTCCCGCAGGGCAGCGGTGAAGCAGGCGGTATCGTGCCGCGGGGCCAGGATGCCGTTCCGGCCCGACCGGATCATGTCCGGCAGGCCGCCCAGATCAAAGCCGATGACAGCCGTGCCGCAGGCCAGCGCCTCCAGACCGGTATTGGGGAAATTCTCCTGGCCGCTGGGCACGGCCACCAGATCGGCCAGGGCGTAGAGTTCGGCCATGTCGGCGTCGGTGCGGACGGTGCCGGCATGGATGACGGGCACATTGACGGGCGGCGGCACCTGCCCCTCTCCCGCCAGCAGCAGGACAAGGCGGTCCGCACCGGGCAGCGTGTCCAGGGCCGCCTTCAGATGCGCATAGCCCTTGCGGGGGTCATCCAGGGCATGGGAGACGAACAGGACCACGGTGGCCGCGCAATCGATGCCGCGTCGCAGGCGCAGCGCGTCCCGGTCACGGGGGCGGTATGTGTCAATATCCAGTCCGTTGGGAATGACATGGATGGGCCGGTCGCGCAGCAGGCTGCTGCGTGCGGCTTCCGCAGCCATCCAGCGGCTGGGCGTCACAATATGCAGCGGCGCCCGCAGCCGGGTCAGGGCCACCCGCTTGCGCGAAAGGATCACGGCCGAAAGGTCACCCTCATCCGTGGAATCCAGCATCGGGCATGCCCCGCAGGCGCGGGTATAGCGCTCGCAGTCGCCCGTGTAATGGCAGCCGCCGGTGAAGATGTTCTGGTCGTGCAGCGTCCAGACCAGGGCCTGATGCGGTCCGCGCCGTTCCATGAAGTGCGCCCAGTCGACCAGGCCGCGCGTCCAGTGAAGGTTGAAGACATCGGCATCCCGCAGCCGCTGTTCCAGCAGCTGCGCACGCGCGGCGCGTTCCGAATGAAAGGGAACGAAGCCGGAGGTGCGCAAGCGGGGGTAGGGGGCCTCCTCGGCCCGGACGGCCTCCTCCGCCGCCTGATATTCCGCTTGCTCCGCCACCGTGACGGCCCGGACAGGAATGATGGCGGGATCATCGCTGTCGCGGCGGGCGACATACAGGCTGCGGTCGATGCCCAGCCGGCCCAGACCGACATAAAGCCGATGCATGGCGCGGGCCGCCCCGCCGGCCGTGTCGAAAGTGTTCAGCAGCGCCACGCGCATCCGGCCGGTTCCATTCTGTTCGCCGGGATTTCGCTCAACTGGTCAGGTACCCCGTCGGCAGGGCATAATGACCTCCCGCCTCCTGTCTTCGCAAGGCCCCGCCGCCGCCATGACCCTGCGCCTCTCCCTGTTCAATCCCATCGATCCTGATCGCCCCGTGGCGGAAAGGGAACTGGCCCTGCGCTTTGCCCAGGCCATGACCGGGCTGGGGTGGCAGGCCGGCATCCATCATCGATCGGACCAGGTGCGGACCTTCAACCCCGACGCCGTGTTGAACCTGTTTCCGGTGGCGGCCCCGAAACTGACCGATCACCCATGGCTGGGCTGCGCCTGGGGACCGCCATCCATCATCGAGGGGATGAAGGCAGCGGATCGCGATCTGGCCGCCGTCAATGAATTGAGCCACGACGCCTATCTGGTGTCCGGCGAGTCCCTGGAACTTCATCTGCGCGGGCGGCTGGCCGTGGCGGGCCGGTCGGCGCCGATGCGGGCGATGCATGTCAGCTCGCCCCGGTCCAGCCGGAAGCCGGGCCTGGGGCCCGACAGCCGCTTGTTCTATGTCGGGTCGAACTGGGACGGGCTGCGTTTTCCGCACCTGATGGCCCGTCTGGCGGAGGAAGGGGTGCTGGCCCTGTATGGGGCGGCGGCGCGCTGGTCGCACCTGCCGGGGGCGTATCAGGGCGAACTTCCCTTCGACGGGCGATCGGTGATCGATGCAGCCCATCATTGGGGCATGGGCCTGTGCCTGCACCTGCCGCAGCATCGGGCGGATGGTGTCCCCAACATGCGGGTGTTCGAGCTGGCGGCGGCCGGTGCGGTGATTGTGTCCGACCGGCATCCCTTCATCGAACATTGGTTTGGTGACAGCGTGCTATATGTCGGGACCGACGAGGGTGAGGCGGCGGCGGCAGCCGACATCCTGGACCGTGTCGCCTGGATCAGGGCCAATCCCGCCACGGCGCGGGAGATGGCGGCCACGGCACAGGCCATCTTCAACCGGCGGCTCTGCCTGGAGGAACTGCTGGCCCCGCTGCCCGATCTTCTGACCGAACTGGCGGGCGCGCGTCGGGCCGGTGGCCCGGGCGGTGTGGCTGTGCTGCTGCCGGACGGGCCCGGTCTGGCGGAACGGCTGTCCATGCTGGCGGGGCAGTGCGGGGCGCCGGCCGTGACGGCGCTGGTGCCGGGCGGGGCCGAACTGCCGCCCGCGGTGGCCGGCATCACGGTCCGTCCCCTGCCGGGGCCGGCGGATGCCGCCGCGCTGCTGTCGGCGATGGGGGATGCGGCCGGCCTGGCCATCCTGCCCGCTTGGGTGGAATGGCACGCCGACCATCTGGCGCGGATGCGGGAGATGGCGCCGACGGGGCGGGCGGCGCTTGCCGCTGCCCTGTGGCCGCGACCGGCGGGGGCGACGGGCTTTCCGGTCGATCCGGCAGAGGAATGGTCGCTGGCTCCGCTGACCACCGGGGGCGATGAACCAGCCCTCGCCCTCCTGCGGGCCGGGGCGCTTTATTGCCCGGCGGAGCGGTTGCGGGGGCTGCAACTGGCCGCAGCCGACTGGCGGTCGCTGGCGCTGGACCTGCCGCCGGCCCTGGCCGCCGCGGACGGACTGGCCTTTCACCCCGTGACCAGTCTGCGCCTGACAGACCCTTCACCGGCGGGGCAGCCGGCATCGCTGGCCTGGCCGCCGCTGTCGCCGGTGTCATCGCCGGCGCGGCCGCCGCGGGTGACCGGTATCAACGACCTGTCGCCGGCCTTGGCCGCCGACCTGCCCTGCCTGTGGTCCCCGGCGGATTTCGACCGGCTGCCGCCACGCGGGCCGATCTGGCTCTATGGGGCGGGCCGTGGCGGGGAGCTGGTCATGGCGGCCCTGCCGGCAACAGCCCGCGCCCGGCTGCGCGGCTTCCTGGACAGCCGCAGCCGGGGGGAAGTGCAGGGGCTTCCGCTGCGCTGTCCACAGGACCTGGATCCGGCCGACCTGGAACCCTCCACGGTCATCATCGCCAGCCAATATGTGTCCGACATGCTGCGGGCGTTGCAGGCGGGGACCGTGCGGCCGGCCCATATCCTGAACGCCTATCCCTACATCGCCGACCGGGTCGAGGCGGACGGCAGACTCGTGCATATGGGGTAATCTGTCCGGCGGAGGTAACCGATCACGCCTTATACAAATCACCCTTGATTGTGACCGATCAAGGGTGATTTGTGGTCCCTCAAGCGCCGGGCACCCGCATCCGCGGGCTTGGCTTGCGGCGCACGAGCGCCGGGCCGGCGCTCGCCGGCCTGCAATCCGCCAAGGGTCAAACCCTCGGCAGATTGTATTATATCGTGTCCTGGCTGATCATTTCCCGAACATAGTTGACATGGGGGTCGGCCAGAGCCTCGGCGCGGTCCAACAGTGCCTTGGCCGTCGCCGCGTCCCGGTCCAGGCGCCAAGCCAGCTCGGCCAGCACGGTGAGGACCGACGGCACCTCCTTCTCGGTCCAGCGCGCGAGCTGCCCGCGGACCTTGTCCAGGGCCGGGCGGTCGTCCGGCCGGTGCTTCAGCAGCATACGCGCCAGATTGACCTGGGCGGCGCAATGGTTCTGTGCGGCGGCGGCCGTGAACAGCTCGATGGCCCGGTCCGGATCCTCCGCATATTCTTCGCCCAGCGTGTGGGCATGGGCCAGCCGGAACTGCGCCGACGCGCTGCCGATGTTGGCCGCCGCCTCGTAGCAGCGCCGCGCCGCCTCCTGGTCTTGCGGCACGCCGCGCCCGTGATACAGCAGCACACCAAAATTATAGAGCGCGTTCGCGTGCTGCTGCCCTGCGGCCTTCATCATCAGCTGCGCGGCCTTTTCCTCGTCCTGCGGCACGCCGGTACCGTCCAGATGACAGATCGCGAGCCGGAAAAGCGCCTCCGGCAGACGCTCGGCCGCCCGCTCGAAATAGGACACGGCGCGTTCGGGATCGGCCGGCACATGGTCACCCGTCAGGTGGGCCAGCCCGATGGCCAGCACGGCGCCCGGGTGGTCGCGCTCGGCCGCGGCGGTGTACCAGACGATGGCCTCGGCCTTGTTCGGGATGCCGGCCTGTCCCGTGGCGTGCAACTCGGCCAGAATGGCCATGCTGTCGACATCGCCCTTCAACGCGGCGCGGCGAATCCAGGTTTCCGCCTGGCTGATATCGACGCTGGTGGCGATGCCGTGAAGATAGATCCGGCCCAAAGTCTGCATCGCCGCGACGATCCCGGCGTCGGCGGCCTTCAACAGCCATTTGCGGGCAGCGACCGGATCGGCTTCCACCCCCACCCCATGCAGAAGGTGCGCGCCCACCAGATAATAGGCCGTGGCATTGTCCTGGGCTGCCGCCTGTTCGTAGAGCCGGTAGGCGTCGGCCACATCCTTGCCCGGCACCTGGCCGTCGGCGATCAGCCCCCCCAATCCGACCATGGCCTGGGCGTTGCCGGCCTCGGCGGCCCTTCTGTACCATTCCGCAGCCTCGGCCGGCAGGCGCGGCGCCTGCTCGCCGGCATCGCGGTTCAGCAGCCAGCCCAGCAGCACCTGGGCATCGACATGCCCCTGTTCTGCCGCCAGCCGGGCCCAGTATCGCGCCTTGGCATCGTCACGCGGCAGAAAGAAGGGCTGACGCAGCTTGTCCTGATGGCGGCTGCCACCGTCCCCCTCGGCATCCTGGTCGGCCACCTCCCCGACACCATTGGCATGGAACACGGCAAGCTGGGCCTGTGCGGCGGGCAGGCCCGCCTTTGCGGCCTCCTCGAACCAGCGATAGGCATTGCGTACCGAACGCAGCACGCCCTGCCCCTGGGCCAGGGCATTGGCCAGGGCCAGCTGGCAATGGGGGTCGCCCTCCTGCGCGCCCTGGTGCCACAGCCGCGTGGCATCCGACA
Organism: Niveispirillum sp. FG148; assembly: GCF_057809655.1. Taxonomy (NCBI): domain Bacteria; kingdom Pseudomonadati; phylum Pseudomonadota; class Alphaproteobacteria; order Rhodospirillales; family Azospirillaceae; genus Niveispirillum; species Niveispirillum sp. FG148. Next base: position 75,127 of record NZ_JBMDKJ010000022.1, read on the forward strand.
GCTTGCCCTTGCGTGCCGCCTGGGTGCCGCGCTGCAACAACGATCCGCCCAGCTTGTCGATTGCCCGGCGCATCAAGGACTTCTGGGGTTTGTTTACCGACACGGGATGTTTCCACCTTTCGGGGCGGGACAAGCAGGGGGCGATGGTTCGGAACGCACCTTGCCGATGGCAGCGTGCAAGGCGCAAGGTCTAGCGGATGCGGCCCGCCCCGCAAAGGGGGCAGGGTCAGATCGGCAGATTTCCGTCCCGGCGCAGCAGCGACAGCCAGGCCGGAAGGGCGATGCCGGTCAGGTCATACCGGTCCAGCACCGTCTGCCGGCCTGCCGCTCCCAGGGCTGACCGCGTTTCGGCGGGCAGGGCCAGCGCGGCTGAAACGCCGTCCGCCAACGCGGCAGGATCCGGGAACCGTACCAGCAATCCATTCTGCCCGTGCGCCACCACCTCCTCCACCGGTGCTGTTGCGGAGGCCAGAAGCGGCGCGCCGCAGGCCATGGCCTCCAGCATCGACCAGCTGAGCACGAACGGGTAGGTCAGATAGAGATGCAGGGTGCTGAGGCGCATCAGATTGATGAAATCATCATAGGCCAGCCGCCCTATGAAATGCACGCGGTCCAAATGCACGCGGTCCAGCGGCAGTGTGCCGGCCAGTTCCGCCAGCATCCGCTCCCGCCAGCCGCCGCCATCCGCAGGCGGCGGACCATAGGAGGTGCCGTCGCCGCCGACAATCACCAGATCCGTCGCCGGGTGCCGGGAAAGAATGGCCGGGGCGGCCCGCATCAGGGTGTGAAAGCCGCGATAAGGTTCCAGATCCCGCGCCACATAGGTGAGGATGGGCCGCGACCCGTCAAGCACGCGTCCATCAGGCAAAGCCAGCGGTTTCGCCGGACCCGGACTGGCCCTGACCGTGTCGATGCCCTCATGCAGCAGCGCCAGCGCGTCCCGGAAGGCCGGGGGATGCAGGTCACGCTGCCAGCGGGTGGGGCTGACGCCCCGGTCAACCGTGGCCAGCCCCAGCAGATTGGTGGCGTTCATGGCCCGGACCCGCGCCCGGTCATTCAAGCTGGCGGGAAATTCCGGGTCGAAGCCGACATCGGCACCAGTGCCGTGATAGTAGAACTCGAAATAGCCGATCAATGGCACATTGGGCCAGACTTCCTTGAGGAACAGGATCTCGCCCCAGCCATTATGCCCGATGATCAGGTCCGGCCGGTAGCCCTGCCGATCCAGCAGCACGCAGTTGGCCAGCACCGCCTGCCCGCGCCACATGGCCCGGTCGGACAGGAACAGATAGGGATGGGGGCGACTGTCGGCACCGACCTCCGCCACGTAGCGGTGAAGCTGGACGCCGGGCACGTCCATGACGGGATCACTGGCCAGGGCCCGGACCTCGATACCCGGCTGTGCTGCCAGGTACCGGGCCAGATGCACGAACTGTCCCGGAAAATCCTTATGCAGAAATAGTATCCTGAACATCGTCCCATCCCCGCGCCTTGCCCACAGCGTGGCCCAGCCGATTGGCGTCCCGCAAGAGATTTGCTTTCCTGTTGTGGCCACACCTTCTAAAGCTATGGCGCGTTGGTCCAGAACGACCTCTTGCTTCCCCGATGATTTTCCGGAGTGACCCCGTGCATTTCCTGTGGCAACAAGAAGATGTCGAGGCGGTTGATTGCGTGTGCCCGGTTTGTCGGGACCCTGGCCCCCATCGGCCGGTGCTGGTCATCCCCGGTGCCGGACCGGCCGGCGCCGACTGGCGCATTCTGGAATGTGCCGGATGCGGCACCCGGTTTTCCAGCGACCGCCAGGGCGCGGATTACCGGGGGGAGGAGGCGCCCGGCGGGGTCGTGCTGGATTTCTATCTGGAACAAGGGGCGGGGCTGCGCCCCATGCTGGAACCGCTGGGATTCGCCGAGCCGGGGCCGGGTCGGCGCATGCTGGAAATCGGTGGCGGCTATGGCTTTGCCAGCGACTATGTCCAGCAGGTGCTGGGATGGACGGCCAAGGGATATGACCCGTCCGGCCTGGCAGCCCTGGGGCGGGATCATCTCGGCCTGGACATCGTTCGCGACTATTGGACCGACGATGTGCCGATGACGGAGCCCTACGACATCGCCTATGCGTCGGAAGTGGTTGAGCATATCCCCGAACCATCGGCATTCCTGGCCTCCATGCGGCGCGCGGTGGGAAGTCGGGGCGTGGCCGTTCTGACCACGCCGGACGGCGCGGCGCTGAATGTCGGCACGACCCCCGGCATGCTGGCGCCGATCGCCAGTCCGGGGTTGCACCTGACCCTGTTCAGCGCCCTGGGAATGGAAATCGCGCTGAAACGAGTCGGTTTCGGGTATGTGCAGGTGGATGTCTGCGGCGCGCAGATCCGCGCCTATGCCTCCGATGCGCCATTGCCGCCGATCGTGCCGCTCGACCCGGATCGCTTTCTGCAATATCTGCGAAAGCGGATCGACACGCCCGACCTCTCGCCGGCCTTGTTGTCGGGGTTGCGCTATCGCCTGCTGAAGGAACTGGTGAATGCCGGTCAGACGGCGGCAGCCATGGCACAGTTCGAGGCGCTGGCTGATCAGGCGGTCGCGCGGTTCGGCATCGACCTGCGACAGCCGGAGACGCTGCCGGTACCGGAGAGGGGTGTCGGGTTCTTCGACTGGCTGAAGATTCTTCCCGGGAACATTACTGGTCTTTTCTATTTCCGGGCCGTGCTGGCCAATAATGCAGAGGGCGATCCGCGTCTGGCCGCCCGTTTCGCTGCCGTCGCGGCGCTGGCCGGCGCTTCCCTGCGCGCCGCAATCCTGCCCACCGGCATGGATGATGGCGAAACCGAACTGCTGACCATGGCGGCAACCCATCTGACGCTGTCGGCGGGGATCGGGGCCGGCGCCGACATGGCGACGCTGCTGTCCAGCATCGAATCCGGGGACGACAGCCATGGGCTGATGCTGCCCGACGGCTTCCGCCGCCGGCTGCGCGCGGATATCTGCCGGGACCTGCGGGCCCGCCATGACCCGGCCCTGCTCTGGCAGGGCTTGTGTCCGCGTCCGTCCGCGCCGGATGAACTGGCCCTGCTGTGGACCTTGTTGCGCAACGGGCTGCCCACAGAGCCGGTACCCGCCCTCCAGGCCCTGGCCGCGGCACAGGACGCCGAGGAGCTGCGTCAGGCCCTGTGGGATATCTGGGCGACTCCCCATGCGGCAGAGGCCGTCTGTTCCGTCCGTCACGCACGCCGCATCGCCCTGATCCGACTGGTGCAGCTGCGTGAGTTCGCGGAGGCTCGCTATCTGCTCGAGATCTGTGACGATCCGTCCCTGGCGGACGATACGTCGGTGAGCAATGCCCTGCAGATCGCCCGGTCGGCCGGGCCGGCGGTGCCGCAGGCGGCGGAGTCCGTGTTCGCGCCCATCCAGAACGCCGCGAATCCGGACGCCGTCCATCGCGCCTTGCGGGACATCTGGCTTTCGCCCCGGGCGGCCCGGTCGGCGACAACGATTCGTCACGCGCGCAAACTGGCCCTGATTCGGCTGGTTCTGCTGGGGGCATTTGCGGAAGCGCGGGGGCTGTTTGCTGCCTGGGAAGACCCGTCCCTGGCGGATGATGCACCGGTGGCTACCGCTTTGGAGATTGCTGCATCTGCGAGATAGGCGGGGTGGGCTAGGTTGATGCAACTGTTTGGCTTGTGATGTGTCTGTAAAGAGGACTAGGCCGAAGGTCATACTGATGGGAGGCTGCCTGCGGCGCACAGGCCGGGGCGATGGCTCAAGTCCTTGTTATTACCGGAGATTCTGGGCTGGCCGCCGCGACGGCCGGGGGCGGGGTGCCAAATGCCGGGATGAATCCGTTAACATCTGGGTAAGGATGCGACGCATCAATGAGGTTGCATCAGGTGGGGATGACTGCTAAAGTTTTCGAGAAATCTCAGCGTAGTCCGTTGGGTAGGCTTGGCCCGGAAGTCGCCAAGGCATTAGGCGGTTGGTGTAGATAATTTTTGCGATAGGTGGGGGTTGCGATGGCGACATTGACGGGTGGTGCAACGGTAGCGACGATCGGTCTGACGGCGACGGAGAACCAGTTCATTGCATCGGTTCTGAACACGCAGAGTTCCGGCCAGGCGGTCGTACTTCAGCAGGTTACCTTGACGCCGACCGCGGTTACGGGGGCCGAGGAAGTTCTGATCGGTAACATCCGCTCCACGAACATCACCAATTCGGTTATCACCTCGACCGGTGCCGCGAATGAATTGGTGCAGATTACCGCCCCGTCTGGCGGTTCTGGTTCCATCAGCAACGTCGTGATTGATGACCGGGTCCAGAACATCGTCCTGTCGGGGACGTCCAATAATCAGGTCGTGTCTCTCTTCGCCGGCACGGGCACCAGCCTGATCGTCGGTGATGCCGGCTCCAGCTTCGTCGTTGGCAACGCAAACAGCACTGTCGCCCTGACCGTCGTTGGTGGTGTCGGTAACGACTCGATCATCGGTGGCGGTGGTAACGACCAGGTGCAGCTGGGCGAGTTCGGTGTCGCCAACGGCGGTGCCGGTGCCGATACGCTGATCGGTGGTACGGGTTCCTCGACCCTGGGCGGTGGCGCCGGTGCGGACAGCATTGTGGCCGGTGCCGGTGGCGGCGTCATGCTGGGTGAAGCTGGTAACGATACGCTGACCGCCGGTGCGGGCAACGACATTATCGTCTTCCAGCCGGGCGATGGCAGCGACCGTGTTGTTGGCTTCGATCCGACCAAGGATACGCTGGCCTTCTCCAGCACCAATTACGGGGCGGGCGGGACGCTGGACCTGCTGTCGCTGATCAACAATGCGACCGTGTCCGGTGGCAACACCGTCCTGACGTTGCCCGATGGCTCGACCATCACGGTTGTCGGCGTGACCAACATCAATCTGAGCTGGTTCACGGTGAAGTAACCCTCACCGTTGCCGAAGTGAAGGGAAATGGCGGGCTTTGTCCCGCCATTTCCTTTTGTGGAATCGCAGCAAATTGCTACGATGAGCCATTGCAGAACCGGTGCGCAGGCGATGACGACAGAGAATGCAGTGACACCCGCGGGCGAGCGGGAGGTGAATGCGGAACGCTTTCGTTCTTCCAGCCAGGTGCTGGCCTTGCCGGAGGGGCTTTATCTGGTCTCGGTGCGCCCGCGGGCCCAGCCGGATCGGGTGGTCAATGGTGTCAGCTTCCCCGCGGCGCAGTTGTCCTGCCTGCCTCAGCCCGGCACGGCCGGATTGAAGTTTCTGCAGAATGGCGAACTGGTCAATGCGGCCTGGCTGAATGGAACGGGGCAGGCTGTGCTGGTGGTGCCGGCCGGTCCGGCCCCGCTTCTGATCACAAATTACCTGTTCGGCTCTGAATTGCAGGTTTGCCTGGATCTGGAGATCAAGCGGCTGAACAATGTCATCCCCGCTGCCCAGGTGGGCCTGCGGCTGCATGCCCATATCCAGCAGGTCGGCCCCGTCAGCTTTGCCGCGGGCCAATGGGCCGCCGCAGAGGATGCGCCCTTCTGGATAGAGGCGCTGCATGTCGAGACCAGCGCATCGGTCGGACAGTTGCTGCAATATCGGGTGCCGGGCTCTTCGTCCAGTGACGGTAACTGGACATCGTCGCCTCTGCTTCTGGGAACGCCGGGTGGACGGCCGCTGTCAGGCATCGCGTTCCGGCTGATGCCGCCGCTGTCCCAGACACATCGGGTCATCTATGGCGCCCGCTTCCTTCGGCATGGTGAAATGGAAGCCGCCGATGGCGAGCCGTGCCGATCGCCACAACCTCAGGACCCGCTGATTGCCGTGCGCGTTGCCATCGTCGCACGCTGATGGCCCAGGGACAGGATCCGCAGGCGAAACCTGATACGCAGCAGGTGGGGGCTGCGGCCGTGCCGTTGCGCCTACGTCTGCGGACCGAACTGCTGGAAGCGCTTGCCAGAGGCGATCATGACAGGGCCCGGCTGCTGGGCGAATATCTTGGTCGTCTGGTACCGGCCGCTGCCGATGACCTTACCGTGGTTGCCACTATGCGGTTCTGCTGTGGCGATGCCGAGGAGGCCCGTCATCTGCTGCGGCGGGTATTGACGCTCGATCCCTATCACCTCACGGCGGCCAAGGGCCTGCTCGGACTGGGCGTAATTGATGGCTCCGTCCTCGCCGCTTTGTCCTGGCACGCGGAAACCGATGTCGATGCCATTCGCAAGTTGATGGATCAGGTGGCGCGCGCCGGCGCACCCCTGACCTATATCGCCGGGCGTACAGTGCATTGCATCCTGCCGCCGACAGCGCAGCGACTGGCGATGGTCTGGCAGGGCCTGATTCTGGCCGATCAATCCCTGGCCGCATCGGGTGATGGCGTCCGTGTCGTGGCGATTCGCCTGCCGGAGCCTTTGCGCGGCATCATTGATCCGCTGGTGCTGGTCGATGGGCAGGCAGTGGGCCCGGCAATCGATGCCGTGAGCTTGCGGCCGCCGCGGCTGACGGGCTTGGTCGAGGAACGGGAAGATGGGCACTGGCAGGCCCGCGTGCTGGATCTGGCCGCACCGGGCCGGCCGGTAGCGCTATTGCTGCTGGACGGGGACCGGCTGCTGTCGCGCCATGTTTCTGTCCCTCCCGGTGGTCAGCCCATCGCGGACCTGCTGGATGCCCCCCTTCTGTCGGTACCGGTGCCGAATGACATCGCCCGCCCCCGGCTGCTGTTCGAACTGACGGGGGAACCCCTGCATCTGCCCGCCGGGGCGCAGGCCGCGTCGCGGGGGCGGACAGATGATGTTGTCGACGTGATTGTCCCCGTCTATGGGGACGAGGCGGCGACGCGGGCGTGCTTTGCGGCTCTGCTGGAAAATGATGCCGGCGCACCGATGCGGATTATCGCCGTCGATGATGCCGGACCCATCCCGGCCCTGGTGCCATTCCTGGATGGTTTGGCCAGAGCCGGGCATATCATGCTGCGCCGCAACCACGGCAATCTGGGCTTCGTGCGCAGCGTCAATATCGGCATGGCCGTATCCGCGGACCGGGATGTGGTACTGCTGAATGCAGACACCATCGTTTCCGCAGGCTGGTTGCGTCGCCTGCGCGCGGCGGCCTATCTTTCATCGGATATCGGCACGGCCACGCCCTGGTCCAACGATGCGACCATCTGTTCCTATCCCACCGGAAATGACCGCACGCCGCTGGATCAGGTCGATCCGGCCGGGCTGGACAGCGTGGCCCAGACGGCGCTTGCCGGACAAGTCGCGCCGATACCGACCGCGGTCGGCTTCTGCATGTATATCCGCCGGGATTGCCTGGACCGGACCGGCTGGTTCGATGCGGTGGCCTTCGGCACGGGCTATGGCGAGGAGAATGATTTCTGCCTGCGGGCGACGGCCCTGGGCTGGCGGCATGTGCTGGCACTGGATGTTTTCGTCGGTCATGTCGGCGGCGGCTCCTTCGGTCCGGAGAAGCAGAGTCGCATCCGCAACGCCTTGGCGATTCTGGAACAGCGCTACCCTGGCTATGAGCAGGAAATTCAGTGTTTCCTGGCGGCTGACCCGCTGGCCGCGGCCCGGCGCCAGCTGGATATTGCCCGGTTGGTGGGGCAGGGGACGATTTTCCCGCTGCTGCTGGTCTGCGCCACACTGGGGGGCGGGACGGACCGGTTCGTCACCGCGCGCGTCGCGCGGTGTGCAGCGGCGTGTGTGTCGACATTGATCCTGCGCCCGGAACGGACAGCGGAGGGTGCGCGTTCGCTGCGTCTGGAGGTGCCCGGCCGGCCGGACCTGCCCAATCTGGTCTATGACCTGGCGGACGGGTTGGCTGATCTGCGGGCCGATCTGCGTCGGTTGGGTGTTGAACGGATGGAAATCCACCATCTGTTCAATCTGGATCTGCCGGTCCTGTCCCGTCTGACCGGCTGGTTCCCCTATCGCGTGCATCTGCACGATTACGCATGGATATGCCCCCGCATCACCCTGACAACGCAGGATGGCCGTTATTGCGGCGAACCAGACGTGACCGGTTGCGAGCAATGCGTGATCGATAACGGCGATCTGCTGGGAATTGATGTCTCGGTCGCCCAATGGCGTGACGGCACGCGCCGGGTGCTGGAGGGCGCGGATGCTGTCGATTGCGCCACGCCCGACAGCGCCCGGCGAATCGTCCGTTATGCGCCCGGCGCGCCGGTGCAGATGGTCGCAATTGAGGACGGGACCGCGCCGATCGTTGGCCCGGTGGTGAGGGCCGATCCGGATCAGCGTCCCTGGTCGGTGCTGATTGCGGGGGCGATCGGTCCGCCCAAGGGTTTCGCCCTGCTGCTGGCCTGCGCCTTGGACGCGGCTGCCCGCGACTTGCCGCTGCGCTTCATCGTCATGGGCTATACGCTGGATGACGCGGCGCTGTTTGATACCGGACGGGTGGATGTCACAGGCCCCTATGAGGAGGGGGAGGCGCCGGGCCTGTTGGCGCGGCTGGCGCCGCATGCGGGTTTCCTGCCCTCAACCTGGCCAGAGACCTGGTGCTACGCGCTGACGCACCTGTTCTCGACCGGGCTGCCGGTGGCCACGTTTGATCTGGGCGCGCAGGCTGAACGGCTGCGCGCCTATGGAAAGGGGATATTGCTGTCCCTGGAGATGACGCCATCGGCGATCAACGATGCGCTGATCGCCATGGCGGCGGGCCGTCAATAGACGCGATTGCGCATCGTCCGTTCCAGATGGCGGACGATCAACCGGCTGTCATACTGGGAATGGCCGGCCAGGATGCGCTCCCAATGGTGCAGGAACGGGATGGCCATCGGGTTGTGCTGCAGCAGGTCGCGCTTGATGAAGGGGCAGCGCGCCGGCCCCAGCAGGTGATCCCAGAAGAAATGGGTCTGGTTCAGCGGCACGCCATCGCGGATGGCGCGGGCAATGGTTTCCAGATAGCGATAACGGATCGGATCCTCGTCCGGCTTGGTTTCCTCCAGATAGGATTCGATCCGCGGGGCCAGCGTGCTGACCGTCTGGCGATAGGGAACCAGCGCCTGGCAGCGCAGGCCATAGCGCTGCAAGTACGGCGTCAGGCCGATTTCACCATACCGGACCACCCACCGTTTGCGCTGGTAATAGGGCAGGCGCTTCCAGAACTGCTGGAAGGCCTTGCTGCGCAGCGCCTTGGGGTGGAACAGCAGGAAGTAGCTTTGCAGGTGGAACTGACGGTCCCAACAGTCGGTAATGCCCCAGACATCCGCCTGGGAGGGATCCGATTCCGCAATGATGTCCGGCAGATCCCGCAATGGCCCGTACATGCTGTCATTGGTGACCAGCAGCATGTCCAGCGCCTGGGAATCCGGAATGGCGGCGATACCGTCCTTGAAGGCGCCGAAATCATAGCCGACATTTGCACGCCAGATGATCTTCGATACCAAAGGCTTCAGCTGCTTGACGCTGCTTTCAGGGAATTTCGGCGAGTTCGACGTGAAAATGACGGCGAATCCGGCCTTCTGCATTTCCTGGATATAATATTCGACATAGTCATGAACGACGCCATGTGTGTCGAAATGATTGAAAACAGCAACACGCTTGGCCCCTTGCAGCGATACATCGCCATCCCAGCGGCGCCGGACATGATTGGGCTTGAATAATGCCGTCGTGCGCGCGCGAGCATAGTCGTAAATGTCAGGGGCGTTTGCCCAGGAATATTTGATTAATTTAATTATTGTCATGGTCTTTCATTCTATCGAAATGGCAAACTGCCCTCGGTATCTTGCGACAAGACCGAACAACGAACATTTTATCAGCCTTACCAAGAGCTTACAATGAGCATCCGCGGGCTTGGCCGGCCCTTGATCCAGGAACGGCACCCCCACCCGCCGCGTGCCGGCAGCAGGTGGGAAGGCGCGACCTTATGTCAGGGCTCCCGCATCCCTTCCATGGTGTTGGCGATGACCTTGTCCAGCAGGCTGGCGATGATCGGACGGCGGCCGACCACGATATCGGCCTGCAGCGGCATGCCGGGGATCAGGCGGATCGTGTCCGGCACATTGCGCAGGTCCACCGACTTGATCTCCGCCCGCACCTTGTAATAGCGCTGCTGCGCCACGGTGCCGTCATCCTTCTGGGTAAAGCTGTCCTCGCTGATCGAACGGACCTCCGCCCGGACGGTGCCATAGCGGGTGAAGTCATAGGCATCCAGCTTCACCTGCACCTCGTCGCCGACCTTGACGAAGCCCTGGTCCATGCCCTGCACGTCGGCTTCGACTTCCAGGGTGGCGTTGGCCGGCATCAGGCTGACAATGATCTCTCCCGACGGGATCACCGAGCCGGGGCCGGCATCGGCAACACTGACGACGGTTGCATCGGCCACGGCACGCAATTCAACCAGACCGCGCCGGAACTGCGCCTTGCCCAGATCCTCCTCCACCTGCGCCAGCTCGCTGCGGCGGGCCACCAGTTCCTTGGTCAGGCTGGAGCGCCATTCCTGCAGATAGGCTTCACGTTCGGCCTGAAGGCTTTCCAGTTCATGCCGGGAGGTACGCACCTGCTGTTCGCTGTTGGACAGGTTGCGGGCGATTTCCGCCTTGGTGTCCTGGGCCAGAAGCACGTTGAGCCGGCTGCCCACCTCCTTGCGTGCCAGTTCGGAGCGCATCTGCTCGATCTCGTCGCTGACCTTCAGGCGGGACCGGAAATGCTCCGCATCGCGCAGGCCGCTTTCGATGAGGCCGGTTGTCGCCTGCATCTTCTGCTCGAAGACGGCGACGCGGGCGTTACGTTCGGCGATGCGGGATTTCCAGATGGAATATTGCGTCTTGGCCGCCTCGTCATCGTCTGCTGGTTTGGGCAGGTCCGTGCCGTTCTGCTCCGCCTCCAGACGGGCGATCTGCATGCGCAGGGCGTCCTGGGTGGAGACGAGCTTCGTCACGTCGGCGGTGGAGATGGTGGGGTCCAATGTCGCCAGCAGATCACCCTTTGCCACCACATTGCCCGGCCGGACATGGATCTGGCGCAGGACGGACGGCTCCAGCGGCTGGACCAGCAGGGTCGGGCTGCGGGACACCAGACGGCCCATGCCGGTCACGACGCGGTCCAGCTGCAGCACAGAACTGGCCGTGATGGCGACCACCAGCATGGCCAGCAGCACATGCACCGTGATGCGCACGCGCCGCGGATAGGGCGCGCCGGTGATTTCCGCCATATGGGACTGGAAATCATTAATGTCCTGATCGGCGCTTTCGGTCCGCGCGTCAGGACGCAGGACCAGTGATCGACCGTTCATGGCTGCTTGCTCCGGTGGGCGGGGACTGGTGTCTGTTCTGCTGGAACCAGAGGTGCCGGTAGATGGGACAACGCACGACCAGTTCCTGGTGCGTACCGATGTCGATCACGGTGCCGCGGTCCATGACAATGATCTGGTCGCAATCGACCAGCGATGCCAGCCGGTGGGAGATGACAACCATCGTCCGACCTTCGGCGATGTGCCGCAGGTTGTTGTTGACGATGGCCTCGCTGTCCGGGTCCAGCGCGCTGGTCGCCTCATCCAGGATCAGGATGGGCGGGTCCACCAGCAGGGCGCGGGCGATGGCCAGGCGCTGGCGTTGACCGCCCGACAGGTTGGTGGCCCCCTCTGTCAGCATGGTGTCATAGCCGGCCGGCAACCGCTCGATGAACTCTTCCGCGCCCGCCAGCCGCGCGGCCTCGATGACCTCCTCAAAGGTCGCGTCGGCGCGGGCGATGCCGATATTTTCGCGGATGGTGCCCGTGAACAGGAAATTCTCCTGCAGGACGACGCCCAGATTGGCGCGCAGATGCGACAGGTCCATCTGGCGCAGATCGGTGCCATCGATCTTGATCAGCCCGCCGTAATCCTGATGCAGGCCCTGCAGCATGCGGGTGACGGTGGTCTTGCCCGATCCGCTGCGGCCCATGATGCCGGTGACACTGCCCGGCGGCAGGTTGAAGGAGACGCGATCCAGCGCATAGGTCTGTGACCCCGGATAGCGGAACCGGACATCGTCGAACATGATATGGCCGGCAAAGCGCGGCCGCAGGCCGTGAGTGGAGCGCGTGTCCTCCGCCGGCACATTGACCAGCGAAGCGACCTGGGCCAGCGCACCGCGCACCTCCTGCACCGATTGCAGCAGGCTGGCGATCTGCATGAAGGGCTGGGTCACGCGGCCGGCCAGCATGGTGAAGGCGACCAGTCCGCCGATGGCGACGGCCCCTTCCTTCGAGGTCAGCGCCAGATAGCAGCCAAGCAGCAGCGAGCCGGAATAGATCAGCTTTTCCAGCGGCTGCAGGATGGTCTGCGGCACATTGGTCAGGAACTGCATCTCGCGATGGGCCAGAACGGCCTCCGACGCGGCGTCATCCCATTGGTGCCGGCGCCGTCCCTCCAGCGCCAGCGTCTTGATGGTGCGCATGCCATAGATCGTCTCGATCAGCAGCGACCCTTTGCGCTGTTCGGCGCGGACGACGCGGGCATAGGCGCGGCCGACGGACGGCAGGAACAGCACAATCACCAGGAACATGATCACGGCGATGGCCAGCACGAAGAAGGTCAGGGGCGCGTGCATGTAGAACATGACCGGCAGCAGCACGATCAGGACGGTGCTGTCCAGAAAGGTCGTGAACACCTGGCCGGTCAGGAAATTGCGGATGCGGTTGGCCTCGCCGACCTTGTAGCTGATGGTGCCCGTGCTCTGATGCTCGAAAACCTCGATCGGCAGGCCGATCAACCGGTCGAAGATATAGGTGTTGATACGGGCATCGGTCCGGGCGGACCCCTCAGCAACCAGCCAGCGGCGCAGATAGCCGAAGATCGTGTCGAAAATGATGACGAACGCCACCCCGACCGTCAGGACGAACAGGGTCGATATCCGCTGATGCACCAGCACCCGGTTGACGACCACGAAGTACAGCAGTGGCGGAACCAGGGCAAAGATCGACAGGGCGAGGGCGGACAGGCCGACATCACGGAAGATGCGCTTGTCCTTGGCCAGTTGGCGGATCAGCCAATCCAGGCTGAAATCGCTGCTGACTTCGGCGGCGGCATGCTTGCGCTTGAAAAGGATGACTTCGCCATCCCAGATTTCCGACAGGCCGACCATATCGAATGGCTGCGGCTGCGCGCCGTCCATGGGATGGCGCAGAACCACCAGGGGCGGCGATCCATGATTATGGATCGTGATCAGCAGCCGGGCGCTGCCGTCGCGCAGGCGCAGCAGCGCCGGCACGGCGCGCCCCAGGCGCAGCAGATGCTCGAACCGCATGCGCGTGACCTTGGCCTTCAGCCCGGCGCGGTCGGCAGCGGCCACGATGACCGATGGCCGCACCTCGGCGCTGTCGCGGGCATATTGCCGTATCACCTGCTCACGCGACAGATGCAGCCCGTGGTAGCGTGCGACGTAAAGCAGCCCTTCCAACATGGTGTGGGCGCCGGCCGCCGTCACGTCCTCTTCGTCGTCAAGGGCACCATATTCCGCCTGCACCATCATGGTCCTTCTTGGGGGCCAGCCTCGCTGGCGGAAATTGGGGGGTTCGGCCCTTCGAAGTCAAGGGCGGTGGGCATGGAGGCAGGCCACCGTTTCGACAGGGTCCATGCCGACACCATCATCGGGCCGCCAGCATTCCATGCGCCTGCAGCCAGTCGACCACGACCGCTGCCTGGGCGTCGGCATCGCCATCTCCCGGGCGCAGATGGATTTCCGGCGCCTCCGGCGGTTCATAAGGACTGTCGATTCCGGTGAAATTGGGCAGCTTGCCGGCCCGCGCCTTGGCGTAGAGTCCCTTTGGATCGCGGGCTTCGCACAAGGACAGGGGTGTGTCGACGAAGATCTCCACGAACTCACCGGCGGCGACCATGGCCCGTGCCATGTCACGGTCATCACGGAACGGACTGATCAGGCTGACCAGAACGATCAGCCCGGCATCCACCATCAGCTGCGTCACATGGCTGACGCGACGGATATTCTCCACGCGGTCGGCCGGGGTAAAGCCCAGATCGCGGCACAGCCCATGCCGGATATTGTCGCCATCCAGGGTCATGGTCCGGCAGCCGGCAGCATGCAGCCATTGTTCCACCTTGTCGGCGATGGTTGATTTGCCGGCCCCCGACAGGCCGGTGAACCAGAGCACGGCCGGACGATGCCCCGCCTGGGCGATACGCGCGGACTTGTCGACCTTCATCGGCTGCCAGCGGATAGTGTCGGCACGGCGCAGCGTATGGACCACCATCCCGCAGCCGATCGTGGCATTGCTGTGCCGGTCGATCAGGATGAAGGCGCCGCCGGCCCGATTGCGGGCATAAGGTTCCAGGGGCAGCGGGGCGTCCAGCGACAGGTTGCACAGGCCGATATCGTTCAGCGCCAATGTCTGTGCAGCCAGATGCTCTCCGGTATGGATATCGACGCGGTATTTCAGATGGGTGATCTGGGCCCCGACCTGGCCCGTTCCCAGCCGCAGCAGGTAGGCGCGGCCCGGCAGCAGCGGCTGTTCGTGCATCCAGATGATGTGGGCGGTGAACTGATCCGTCACCTCGGGCGGGCGGGCGGGATCGCACAGGATATCGCCACGCGCAGCATCCACGGCGTCGGCCAGCACCAGCGTCACCGCCTGGCCGGCCCGCGCCTCGGCCTGGTCGCCATCGGCGGTCGCGATTCGGGCCACCCGGCTGTCGCGGCCGCCGGGCAGCACCCGGACCGGATCCCCGGCCCGCACCACGCCGCTGACCAGCGTTCCGGCCAGACCACGGAAATCGGCATCGGGCCGGATCACCCACTGCACCGGCATCCGCCAGGGCTGGTCATTGATCCCGTCGGTGACATCTGCCGTTTCCAGCAGATCCAGAAGGGTCGGGCCCGGGTACCAGGGCATCCGGCTGGACGCCTTGGTCACATTGTCACCCGCCAATGCCGACAGGGGCACGGCCTGGATGGTACGGAAGCCCAGCGCGCCCGCATAGGTCTGATAATTGGCGACGATGGCGTCGAAGACGCCCCTGTCCCAGTCGACGGCATCCATCTTGTTCACGGCCAGTACGACGTGGCGCACGCCCATCAGCGACAGGATCAGACTGTGGCGGCGTGTCTGCGTCAGCAGACCCTTGCGCGCATCGATCAGCAGCACGGCCAGGTCGGCAGTCGATGCACCGGTGGCCATGTTGCGCGTATATTGTTCATGTCCCGGTGTGTCGGCGACGATGAAGCGGCGCCGGGCCGTGCCGAAATAGCGGTAGGCGACATCGATGGTGATGCCCTGTTCGCGTTCGGCCGCCAGGCCATCCACCAGCAGGGCCATGTCCAGATTGCCGGCACCCGTCGTGCCATGGCGGGCGCTGTCACGACGGAGCGCGTCCAGCTGATCCTCTGTCAGCGCGCCGCAATCATGCAGCAGGCGGCCGATCAGGCTGGATTTGCCATCATCGACGGAACCGCAGGTGATGAAGCGCAGAAGATCGGCCATCAGAAATAGCCCTCGCGCTTCTTCTGTTCCATCGAGGCTCCGGCATCGGCATCAATCAACCGCCCCTGTCGTTCCGACAGGCGCGCGGACGCCAGTTCCGCCAGGATGGCCTCCAGCGTGTCGGCCCGGCTGTCGATGGCGCCGGTCAGGGGGTAGCAGCCCAGGGTCCGGAACCGGACCCACCGCATCTGGGGAATCTCCCCCGGATGAAGCGGCAGTCGATCGTCGTCGACCATGATCAGTGTGCCGTCACGTTCCACCACGGGCCGCGGCTTGGCGAAATAAAGCGGAACAATAGGAATGTTTTCCTGTGCGATATAGGCCCAGATGTCCTGCTCGGTCCAGTTGGACAGCGGGAAGGCACGGATGCTCTCCCCCGGGCTGATCCGGCCATTGTAGAGATTCCACAATTCGGGCCGCTGGTTGCGGGGATCCCAGCCATGGTTGCGGTCGCGGAAGGAAAAGACGCGTTCCTTGGCACGCGACCGTTCCTCGTCGCGGCGTGCGCCGCCGAACGCCGCGTCGAAACCATATTTGTCGAGTGCCTGCTTCAGCCCTTGCGTCTTCATCACGTCGGTATGGACCGCCGATCCGTGACTGACCGGTCCGATGCCCCGCGCCAGCCCGTCGGGATTGGTATGAACCAGCAGCTCCAGCCCCAGACGCGCCGCCAGCGCGTCGCGGAAAGCGATCATCTCCTTGAACTTCCAGCCTGTGTCGACATGAAGCAGGGGGAAGGGCGGCTTGGCCGGAAAAAAGGCCTTCATGGCAAGATGCAGCATGACGGCGCTGTCCTTGCCGATGGAATAAAGCATCACGGGCTTCTGAAACTGAGCCGCCACCTCGCGGATGATGTGGATGCCGTCGGCCTCCAGCCGGTCCAGATGGGTGAAGCCGGCGGTCATGCCAGACACTCCCGCAGCCGCTGCATCTCGGCTAGGATCGCCGGCGCGCGGGATGCCAGGGACAGATCCTCCACGTCGTTCAGGTCATGGGCGGCAAAATGATTGTCCGGGCGCAGCCAGCCGCTCTGGCCCGCCACTTCGGTGGCCTGGCCCCGGTCGCGCTTGCGCCGCCACTCCGCCAGCGACTTGGTGAAATAATGGTTCAGCACCAGCCGGCGGGCATCGGGCACCGCATGCCGATCGGGGTGCCCCTGACTGCCGCCGATCAGGCCGAACTCGTCGACCAGGCTGCCATCGGTGATTTTCGGCGTATGGATATCCGGCACGCCGACCAGCCGCGCCTGCACGATGGTCTTGACGCTGTGGTTCAGCGTCGACACCGCCACGGCACGGCGGGTGAAGCGGCGGATGACCAGATCATCCTCCTGGGTTGTCTGGCCATTGGAACCGTACAGCCGCCACGGCACCATCAGTCCGGCGGCGGTGCCGAAGTCGCGCAGGATCTGGGGAACCGTCTCGTCCTGCAACGGGTTCAGGAACTCGTCCGCATCGATGAAGGCGACCCATTGGCACCGGCCGGCCAACCGGGCCAGCCCGGCAATATAGGCAGGGCGCTGTGCCGCGACGTGCGGGATGTCCGGCCAGGGCACATGATCCACAATGCCGGCCCGTGCCAGGGCGGACAGCACCAGCGTCGTGCCGTCACTGCTGCCATTGTCGAACAGCACGAAATGCTGGACCCCCACCAGCCGGTGATGCGCGATCCATTCCAGAAGATAGGGCGCCTCGTTCTTGACGATGGCGCAGATGGACAGGGTCAGCGGCAGCGGACCCGGCAGGGGCGGCACCGGCCGGAACTGGAAACAGGGCAATTGCACCGTGGCCGGGGTTCCGGCCAACGGCACGCCATCATCGCCGGTAAGGACCAACCGCGCCATGCGTCCATCCAGAAGCCGATCCGGCAGGGGGATGAAGAAGGCATGGTGGCCGTCGCTGATGCCGGCGGCCTGCAGATCAGGCCGGTGCCGGTCCGCGGCCCCTTGCGCCACGATTTCCCCATCGACCTGGACGCGAACCGCTACGGTCTGGTCGGGATTGGCGGGGTCCCAGGCCCAGCCGCAGACATCACGGCCCGCGATACAATCGAAATGGCCCTGGATCAAGATGACGTCCCCCAGCGGCGGCGCGGCGGCACCGCCAGCCCCGTGAACGGGGCACCATCAAGATTGAGGTTCGGGCTGTAGAACGGATCAAGCAGTGCCTGGCGGCCCCAGCGGCGGCGCATGTGGAGTTCCTCTTTCATCGCCCTTGCTCGTTTCTCCGGGGTGTTGTCACGCCCCCGACTGACGCTCTCGTGATGGTACAGTTCGATATCGGGGCTCCAGACAATTTGCCGGCCGTGCTGGCGCAGGCGCAAACAGAAATCGACGTCGTTGAACGCCACCGGCAAATTATCCGCATCGAAACCGCCCAATGCCAGAAACTCCGCCCGATGGCAGAACAGGCAGGCGGCGGTCACGGCGCTGTAATTGCCGGCGACGCGCGTGCGGTGGAAATAGCCGGGATCGTCCACATGCACCTGCTGGAAGGCGTTTTCCGCCAGTCCGCCCGTACCCACGACCACGCCGCCATGCTGGATCATGCCGTTGGCAAATCGCAGCCGCGCGCCCACTGCACCCACCTCCGGCCGTGCCAGCAGGCTGACGGCGGTTTCAAGCCATTCGGGGCTGATCAGTTCCACATCATTGTTGATGAAGCCCAGAATATCGCCGGAGGCGCGGGACGCCGCCAGATTGTTCATGGCTGCAAAATTGAAGGGGGCGTCGTAGCTCAGGACCTCCAGACGGCCTCTCTGCTCGGCATCGCGCAGCCAGGCCAGCGTCTCCGGTTCCCGGCTCTGGTTGTCGATGACGATGATTTCAAAACGATTGTAGCGTGTTCGCTGGATGATGCTGTCGACGGCCGTCCGCAGCAGTTCCAGCCGGTCGCGCGTGGGGATCAGCAGACTGACCAGCGGCTGTTCGGTCGGCAGGGGCCAGGTGATACGCCGCAGGCCGTTCTGATCATCAAGCATCGTCACACTGGCCCCAGGCGCCCGGCGGGCCAGGTGTGCCTGCACCACACGGGTCACGCCGGCCGTGGCCGCGGCAGAGGCCGGCCGGTCCAGCGTACAGACGATCTCGGCGACATGGCGGATGCGCCCCGGCCCGCAATTCAGCAGGGCCGCTACGCGCAGACCGGCCAGTGTTTCCGGCCCCTGGAGGTCGGGAAACACCTTTTCCCGGATCAGGCAGACGCCGCGGGTATAATCCTGGCCAAGACAGAGGTCGTAGCTCCAGTCCGGCCGGAACCAGGGCAGATGTCCGCCGGGCCCTGGTGCCTGCGCATCGGCATAGACGGCATCCGCCCCGCTGCTGTTCAGGGTCGATAGCAAAGTCGGAATGGCATGCGGCATGGCGGTGACGCCGTCATCGATGAAGACGGCAAGGATATCACCCGTGCTGTCACGCAACCGCAGCAATGTGCCATCGGCTCCGATGGTGTCCGGCAGGATCGGTGCCGTCGTTCCCTGGTGCCCTTCCATTTGTGCGGCACGCCATTCCTCGTAATGGCTGAAGCCGACGGAGCGGGGTATCACCATTTCCGCGTGGCGCAGATAGCATTCAAGCGTGGCCGCCACTCGCTTGGTGTCGGCCGTCGGTTGCGGAATGGCCGCCACCAATGATCCCAGCAGGGTCTGCGGCCCCGCCGCCAGACCCACGAAGGTGATGGGACTGCCGTCCAGCGGGTTGCCATTTGCCGTTACGGTGATCTGCCGTTCCACCCCATCCATCATCCAATAGGGCAGGGGCAGGGTGAAGGCATGATCGCCCCGGCCGATGCCCGCATTGATCAGATCGCCGCGTACCTCGTTCGCAATGGTGGTGGCGACGATGGTGCCGTCGATACGGGCCTCGACCTCCAGATGGCGCTCGGCAACGGCGGGGGTCCAGCACCAGCCGCGGATCGATGTGCCGATGGCGATATCGACATGGCCGTCAATCAGCCATGTGTCATCGGCGCCGTCCTCCCGGTTCGGGGGTACCGTTGCCAGATTGGCCTGTGTGAACAGCACGGTGCCGGTGGTTGCCTCACGGACAGTGAAGGCCGCCCCGGGGGGCAGATGGATGGGAATGCGAAAACCGCAACGGCCGTCGCCTTGCCCGGCCTTTGCCACATCCTGCCGATCGATATTGGCGAGTCCGGCGGCGGCGAGTTCGCCTTCCACCTCTACGGTGAGTAGCAACCGCTGCCCCGGGGCGCCGGGAGCCAACGCCCACCCCACCAATGTTTGATCCGCGTAGAATTCCAGATATCCGACGATATGCATGCGGCCATTGGCTTGCGGGACGCCTAACGGGCAAATCTGCCCGTTCAGCTGGGGTTCAATTCATACACTTCCCGGCTGTGCAGTTCAATCAACGGACCTGCCGGGAAATACCGAAGAACCAGAAGGGAAGATGCTGTTGGTCCCCTGTCCCAGGTCACAAGTAACCGAACCTGCCTGCCCTCAATATCAGGCCGGTTCCAATGTCCTGGCAAGGGGACGCGTTTACCGGCTGGCCGTGTACCCGAATGTGTCCAGATAGGCGGCAAATGTATCCTCGATCCATTTCACCGTGTCGGGCATCAGGTCGCCTTTCCATCCACCTGGCACGCCTTTTCTGACAGGGGAGGCATTGTCGGCCTGCCCTGGCTTGCGGCCGCCGGTCTGACGGGCAAAGCTGTTCACTTCACAGAGATAGGCGATGACATTGGAGTCGGCGTTCAGCCCCAGTTCGGTAAGAATCCGCTGCATTTGTCCGGGTGTGTCGGACACCAAGTCTTCATACTTCACCATGACACTGTCGCCGCTCTTGGCCCACCCGATCGCATCGGGGGCTGCGTAAAGCGAGCTTGACCATTTCATGATGTTGTCGCGATGGAGCATGTAGGAAGGCCCGCGTATGGCCAGTTCCGGGCGGGCGAGGTCACGCTGCATCGTGAATTTGTGATGATATTCCGAAATGACGACGTCGCGGATGTCGCGCACGATGTTGACGATCCGGTAATTGCCGGTTGTCAGCGCTTCCATCACCTCAAGGC
This sequence comes from Niveispirillum sp. FG148, assembly GCF_057809655.1. NCBI lineage: Bacteria > Pseudomonadati > Pseudomonadota > Alphaproteobacteria > Rhodospirillales > Azospirillaceae > Niveispirillum > Niveispirillum sp. FG148. The sequence continues at coordinate 95,566 of NZ_JBMDKJ010000022.1, forward strand.
CATGACGCATATGGCCGTGATACACATTCCGCTCAGGTACACGGGCCAGCTCTTCATGGTTGATGCCGGTCATTCCGTTGGCCGTCATGTCGATCGCGCGGCAGCGGGGCAGGGAGCCAAGCATCTGGAACAGCCAAGTTGTTCCAGACTTGCCAATGCCATTGACGACGAAACGGGAATCGCCGATCTGGGTCGTCAAAATCTCAATGGCGTTGACGCCCATGCCAATGGTCGGCACGTCCGCACTGACGAAAAAGCCGATCTGAGCCAGGGTCCGGTCGAATCTGGATTCGACGAAATGTAGTGTGTATTTTCCGTCTTCAAGGCCTTCTTTCAATGTATATTGCCGTATAGTTCCATATTGAGAATATTGAATTGTGAACTGACAATCGACAATCGAAAAGACACCATCAATCTGCCGAAGAAGAATTGGGCGAAAATGAACATTCCGATTCACTTCGCGAATAATAATAGATGGAAAATTACTGACTTTTTCCCAGTCGCGCGGGTAAAGAATTTCCATGACGTGGGCGAGTCCTTCCAGTATTTAATTACCACCTTAAAGTGGGAAGGTAGCGCATCTGAATTCTAAGAGCAAGCCCCTTCCGCGTCTGATCCGGCTTCACCCCATCAACGGCACCCCACACCTTCTTGGCAAAATCGATGGAGTTGGCAGGGAACCTGAGAGTATATTTACTTGATCATTGCCCAATTATTGATATTTTTTCAGTTTTATGAAAACAAAGGAAACAATCATTTGGTATGGCGTTCCCATGGGCGCCAGAATACTTCATCCAGCTCTGGCCCTTCGCCGTTGGCGATAACGGGACAGCATATCAGGGCTCTGGCAATGGATGATTTCACTGACAATGCATTGGCGGAAATTTCTGCGTGACCCTGTCTGAGGTTGGTCAACCAGTCAGGTGCCGTTGACGGCGTCGGTCGGGGGGGAATCCCGCATTGGGCAATTCTGCGCGTTCTTTCACGGGCGGTGCCGCTGTGCCGACACCGGCTCCAGCGGGTCACGATGTGTTAAAGGGAGAAAAACCTTTCATGGGAAAAGATACCGTGACACAAATTGGAGTGTCCGTGGAAATGACCGACGGTCCTTGCGATCCCCCGAAACCACAATGAGGATGTTGTGGAATGCAGCCCTTGCGACTTGCAGCTGATGCAATGGGAAAAAAAGCCCATATATTGATTCCATCCGACACCGTCTGGGTTATCAGTCTGGTGGCCGGCGTGGCGCGACAGGTCACGCCGCTGGCGGGTGCCCGCTTTGTCCTGTTCAATGCGGCGGGGCCGTTCTGGGCGCGCATCGGCGGGGCGGCTATCCTGCCCGCACCGGGGGTCGACATCAGCGATGGGTCTGCGCCCGAACTGGCACCGACGGCGCGGGCGCTCAACGGTAATGCGTCGATAGGACTGGTCAGCAATTACGACACGCTCGTCAACCTTATCTTCTACAGGTGAGCCATGGGCGATACGTACCATTATGCGGGCGGGCGCTATTGCGTCCACCTTGTCCGATGCCCAGCTTCTGGGCGTCACGCGGATCCCCGCCGGGACTGCCGCCGCACCGTCGCTGGCGATCCGGGGTGACACGGACACGGGACTATACAGCCGGACGGCCAATGGTCTTTCCATCGCCACAGGCGGTGGCGAACGGCTGCGGGTGGATGGTGCTGCCGCAACGGCCATGGGAAATCTGGGGGTTGTGGGGCGCCTTGCGGTTGGGCTGCCTGCCGGGGCGGCGGGGATTGATCTTGTGCATCTGCGGGAAACCGGCGCCGACCCGCTATCAACGCAATTGTTGGTAGAAAACTATACCAACAATACCGGCGGCGCCGGCATCGGGTTCCAGGTCGCGCATGTGACGGAGTACAGCCAGTTCGGCCCCAAGGCCGGCATCGTCTATGAAAGGGCCGCGGGGAACGGGCGGGGGCCGTTGAAGTTCCTGAATCGTCCGGTAAATGACAGTACGGCTTTTGCCGCATCCGACGAGCGTCTGCGGCTCGCCAATGATGGCACCGTGACGCTGGCCGGTCCGCCAGGCGCCGAAGGCCTGCGCGTTTCCTATGTCCCCAGCGCCAACCGGGCCGTGTTGGTCCAGGGGGCGAATGGCGGCACCCCTGTCATCGCCACCAACGCCGGTAATCTGGCCCTTCAGCCATAGGGCGGGGCGGTCCAGGTGACGGGGGCGTTGTCGGTTACCGGTGCCGTCGCCGCCTCAACATTGGCGGTTCAGACCAGTTATGTCGCGCCAGCGGCGGGTGGCGTGATCGACATGGATATGGTCGCCGCCGTCCATCTGGTCAGCGGCTTTGGGGGCGATACGACGCATCGCCTGCCGGCTCATGGAATGGCCACATGCGGACGATCAAGCGCGTCAATGCGGCCGGTGGCACCGTCACCGTGGCGGTGGTGGCGGGCGGCCTGGTCGATAATACCGCCACCGGCATTCTGCTGGGCAGCTACGGCGCCTAGATCAGCGTCATCAGCAATGGTTCCCAGTGGTTCGTCATCGGTGGCCACGGCACCTGACCCCAGCTTTTCCCCTCATGGCACCGATTAACAAGCGGAGACTAAAACATGGCCCTGATTCTACCCTACGACACGGCTGATCCGTATTGCCTGCGATATTGGCACATCCGCAACACCGCCTGGGACAAGGACAGCGGAAGGACGCGCCTGGTCGTTGCGGGCTATTTCTCGTTTCGGGACAGGAATCAGCGCTTCCCGCAGGCGCGTGACCAGATGGTGATTGACGTTACGGGCAACCTGACCGTTGAACAGGCCTATGGGGTACTGGTGGCCGAGCCCGCCTTTTGGGGAGCGGTCGTGGCCTGATGGCCAAGGCGCCGTCGGCAGGCCCCGGCGGCGCCTCCGTTGCGTCGACCCGACCACTAAGCTGCGACAGCAACTTGACGGCACCGCCCCATAAGGCAGATACCTCCATACAAGCGAGCTGACATTGATGCCCATAAGGGGAAGGGGTTTCAGAAAATGCCTGATGTGAAAGCGGTAATTCTGGCGGGTGGCTTGGGGACGCGCTTGTCGGAGGAAACTGGTTTACGGCCCAAGCCCATGGTTGAGATCGGCGGTCGGCCGATATTGCTGCACATCATGAATATTTATAGTCATTTTGGCATCACAGATTTCGTCATCTGTGCCGGCTACAAGGGCTATATGATCAAGGAGTATTTTGCGAATTTTGCATTGCACAACAGTGATGTATTTGTGGACTTAACCCGTAATGAGGTGACGTTCAGCGCGGGAAAGCTGCCGCCATGGCGTATCCATGTGGTGGATACGGGTGAAACGACGATGACGGGAGGGCGCATCCGGCGCATTCGCCATTTGGTAGCGGATGATCCCTACTTCCTGCTGACCTATGGTGACGGTCTTTCCGACATTGATATCGCCGGCAGCATCGATTTCCACCAGAAGCATGGCCGCAAGGCAACGATGACCGTCGTCCGTCCGTCGGCCCGGTTCGGCAGCACCCGCATTGAAGACGGGATGGTCCGTGAATTCCAGGAGAAGCCGCAGACCGAGCAGGGTCTGATCAACGGCGGGTTCTTTGTTCTGTCCCCCAGCGTTATCGACCTCATTGAAGGTGACGATACGACCTGGGAGCAGGAACCGTTACGCTCGTTGGCCGCGACTGGCGAACTGGCGGCCTGGCATCATGATGGTTTCTGGCAGCCCATGGATACGCTGCGCGAAAAGCATATGCTGGAGGAACTTTGGGCCGGCGGCAAGGCTCCCTGGGTGCACTCTGGCAAGCGAGCAGCACGATGACGCAATTGATTAAAGCTGATTTCTGGCGTGGGCGGCAGGTGTTCCTGACCGGGCATACCGGTTTCAAGGGTGGGTGGCTGGCCTTGGCGCTAAGTCGCCTGGGAAGCCGCTGCCAGGGCTTTTCGCTGCCGCCACCCAGCGATCCCAGCCTGTTCGACGCCATCGGTCTTGCCGATGCGGTTGACCATCAGGTCGGGGATATTCGCGATCTGCCCGCACTGAGCCGGTCCATGCAGGCGGCTGCGCCGGAGATCGTGTTCCATCTTGCCGCCCAGCCCATCGTACGGACGGCCTTCAATGATCCGCTGGATACGCTGTCCAGTAATATCATGGGCACGGCCAATGTACTGGAAGCCGTGCGCCACTGTCCGTCGGTGCGGGCGCTGGTGATTGTCACGTCCGACAAGGTCTATGACAATCAGGAATGGCCCTGGCCATATCGTGAGATTGACCGGTTGGGCGGGAAGGAGCCCTATGGCGTCAGCAAGGCCTGTTGCGAACTGTTGACCGAGGCCTATCGGCATTCCTATCTGTCCAAGCGTGTCGATCCGGTGGCGACCGTTACGGTGCGGGCCGGCAACATCTTCGGCGGTGGTGACTGGGCGGTAGACCGACTAGTCCCGGATGCTATGCGGGCTTTCAGTCGCGACGACATCCTGATTATCCGCAACCCGCAAGCTGTGCGCCCCTGGCAACATGTATGCGAGCCTGTGCGCGGATATCTGGCCCTTGCGCAACGTCTGATTGAGGATCCGACGGGTACGGAGGGGGGCTGGAACTTCGGTCCCTCCGATCAAAGTGTACAGCCTGTGCATGCCTTGGTCGATGCGCTGTGCGATTTCTGGGGTGAGGGTGCGCGCTGGGCCCTGGAAACCGGTGCACAGCCCTATGAAGCGCGTCACCTGACCATTGACAGCAGCCGCGCCACGGCCAAGCTGGGCTGGAAGCCGTGCTGGACCTTCGCTCAGGCGCTGGAACTCAGCGTTGAATGGTATCGCACCTTCTATAAGGGCGGCGACGTCAGGAAGCTGACTGAACAGCAGATCGACATGGCTCTGGCGAGCTGATATCCGCTCCCATCTGCCGAATGGTGGCGGCCAGCCTTTCCTCCAGGCTGGTCGCCGGCCGGAAACCCACTTCCTGGCGCAGGCGGGTGATGTCCGCCACCAGATGGGGTGGCTCATCACGCCGCATCGGCAGGGCCCCCAAACGGATCAGGTCCGGGCGGCCCATCAGGCGGCCGATCAAAAGTGCCAGATCGCCGACTCGCATGCCGTCCCCGGAAGCCAGGTTGACGGCCCCCTCGACTTCCGACCGGGCCAGGGCGGCGAACGCACCCCCCAGATCTTCCACCGCCATGAAGTCACGGACCTGCGTTCCAGGGGAACAGGGGGCGGGCTCTCCCGCTTGCAGCTTGTCGATGATAGATCCCACCAGGCGCCGCTTGTCCTCCCGCGGGCCGAACAGCCAGAAGACACGGCCCCAGGCCATGGACAGGCCGCGTTCCGCGCAAAGTGCCGCCACTTCCCGATGCGTGGCTTCCTTCATCTGTCCATAGAAGGTGGCCGGACGAATGCGGGTTGTGTCTTCACGGCAAAAATCTGTGACTAGGGCGGGGTCGGTCCAGTCATATTCGGCGCAGGTCCCCGCCATGACCACCCGGCGTCCGCCGTGGTCGGCGAACTGTCGGACAAGCCGCAGGGAGTGCGCCCGCCACGCCTCGTTCTCCGGCGCATTCCAGAATTGCCCGTGTGCCGTGACCCAGGACAGATGCACCAGATGGCTTGGGCGCAGAACCGACAACAGGGTCGCCACCGAAGGCTCGTCCAGGATGTCCAGGTCGTGGGGTGTCACCCCCTGCGGCAGAACGGCGGTGCGGGCCTGTCGCGAGACGACATGCACATCGACATCGGATGCGGCCAAGGCGTCGACCGCTTCCCTGCCGATCAGCCCGGTGCCGCCAGTGACAAGTATCCGCACCTTCATGCCGCCAGCCCGGGCAAGCCACGATCACGATCGGAAATCGCCCGGACGGGGGCCGGCCAGGCAATTCCGATCCGCGGATCGTCGTACCGCACACCCCTTGCCGCTTCCGGAACATAGGACGTGGAGATCTGGTAAAAGACCTCCGCATCGTCCGTCAATGTTTGAAACCCATGCGCATAGCCCGTCGGAATATAAAGTGCACGGTGATTGTCTGCGGACAGTTCTGCCCCGAACCAGTGGCCAAAGGTGGGCGATGCCGGGCGTATATCGACCAGAACGTCGAAGATCGCGCCCCGCATGCACCGCACCAGTTTGACCTCTCCATGCGGGTCCGCCTGATAATGCAGGCCCCGGACAGTGCCGGCCAGCTTGTTGAACGACACGCTACACTGGCTCAACGTTGCCAGCAGCCCGGCCTGGGCGAAGGTCTGTGCGCACCAGGTGCGGGCGAAGAAGCCGCGATTATCTTCCATCGGGTCTATTTCAATGACGAAACAGCCATCCAATGGTGTGGGGATGATCTTCACGATTGCCTCTGTGGTCGGTCGATGCGATCGGCCCTTTCAGGGCAGAATCTCAACCTCGGGGATCGGAACGACGAACTGTCCACCCCAGGCGCGAATTCCTGACATCTGTTCCATGATCTCATCGCGGAGATTCCAGGGGAGGATCAGCAGGTAGTCCGGCTTGGTCTGGAATATATCGTCCGGCGATCGCACGGGAATGCCGGTTCCGGGCAGCCATGTTCCCTGCTTATGCGGGCTGCGGTCCACGGTATAGTCGATGAAATCCGTACCAACGCCGCAATAGTTCAGCAGGGTATTGCCCTTGGCCGGTGCCCCATACCCGACGACCGTCTTGCCCTGGCGCTTGGCCTCGATCAGGAACGACAGGAACTTGCGCTTCGTCTCCCGCACCTGCTCGGCAAAGGCCGCGTAGGCGGACAGATCGTCCAGGTGTGCCGCCGCCTCGCGGGCCCGCATCGTCACCAGCCCCGGTGCCGCGGGCAGTTGGCGCTCGGCATGGGTGATGTAAATGCGCAGCGAACCGCCATGCGTCGGCAATTCCTCCGCGTCGAAGACCGCCAGCCCGTGGGCCGCAAAGATACGCTCGGCCGCCAGCAGCGAAATATAGGAATAATGCTCGTGGTAGATTGTGTCGAACTGGTTGTTCCGCATCAGCATCAGCAGATGCGGGAATTCCAGCGTGATGATGCCTTCGGGCTTCAGCAGGATTTTGAAGCCGGCGACGAAATCGTTGATGTCCGGCACATGGGCGAACACATTGTTGCCCAGCATCAGATCCGCGGACTTGCCTTCCGCCTTCAGGGCCGTTGCCGTCTCCCGCCCGAAGAAACGGACCAGGGTCGGAACCCCCCGTTCCGTTTCCGCCACCTTGGCCACATTCGCGGAAGGGTCGATGCCCAGCACGGGAATGTTCTTCTGCTTGAAATATTGCAGAAGATAGCCGTCATTGCTGGCGATCTCCACAACCAGATGGTCGGAGTTGAGGTGGAACCGCTCCGTCATCAACTCCACATAATTGCGCGCGTGCCGCAACCAGCTTTCGGAGTAGGAGGAGAAGTAGGCGTAATCGTCGGTGAACAGTTCCGACGGCGACTGGAAATCCTCCAACTGCACCAGCTTGCATTCGCTGCAGACCAGGGCGCGCAGAGGATAAAACGGCTCCATCAGATTGCGCTGATCGGCCTTGCGGAACGCATTTGAAACAGGCGTCATGCCAAGATCGGCAAAACTATGTGTCAGCGGCGTTGCGCAGAACCGACATTTCGGTGCCGGAGAACCCACATTCGAAGCAGCAATTGACATTTGCGATCCTTAAAGCCACAGCACCATTCGCATGCCGTCCCTGAAACTACCCTAGTTGGTACACTGAGGAAGGACCTGCAAGCAACATTCCGATGTGATCATTGTGGAAGAAACACACCATGCCGGTGCGGCTCATCCCACTGTTCAAAACATCTTCCGACATCGCCGTAAAACAACGGGAAGTCATACCAACGGCCAATATTATTGACCGTTGGTACGGCGGCGACTGCCGCCGCGCGGCCCGTGCCGCGTAGCCAGGCCGCCGGATGGCGGCGCCCGGCGATTGAGGGGGGCATGAAATCGTGACCATCGGTCATGATTTCATGCCGCTGGTATCAGATGTTGACAACTTCCTGACCGTTCTCCGTGATCTTCACGACGTAATTATACTTGATGTACTCCAGGTCAGGGGTGCTGACGACATTATTCGACAGCCCCTTTGCCTCAAATATTTCCTGATTGGTCTTCAGAAAGAAGTCCTGGAAAGTATACAGTCGTGAATTGCGTCCAATATAGTGGAACACGGCGCTGCGCCGGGACAAGCTGGGATCGCGGCGCGGCGTACCGCCATGGGCCAGCAATGCGTGCCAGATGACGCAATCGCCGCGCTTGGGGTGGAGAACCTGCCGCTGTCCATTATAGGTGGCGATCTTGCGATTGAGATCTTCCGACCACAGCCGCCCCAGCCGTTCCACCAGCTTCTGGCTTTCGGGGGCGGTGGGGTTCGCGCGGGCGGTGGCGACCTCGTCGGCCAGATCGGGATGCTGGGCCACAATCTCCTCCCCCCGGGCAAATGGCCATTTGTGGCTGCCCGGCAGGTAGAAAAGGGGGCCGGCATCTTCCTTCACATCTTCCATGGCGACCCAGACGCCGCACATCGCATAGCTGGGTTCGGTGTAGAAGAAGATAGAATCAATATGTTCCCCCTGCTGTGATCCGCGTTCGAAATTCAACGAACCGAACAGCAAAGGATCATCCTTCAGCGCGTAACGAAGGAAGGACAGAATGCGGGGCGACGAAGCCATACGCAGATAGGCCGGCGACATCTGATGAAACTGGCCGACACGGTCGCCATATCCATGCGCGTCCTTCAGTTCGCCATTACTGCTGCGGAACGCCGCAATCTCTCGTGCCGCATCGTCAATCCAACCGGGGTCAACCGCCCCCCGCAAGGTGACCAGGCCCTGACGCTCCCATTCGTCAGCCAGCATCTCTTCTTCTGACATCAGGGAATTGTGGCCGAACATCGTGCGTTCCATTGACTTGCTAACTCCGTCTTATCCCCGCGGCGGGCACTATTGACCGATGGTCAATCCTTCCCGCCTCGCAATCGTCGGCGCCAACATCCGTTGGCTTGTATGCGCTCCGGCCGTCGCCGTCCTCCAAGGGGGGCATTGTCCAGGCCCCTGATTACCCATGCGCGCCGACATTGGCCACGGGTTGACCGGTCACAACCCCATCAAGGAATTTCTCCAACTCCTGATAGGCCAATCGCAACGCGGCCACTTCGGCCTGCGCCTGTGCCAGCGCCTCCTGGCCAGCCGCCATTTCGGCGTCCTTATGGGCCAGAATCTCACGCAATCCGCTGCTTTCGGCCAGCGCGTGATGGTGCTGCCCGTTAAGGTCGGCGATCACGGCTTGCATTTCCGCGATCGTCAGCATGGCGCTGGCCCGTTCTTCTGAAACGGCGGACAAGGACGCCTGAAGGGCGTTCACCGCCTCCTCGCGCTCTGCGGCACTCTGCCGCTCCTGCGCCAGTTCAACATGCAGGGTGGCCTTCAACTGCTCCAGCTCCGCCTGAAGGGCCAGGGCCGCTTCCTGGTCGGCTGCTCTCGCCGCCTCAAGCTGCTCGTTGGCCTCTACAAGCGACCTGTGATCAATCTGAAGCCGCTCGATCTGCGCGGTCATCTCCTGCAATGCGGCCAGGGCCGCTTCCT
>NZ_JBMDKJ010000023.1:0-100852 GCF_057809655.1 Niveispirillum sp. FG148
CGTGAGCCAAGCCGCCGGATGGCGGCGCCCGGCGCCTGAGGGAACAGAAAGCAGAAATCATGGCCGGCGACTGCCGGCCCGCCGCGCGTGCGGCGTGAGCCAAGCCGCCGGATGGCGGCGCCCGGCGCCTGAGGGAACAGAAAGCAGATCAAGAGCCATTGGCTCTTGATATCAGTCGTGGCGGGCCTGTGCGAAATTGGCACCGTCCAGGTCAGCGCCATCCAGCTTGGCCCCGCGCAGGTCGGCGCCCGAGAAATCGGCGCCGCGGGCCACCGCGCCGCGCAGATCGGCCCCGCGCAGATCCGCACCCTGCAGGCGTGCGCCGGACAGGCGGGCGGGCCATTTGCGGTCGGGAATGTCGGCGCTGAGCAGGGGGGTCAGGTTGATGCCCTGCAGAAAGGCGCCGCCCAGATGGGCGCGTTCCAGGTTGGCGCCCCGCATGTCGCAATGGCCCATGCTGGCTTCGCGCAGGTCAGTGCATTCCAGGTCGGCCATGACCAGACAGGCATTGGTCCACAGCGACCGGCGGGCCAGGGCGAAGGGCAGTTTCGCGGCGGTCAGGTTGCGACCCCGGAAATCCAGGCCCATCAGGTCGCGGCCGCTGAAATCACCGCGCTTGCCGTTGCGGCCGGCGCTCAACACCCAGTCGCCATGGGTGGCTAGCAACGCTTCCACCGGCTCCCCCCCATCGGTGGTGCCGGGCAGCAGGGCCCCGGTGATCTTCAGATCCGACATGGCGCGCGGGTCCAGGATGGCGCCGCGGAAATTCGCCCCTTCGGCCAGGGCGTCGCGCAGGATGGCGTCGGTCAGCACAGCGCCCGCGAAATCGGCCTCCTGCAACTGCGCACCTTGCAGGTTGGCCCCTTCCAGCACCGCCCCTTTGAAATTGGCCCCGCGCAGGTCGGCGCCGCGCAGGTCGACATTGCGCAGGGTCGCGTCGCTGAAATCGGCCTTCAGGGTAATGGCCCCGTTCATCTTCGATCCGGTGAAGTCCGCCGAATTGGCGATGATGGCCGCCAGATTGGGGATGCGCCCGTCAAAGGCCTGGGGCAGGGGCTTGCCGCCACGATAGACGGCCAGCACGGCCTCCCGGATGTCGGTATCGCGCATCCGGGCGCGGGTCAGGTCGGCGCCCCGCATGGTGATGCCGCGCATGTCGGCCTTGCTCAGGTCCGCCTGCTGCAGGTTGGCCATGCGCAGGTCGGCGGCAAACAGGTTGGCGCCGGTCAGCCGCGTCTTGACCATCTGCGCCTGATCGAAGCGCGATCCCGTCAGTTCGGCGCTGCGCAGGTCCATATTGGAAAGATTGACGCCCCGCAGGTCGCACAGGACGAAAATGGCACGCTGACCGCCGATCCGGCCTTCCATCAGCTTCACATGACGGCGCAGCGCTTCCAGCAGCTCCTCCTGCGAGGGGCGCCGCCATGTCGGTTCTGGCGACTCTGCTTTCTCTGCCGTCAAAATGAGCCTGCTTTCCGGACAGGTCGAAAAGCGGAAGCACCCCCGCCGCGACCATGGATAGACTATGCCAGAACAACCAAGCCTTGCACACCTCAGTGTGGTGGGAAAAGTATGGTGATGCTGGCTTGAATGCCGTTCAAGCTACAAATTTGCGGGCGTTGGCCACCATGACGGAATACATGGTCCGGATGAAATCCGTCGGGCGCAGCCGACCGAAGGGGATATTCTCCGAGGCAAAGGTCACCAGCTCGTCCGGCGGCTTCACCGGCACGACCTCCAGCCCCGCCTTGCGCAGCGCGTCCACCACGGACTTGGCCTGCTTCATGTAATCTTCGTTGAAGAAGCTTTTGTCCGCGTCCTTGATGGACTGGGCGATGATCTCCACGATCGGCTGCGCCACGGGTGGTCCCCACAATGCTTAATCAAGCGTTAATGCCGGGGCGAGTTTAGACGCCGATGCCGGCCCGGCGCAATTCCGGTTGCAGCCGGCCGGCCACGAACAGAAAGAACATCCGGTAGTCGGCGATCAGCGACCAGAGCGGATAGGTGAAGGTCGCGGGCTTGTTATGTTCGATGGCTGCATGGGACACCCAGGCGAAGAAATATCCCGACAAGGGCATGCCCAGCAGATAGAGCGGGTCCAGCGTCGCCCCGAAAAGCGCCAGGAAACCAAGGGCGATGGCGCTGCCGACATAATGGAAGGCGCGCGTCAGCGGCCTGGAATGTTCGCGCAGATAGAAGGGCCAGAAGGCTTCGAACGTCTGATATTCCCGCTGTGCCATGGCTGCAATCCTCCTGTCGCGCGGGCGCTTATGTCATTTTCTTGCCATTGCGGCGCCCAGCGCATAAGTCAAAGCGTTCGCCGGGGCTTGTCAAGGCGCAACGATGTTTCGCTGCCGCCCCGCTCAACCTTATCGAATCGAGGACCGGGAAAATGGGTTACAAGGTCGCTGTCGTTGGCGCCACGGGCAATGTCGGCCGGGAGATGCTGCAGACGCTGGCCGACCGGAAATTCCCGGTGTCGGAAGTGGTGGCGCTCGCCTCCGAACGCTCTGTCGGTCAGCAGGTCTCCTTCGGTGAAGATGATGTGCTGAAGGTCCAGGACCTGGCCAAGTTCGATTTCTCCGGTACCGATTTCGTGCTGTCCTCCCCCGGTGCCAAGGTGTCTGCCGTCTTCGCGCCCAAGGCTGCCGCCGCCGGCGCCTGCGTCATCGACAATACCAGCCATTTCCGCATGGACCCCGATGTCCCGCTGGTCGTGCCGGAGGTGAACCCGCACCACCTGTCCGGCTGGCGCAAGAAGGGCATCATCGCCAACCCCAACTGCTCCACCATTCAGATGGTGGTGGCGCTGAAGCCGCTGCATGATCTGGCCAAGATCCGCCGCGTCGTCGTTTCCACTTACCAGTCGGTTTCCGGCGGTGGCAAGGAAGCGATGGACGAGCTGTTCACCCAGACCCGCGCCATCTATGTCAACGATCCGGTGGAAAAGAAGAAGTTCACCAAGCAGATCGCCTTCAACGTCATTCCGCATATCGATGTGTTCATGGATGACGGCCAGACGAAGGAAGAATGGAAGATGGTGGTGGAGACGAAGAAGATCCTCGATCCCTCCATCAAGGTGACTGCCACCGCCGTGCGCGTGCCCGTGTTCATCGGCCATTCGGAAGCGATCAATATCGAGTTCGAGAACCCGATCACCGCCGATGAGGCCCGCCGTGCCTTGCGTGCCGCCCCCGGCATCTCCGTCGTCGATCACCGCGTCGATGAAGGCTATGTGACGCCGGTGGAGATCGCGGGCGAGGACAATGTCTTCATCAGCCGCATCCGCGAGGATTCCACGGTGGAAAACGGCCTGAACATCTGGGTCGTGGCCGACAATCTGCGCAAGGGTGCGGCGCTGAACGCCGTGCAGATCGCCGAAGTGATGATCCGCGACGGCCATATCGGTCCGGCCGACTGATCCTTGCCCGGTCTGGTTTTTTCCCTCAGTCGCCGGGCGCTGCCTCCGGCAGCTTGGCTTGCGCGCGCATGAGTGCGCGGGCCAGCAGTCGCTGGCCTCCAAGGGTCATAGGCCATGACCCTTGGCATCAAAGCCGCGCCATGAAGGTCAGCGGATAGGGCTTGCCCGCATGGTCGACCGCCGTCTCGCCTACGGGCCGGAAGCCCATGGACGTGTAGAAGGCGATGGCGCCGGGGTTCTGACTGTTGACATCGACCAGCAATTGCGGTGCCAGCGTCAGGGCATGGTCGATCAACCGCCGGCCCACACCCTGGCGGTGACAGGTCGCATCCACGAAAAGCGCGTCGATCTTGGGGCCCGTCAGGCCCATGAAGCCCAGGATGGTGCCATCATCATCGGCCAGCACCCAGACACTGATCTGCGGCAGATAGTGATCGACCAGCAGGCTTTCATAGAAACACAGGTCCTCGGGTGTGACAAAACCATGCGTGGCATCCACGGAAGACCGCCAGACCCGATGCAGGGCCTGGGCATCGGCGGGCGTGGACAGGCGCGGGGCAGAAGGCATCGGTGATCCGGGTCCATGAAAAAGGGGCCGGTCCTTTCACGGAACCGGCCCCCTGATGCTGACGTCAATCCGGCGCGATTACCAGACCTTGCAGGCCTTGTCGCCGCGGACCATCTTGTCGGTCGGCTTGCAGCTGAACGCCTTGGCGAATTCCGGCATGTTCGACAGGGTGCCGTTCACGCGGTGGCGCGGGGCCGAATGCGGGTCGGTCTGGGCGCGCAGCCGCTCATTCTCCGGCTTGGAGGAGGAGCACCAGACGCTGGCCCAGCCATAGAACAGCTTCTGTTCCGGGGTCAGGCCGTCGGCGCCCTTGGCCGACAGCACCTTGTCCCCGCCGACGCGGGCCTTCAGCGCCATCAGGGCCAGACGCAGGCCGCCATTGTCGGCCGTGTTCTCACCCAGGGTCAGCTTGCCGTTCTGGTTGGTGTCGCCGGCCACCTGATATGAGCCGTACTGGTCGACCAGACACTGGGCCTTGGCTTCGAACTTCTTGCCGTCTTCTTCCGTCCACCAGTCCTTCAGATTGCCGGCGGCGTCGAAGCCGCGGCCCTCGTCATCGAAACCATGGGTCATTTCATGGCCAATGACGGCACCGATGGCGCCATAATTCAGGCCGTCATCGGCCTTGAAGTCGAAGAAGGGCGGCTGCAGGATGCCGGCCGGGAAGTTGATATTGTTCTGGGTCGGGTCGTAATAGGCGTTCACCGTCGGCGGGGTCATGAACCATTCGTTCTTGTCCACCTTCGTGCCGATCTTGGCCAACTGGTAGGCGTTCTCGAACGCGGCCGACCGGAACTGGTTGCCCAGCAGGTCGTCTTTCTTGATCTCCAGCTTGGCATAATCGCGCCACTTGTCCGGATACCCGATCTTCTGGGCCATGGCGTCCAGCTTCTCCAGGGCCTTGGCCTTGGTCTCGGCGCTCATCCAGTCCAGGCCCTTGATGTCCTCGGCATAGGCGGCGCGCAGGTCGGCCAGCATCACCAGCATGCGCTTCTTATGTTCCGCACCGAAGGCGGCTTCGACGAAATGCTTGCCCAGATCCTCACCCAGCGCATCGTCAGCCGACGCGGTGCAGCGCTTCCAGCGCGGACGGATCTCGGCCGCACCCGACAGGGTCTTGCCATAGAAGCTGAAATTCTCGTCCACGAAGGGCTTGGACAGCAGCGGTGATGCCTTGCGCAGGGTTGCCCAGGTCAGATAGGTCTTGATGTCGTCCAGGCTGGTCTCGGCCAGGGCCTTGTCCAGGTTGGTGAAGAAGCCCGGATCATTGACATTCATGTCGCTGAAGGCGGGTGAGCCGACGGCCTTCACATAGGCCGCGAAATCCACACCCTTGGCCCCGTCAAGGAAGGTCTTGAAACTGGTCGGGTTGTTCAGCTTGGCCGTGTCGCGGCGGTCCACCTTGCTCATGGTGCCGGTGGCCAGCTTGGTCTCAAACGCCATGACGGCGGCTGCCTTCTTCGCGGCCATTTCGGCGCTGTCGCCGGCCAGCGTGAAGATGGCGGTGACATGCTTCACATAGGCGTCGCGCAGCTTGGTCGAGCGCTCGTCATCCTTGAAGTAATAGTCGCGGTCGGGCAGGCCCAGGCCGCCCTGGTCGAAGGCGGCGATCATGTCCTCCGCCTTGGCGAAGCTCGGCTGCCCGCCAAAGCCGAACAGGGCATTGACCCCGGCATTGTGCAGGGTGGCGATCAGGCCGGCCAGCTGCTTCTTGTCCTTCACGGCGGCGATCTGGCCCAGCAGCGGCTTCACCGGGGCGATGCCGGCCTTGTCCACGGCGGCCTCATCCATGCAGGCGGCATAGAAGGCGCCGATCTTGGCCGTGCCGGGCTCATTGCCCTTGGCGGCCTTTTCCAGGATGTCATGCAGCAGGTTCTGGTTGCGCTGCTGCAATTCGTCAAACGTGCCCCAGCGGGCGCGGTCGGACGGGATGGGGTTCGCCTTGATCCAGGGGCCGCAGGCATGCATGAAGAAATCGTCGCAGGGGCTGACGGCGGCATCGACCGGCGGGATCGACGATTGCGCCATGGACGGCTGGGCCAGACCCATCATCAGGGTCAGGCCGACGGCACCCAGGCATGAACTGGCGAACAGGCCCTTCATCCTTAATACTCCGGTACGGGGATTGCTGAGACATTTTTTCGGGTCGCCGGATGGCGGCTCTTGGGCGCCGACGGTACCACCCTGTGTCACTGTCCGCGAATGGCGCTGTGTAACGCGATTGTTACAACCCGCGCGGCGTCACCCGGCAGCAACAGGCCCAGATTGGCGGCAAGGGCGGTTTCCAGCGGACAATCCGCCCGCCGCACCGCCGGCAGCCCGGTCAACACCTGCTGCTGCACCCGCTCTGCCTCCAGTTCTGCCGCCTTGATCTGCTGGCGCAGGGGATCGGTGATGGCATCCGGTGCCGGCGCCGGTCCCGTCTTCAGCCGCCGACGGATGGCACGCAGCGGCCGCACCACCTCATCCCGCCACGGCACCGTCGCCGCCTGCGCCTCGGCCAGTTCTTCGGCCGTCAAAAGATGCCCCTGGGCCGCCAGCCAAGCCGCCCACAGCAGCAGGTTCACATCCGCCCCATGCCCATCCTGCGCCGCCAGACAGGCGTCCGCCACGCCGGGGGCGGCATAGACGGACAGGGAAAAGGACCAGAGGTCGGGCATGGGGGCTTCCGGAACGGCATCTGACCACGCGGCGCGCATAACCACCAATGCGCCCCCTTGGAATAAGGTGCTTTCCCCGCGAAAGCGGGGATCCAGGGGCCAGAGGAACTGCGATATGGTGCCTGTACCCCCTGGACCCCCGCTTTCGCGGGGGAGGCAGGTATTCAAGCTGGGATGTTGTATCTACCAGCGAACCCCTCTTGAGAATACGCCTTACGCATCCCCCACATAAATCCCCAGCCCCCGCGCCGTCTTCATCAACGTGCCGTCCAGGTCGACGGCGGCATAGGTGGCAATGGCATCCTCAATGGGGATGTCGATGACGCGGCGGTTGGACCAGGCGACCAGCCGGTCGGACTTGCCCTCGGCCAGCAGGTCGACGGCGGCCACCCCGAAGGCCGAGGCCACGACGCGGTCATTATGGCCCGGCGGGCAGCCGCGCTGCACATGGCCCAGGACGGTGACGCGGGTTTCAGCACCCGTGGCTTCGGCGATCAGGTGGCCGACATAATTGCCGATGCCGCCATAGCGCTTCTGCCCGTCGGCGAATTCCTGCTTGGAGGTGCCGCCCTCCATGGTCTTGGCCGCTTCCGACACCACCACCAGGGCGAAATTGCGCCCGCCGGCCTGCACGCGTTTGATCTTGTCGGCGATGCCCTGCACCGACCAGGACAGTTCGGGCAGCAGGATGACATCGGCCCCGCCGGCAATGCCGGCCGACAGGGCGATATGCCCGGCATCGCGGCCCATGACCTCCAGCACCATGACCCGGTCATGGCTGGCGGCGGTGGGCTGCAACCGGTCCAGCGCCTCCGTCGCCACGGCCACGGCGGTATCAAAGCCCACCGACATTTCGGTGATGCCCAGATCATTGTCGATGGTCTTCGGGATGCCGATCAGCTTGATCCCGCCCAGCAGGGCCAGCTTGCGCAGGATGGCCATGGACCCGTCGCCGCCAATGCCGATCAGGCTGTCCACGCCCAGCTCGCGCAAGCCCCCGATGATCTCCATCGACCGGTCCTTGCGCGTGCCGTCGGCCATGGGATAGGCGAACGGATCGCCCTTGTTGGTGGTGCCCAGGATGGTCCCGCCCTGGCGCAGCATGGCCCCGTCCACGCGGTTCAGGTCCAGATTGACATAGCGGACGGGCCGGGCCAGCAGCCCCTGCGTCCCATCCTCGATCCCCACCACCTCCCAGCCATAATGGGCGGCGCGATGCACCGCCGCCCGGATGACGGCGTTCAGCCCGGCGCAATCGCCGCCACTGGTCAGAATCCCGATCCGCTTATTGGCGCCGCTCATGACAAAGAACCTCTCCGGAATGTCTACCGGGACTTTGCCAAGAAACGGGGGCGGGGGGCAACCTTTCCGGAGAGGGCAGCGGCGGGCGGGCGGGGGTGGTTTCACCGGTGGGGGCGATGTGTGATGCTGATAGCTTGCCGCGGTTTGCGCTACTCTGGCGGGAGAAAGGCAGGGGTGGGCGATGGCGATTGAGGTTACAGATCGGTGGAGGCTGAAGGCATTCCTGGCGGATAAGCCGGCCCAATGGTCACGTCTGGTGGCGGCCCGGTCGGCCCTGCGGGTTTTGCCCTTTGCGCTGGCGGGCGTGCCTAAACAGCACTGGCTGACGCCGCTGCGCGTGTGCTTCGTATCATGGGCCGCTGGCAAATATCCGGCCCATGATATGGCAGCTGCCGCCCTTTCCGCCGATTCCGCCGCCGATTCCGCCGCCCTTTCCGCCGTCGATTCCGCCGCCGGTTCCGCCCTTTCCGCCCTTTCCGCCCTTTCCGCCGCCAGTTCCGCCCTTCCCGCCCTTTCCGTCGCCCATTCCGCCGATTCCGCCACCCATTCCGTCGACCTTTCCGCCGGTTCCGCCGCCGGTTCCGCCCATTCCGCCCGTTCCGCCATTTGGCGCGCAGTCAGTGGAGACCTGTCCTGGTTGACTGATCGCGGTACGGCGGGGTTGGTCGAGAATTTGGCGTTGTCCCCCCTCTGGCAGGGTGATACCCCCCTTTGGGCCTTGGACCGCTGGCAGTCATTCATGGCGGATACGCAGGCGTCGGCCGATGGCTGCGCCCCCTGGATTGCCTGGTATCAGGCGCTACTGAGCGGTGACGGCGCCAGCGCCGACTATTTTGGCGCGGACCTGACGATCCGCATTGCCTCCCAACCCGATGAATGGTGGAACCGACCAGCGCGGGAGGTGAACGCGGATATCGCCGCGTGGGTTGCGGATGCGAGGCCGCGCGTTCCGCCAAACGAGTTGGAAAGGCAGATCGACCGTCTGCCGCTACCGGGGCCGGCATCGCACCGCGTTGACCTTCGCGATGGGCGCCTGCATGCCGAACCCGTGATGGCCGATGGTCCGGACGCGATGGCGCAAGTCTATCTGGAGGAATTGCGGGAGAAGGCAAACGATCTGCTGGAGGAACTGTCGGCCAAGAATGCCGATCCGTTCGTGTCGAACGCGGTGCAGCGGTTGCTGGAGGCTCTGCCGGCCGCCTCGCCTGATGTCGAACCAGCCAGGGTTGATGTGCGCGGACTGACGATCAAATCCATCGCCGACATCTATAAGGCTCAAGGGGCGGAGGCGGAGCTGTTTGCCGGTGCGGTGGCGCAGATCAACGATGTCAGCCTGACTGTCCAGCGGCTTTGCCAATGCTATCCCGTGTTCCGGGCAATGGAGCTTGATGCCCTGGCCATGGGCATCACATCTGAACAAGCCCCGTCGGTCGCCAGCGATGCCGCCGATATTGTGGCGGCGATGCAGGGTGCCGACATCTGTGACGCCACCGCCAGCGAAGCCTTTGAAGAAGCCGTCACGGCCGTCAGGGAGGCGCGTACGCCCTCTGTTGCCAGCGTTCTGGCGGCCCGTCTGTTGCAACTGGTCCGCAATGCGCTGCTGATCCTGCTGCGCTCTTCCAAGAAATTGGCGGACGGTGCGGGTACGGAAATCAAAACACTGGCGCAGGATGCCTACAAAGATGCCCGGCCGAAGCTGGTCAAGATCGGAAGCCGCCTGATCCTGGCCGGCGCGCTGACCGCAGTGGGCAGCGCAGCGATCCCGCTGGGGAAACTCGGCAACGTTGTGCCGCAGTTCAAGGAAATCGCGGATGTCGTCAAGTCATTGAAAGATATGATCAAAGACTGAACGCCAATCGGGATGGACATAAGGGAAGGGAACGGAGCCGCACCCGCGACCTCCCGTCCCCGATCCCGCGACGCCCCGCCCTATTCCCCCCGCGCCGCCGCCTCCAGCCCGGCAATGTCGAACTTCACCATTTTCATCATGGCGGCACCCACACGCTGGGCCTGTTCCGGGCCGCCCATCATCAACTCGCCCAGGCGCTTGGGCACAATCTGCCAGGACAGGCCCCAGCGGTCGCGCAGCCAGCCGCATTGTTCGATCTGTCCGCCGTCCGACAGGGCGTCCCACAGCCGGTCCAGCTCCGCCTGATCATCGCATTCGACGATGATGGAGAAGCTGTGGTTGAACGGTTCCATGGGCCCGGCATTGATGGCCATGTAGCGCTGATCACCCAGGGTGAAGGCCGCCAGCTGCACGCTGCCCGGCGGGCCGCTGGGGCTGTCCACGGGCAGGGCGCTGATCCATTCGATGGTCGAGCCTTGGATCAGGCCTGTATAGAAGAGCACGGCCGCTTCCATGTCCTTTTCAAACCACAGATGCTGTTTGACGCTGGGCATATGTTCCTCCTGTCGGGTGCCTGACCCAAGGAACGGTTGGGCGATGCCGGGGCCGACAGGGGAGATGAAAAAAGGGGGCGCCCGTTGCGGGGCGCCCCAGGTGCAGCCGTTTCACGTCGATGGGGATCGAGGGTCAAGCGGCTGGGCCGAACCACATGCTGTCGAGCTTGCCGTCGGGGGTGACCAGCACCCACCAGTCGCGCACGCCCTTTTCATAAGTGGCGCGATAGACGTCCATGCCGCCCGCATCCACGCGCCGGAATTCCAGCTTCTTCAGCTCACCCAGCGGCAGCATCTCCTTCTGGATCTTGGGCAGCACCGCGATGACGCCGTCGGCCCGGTCGGCCAGGATGCTGTCGCGGTCGATCCTGCCTTCCTTGATCTGGGCGATATGGGCGCGCAGGGCCGCTTCGCTGCCGGGCAGGGGCTTGTTGGCCCTGACCCGTTCGGCCAGGGCCGTTTCCAGGGCCTGACCGCTGGCATCATCGATGCGCGGGGCCAGCAGTTCATGGCCGTTCTGGTGCAGGACGACACCCGTCACCGTGCCCGCCGCATCCATCTGGAAACTGCCCTGCATGGGCAGGTCCTTGGCAAAGAACTTGGTCGGGCTTTCGGGCAGGAACTCCATCGGGGTCTGGCCGATGACATTGGCCATGAAGCGCGTGCCGTCGCGATGGACCTTGACGGGCCGCCCTTTGGTGAACGGCATCTCGTAATAGCCCGCGAACTTGTCATAGGCGGCTGGGTCCAGGACGATGGGTTTGCGCGGCTTCTGCTGTTCGGCCATGCGCTCGGCCACCATCGGGTCGATCTTGTCCGCACCCGTGGTGCCGGCGGTGGCCATGGCGGCGGGGGCCAGCAGGGCCAGGACCAGGACCCAGCGCCGGGCATTCATCCGGATCGGCAGGGCGCCGCCTTGCAGGATGCGGTCCACGCGGGCGGCAACGGTGGCGGGCCGCGCCATGGCCAGACCGGCGGGCAGGCGGCGGGCCTTGGCGGCCATCTCCACCAGGATTTCAGCGTAATTCAAGCGATCCTCCATCTGTTCAAGAGCGTCGGTATCGCTGTTGGCCTCGGCAAGCTCAGCAATCCAGTTATTGAGCCACCATGCGGCCGGGCTGAACCAGAACAGGGCCCGGTGGATGGCGGCCAGAAGCAGCGTGTAATAATCCCCGCGTTCGACATGCGAGGTTTCGTGCGCCAGGACGGCCCGGCGTTTGGCGTCCGTCCAGCTTGTATGGTCGGGGGGCAGCAGGATGCTGCCGGCGATGGTCAGCGGCACGGTGGTGCGGTCGCTGACCCGCACGTCGCGGCCGTCCGTCCAGTCGGCGATCATCGGCAGGGCGGCATTGCGCAACCGCAGGCTGGCAAGGGTGCCCGCCAGCAGCCGCAGCAGCATGGCGCCCGCCAGGATGACGTAAAGGCCAAGGACCAGGGACTGTCCCTGCATCCAGATCCAGTGATCGATGCTGGCCGGCGCGGCGGTGCCGGACAGCGCGGCGGCGGGTCCGGCCTGCACAAGCGCGACCGCCGGCCGAAGCCAGTACCGCAGCCCGTTCAGCGGCACGACGATGGTTTCGTCCGGGGCCAGCCGCATCAGCAGCGGCATGGCAAGGGAGAAGGCCAGCACCCCCACCCAGACGGCCATCTGGGTGAAGGGATTGCCGACGCGCAGCAGGCGCAGCGCCAACCAGGCCAAGCCCATCAGCGCGGCCGACCGCAGGGCCGCCTCCGCCAGCAGCAACAGCATCATTTGCCTCCCTTGCGGGCCCGCTCGATCTTCTCGGCCAGGGCCTGAAGCTGTTCGGGCGACAGCATGTCGGTTTCCACCATGCCGACCACGACGTCCTCCACCGACCCGCCGCAGAGCCAGTCGACAATGCGCTTCACGGCGCGCGCCGCCACGCGGTCCCGCCCCTCCGCCGCACGGTAGATGAAGGTCCGCCCCTCCACAGCGTGGGTCAGGTATCCCTTCTCCTCCAGCCGTTTCAGGACAGTGCGGACGGTGGATTCCTTCAGCGGCCGGCTCAGCATCTCCCGCACCGCATCGGCGTTGACGGGGCCCTGCTGCCAGACAAGCTGCATGACCTCTCTTTCAAGGTCACCCAGGTCGGACGGATTGTGATCGTGTGTAGTGCTATCGTTCATAGTGCTACAGTCTGTAGCATTACGGATTGTCGCATGCAAGGGCCTTTTGACGGCCTGGGGCCGCCCCCCGATTGCACCGGGCAGCCCGCTGCGGTACAAGGCGCGCAACCATATTCAGTCCCTTGCCTGCGAAGGAAGCCCGCCATGGCCGCTTATCAATATGTCTATGTGATGAAGGGTGTGACCAAGGTCTATCCCGGCGGCAAGAAGGTGTTCGAGAATATCTGGCTGTCCTTCTATCCCGGCGCCAAGATCGGCGTGCTGGGTGTGAACGGTGCCGGTAAGTCGACCCTGCTGAAGATCATGGCCGGGCTGGACAAGGATTATAATGGCGAGGCCTGGGCCGCCGAGGGCGTCAAGGTCGGGTATCTGCCGCAGGAACCGCAGCTGAACCCGGCCAAGAATGTCTGGGACAATGTCATGGAGGGTGTGGCCCCGACCAAGGCGCTGCTGGACCGGTTCAACGCCGTCTCTGAAGCCATGGGCGACCCGGATGCCGATTTCGACACGCTGATGGCCGAACAGGCCGATCTGCAGGAAAAGATCGATGCGGCCGATGCCTGGGATCTGGACCGCACGGTCGAGATCGCCATGGACGCGCTGCGCTGCCCCGCCGGCGACGCCGCCGTGGACAAGCTGTCGGGCGGTGAGAAGCGCCGCGTGGCCTTGTGCAAGCTGCTGCTGTCCAAGCCCGACATGCTGCTGCTGGACGAACCGACCAACCATCTGGACGCCGAAAGCGTGGCCTGGCTGCAGCGCTTCCTGGCCGATTATGCCGGCACCGTGGTGATGGTCACCCACGATCGTTACTTCCTGGATGCCGTCACCGGCTGGATCCTGGAACTGGATCGTGGCTCGGGCATCCCGTACGAGGGCAATTATTCCGCCTGGCTGGAACAGAAGCAGAAGCGCCTGGAACAGGAAGGCCGGGAAGAGGGCGCCAAGCAGAAGCAGCTGGCCCAGGAACTGGAATGGGTGCGCGCCAGCCCGAAGGCGCGGCAGGCCAAGTCCAAGGCCCGCATCCAGGCTTACGAGGAATTGCTGGCGTCCGCCAACCAGAAGGAAGCCATCGGCGAAACCCGCATCGTCATCCCCACGCCGCCGCGCCTGGGCAATCTGGTCATCGAGGCCGAGCATCTGCGCAAGGGCTTTGGCGATCGCCTGCTGATCGACGATCTGTCCTTCCGCCTGCCGCCCGGCGGCATTGTCGGCATCATCGGTCCCAACGGTGCCGGTAAGACGACCCTGTTCCGCATGATCACCGGCGTTGAACAGCCCGATGGCGGCACCTTCAAGGTGGGCGAGACGGTGCAGCTGGGCTATGTCGACCAGAGCCGCGACAGCCTGGATGACAAGAAGAACGTCTGGGAGGAAATCTCCGGCGGGCTGGACGTGATCGAGCTGGGCAAGAAGTCCATGCCGAGCCGCGCCTATGTCTCGGCCTTCAACTTCCGCGGTCCGGACCAGCAGAAGAAGCTGGGCCAGTTGTCGGGCGGTGAGCGCAACCGCGTGCATCTGGCCAAGATGCTGAAGTCCGGCGCCAATGTCCTGCTGCTGGACGAACCGACCAACGATCTGGACGTGGAAACGCTGCGGGCCCTGGAAGAGGCGCTGACCACCTTCCCGGGCTGCGCCGTCGTCATCTCGCACGATCGCTGGTTCCTGGACCGTCTGGCCACGCACATCCTGGCGTTCGAGGGCGACAGCCAGGTGGTCTGGTTCGAAGGCAACTATGCGGAC
Organism: Niveispirillum sp. FG148; assembly: GCF_057809655.1. Classification (NCBI taxonomy): domain Bacteria; kingdom Pseudomonadati; phylum Pseudomonadota; class Alphaproteobacteria; order Rhodospirillales; family Azospirillaceae; genus Niveispirillum; species Niveispirillum sp. FG148. The sequence continues at coordinate 14,246 of NZ_JBMDKJ010000023.1, forward strand.
TATGAAGCCGACAAGCGCCGCCGCCTGGGGGCCGAAGCCGACCAGCCGCACCGCATCAAGTACAAGCCGCTGGAACGGTAGTTTCAGGCACCTCGGGCCAGGCCGGCGACCGCCGGCCCGCGCCTCGTGGCGCGCAAGCCAAGCCGCCGGATGGCGGCGCCCGGCGTCTGAGGGCGCAAAGAACCAGGCCGGCGACCGCCGGCCCGCGGCACATGCCGCGCAAGCCAAGCCGCCGGACGGCGGCGCCCGGCGCCTGAGGGAACACGAAAGCCGTCCTTGATCGCTCGCGATCAAGGACGGCTTTTCTTTGCTTTGAACAGAGTTCGTCCCAATTCCGCCACAGGTGGTACGCTTAATGGAGAGGCTGGCGATCCTGCCCGCCGACAATCAACGCCGAACGGCCCCACCATGCGACTTTCCCTGCTGACTGTTTCCGCCGCCGCCGCCCTGCTGCTGGGCGCCTGCGCCACCGACCCCGCCATCAAGGAAGGGGAGGCCCGCAATCGCCAGATCGCCGCCGGGTCCTGGCGTCTGTCGGAACTGCGCCTGGCCTGCATGGGCAATCCCGACGCGGGCCTGCCGGGTCGGCCCTTGACCCCGGCGGAAGCGGCCGAACAGCAGCGCATCGTGCAGGAACTGGCCGCCCTGGCTCCCGTGGTCTGGACGCAGGTGCCCCTGTCGCACCCGCGGGTGGAGGAATTCCGCCGCATCTGTGCCGGTGACGCGGCCACGGGCACGCCCGCCCGCGCGCTGACGCCCGATGAACGCAAGGAATTGCTGACCCTGCTGGGGGCCGTCACCGTCTCCACCACCGGCATGCCCGTGCCGGGTACTGGAACGCCCTATCCGCCCCCCTCCGGCAGCGCCTATCCGGGCAGCGGGTCGGGCGTGGGCGCCGATGGCAGTGTCATCATCTGGAATGATGGCAGCACCTATCGTCCCAACGATCGTGATCGCTACGACCGCGACCGCTATGAACGCGACCGCGCCCGCTGGGAATGGGAACAGCAGCAGCGCCAGCAGGAGATGCTGTGGGAACTGGAACGGCAGCGCCAGCGCGAAGCCTATGAATGGCGCCGCCGTGAGGAGGAACGCCGCCGCGAGCGGGAACGCGAGGCGCGCCGCCGCCGGGAGGAGGAGCATCGCCACAACCCGCCGCCGCCCGTTATACACCCGCAACCGGCCCCGCCGCCCGTGTCCGACAACGAGGCCCGCCGCGCTGCCGAGGAATCCGCCCGGCGTCTGGACCAGCAGCGCCGCGAGACCCAGGAGCAGATGAACCGCCAGATCGAGCAGCAGCGCCGCGACGCCGAAGGCGCGCAGCACCGGGCGGAGGAAGAGGCGCGCCGCCAGATGGAGGAACAGCGCCGCCGTGACGAAAGCCGCCGCGAGGTGGAGGATGAAGCCCGCCGGCAGGCCCAGGAGGAGCAGCGCATCCGCGATGCCGAAGCCGCCGCGCAGCGCCGCATGGAGGATCAGCGCCGCGCCGCCGAGGAATCGGCCCGGCGCCAGGCCGATGAGGAGCGCCGCCGCCAGCAGGAACAGGAACGCCCGCCCGTGTCGCGCGGCAGCGACGCGCCACAGGTGCAGCCGAACTGATCCAGCGGGGATGATCGGCGGGTCATCCGCCTGTCGCCTACTGTTGGGTGCATCTTCTGCTTCCGGGACCCGCATTCCGGTCGTACAATGCGCCCCTTGTCAGGCGACGGGGGCATCATGGCGGAGATGGAAGGCGGCCCGGTGGCCGCGACGGGTGGGGAGATTGTGTCGCTGCTGCTGCGCGAGGTCACGGCCATGACGCATTATGCGTTCGGCGCGGGCATTCCGCTGCCGGCCGACCTTCTGAACCGCCTGTCGCTGCTGGAACAGGGGCCGGCGCCGGCGATCAGCGACCTTGCGCGGCTGCACACGCAACTGGCGGCGCTGGTGGCGCCGGCCAGTCCGCGCACCATCCTGCTGCTGGCCGAGGACAAATATGCGGGCCGGTTCTTGTCCAGCTTTGGCCCCCTGCCCAATATCCGCCGCCTGCTGGCGGCGGCCCTGCTCTTCCTGCTCTGCTTCCTGGTTGCGTCGCTGTCCGAACATATCAATTCAGTGACCATCCGGCAGGACATCTACACCATCGATTCGGAGCATCTGCTGCATGTCCTGGCCTTCCTGATCAGCGCGGCGGGGCTGGGCGCCTGTTTCAACGCGTTGTCCACGGCCTACCGCTATATTCAGGCCGGCACCTATGATCCGCGCCTGGACAGCTCCTACTGGATACGCATCGTGCTGGGGGTCATTGCCGGCCTGCTGATTTCGCAGCTGGTGCCGCTGGACGGGACGGGGGCGGCCGGCGGCAATGTGGTGCCGGGTGGCGATGGGGATGTGGCGCCGACGCTGGGCAAGCCGTTGCTGGCGCTGCTGGGCGGCTATTCCGCCAACATGGTCAATTCCGTGCTGCAAAGGCTGGTGGAAACGGTGCAGGCCATGTTCAAGGGCAGCGCTGCGGAGGCGCTGGCCGCCCAGGAATCCATTCTGCGCGCGCGCGCCGATTTCCGGGTTGAGCAGCATAAATTGTCGCTGGCCGGTGGCGTCATGGGCCTGCGTCAGGCCATCCAGGATGGGGCCGACGGCCAACGCCTGCTGGAGATGGCGTCGCGGTTGGCTGAACAGGTGACGCCGGGTGGCACCCCGCTGCCCACGATTGACCGCGCCGAATAGGTGTCTGGGGTGGCCGGCGGGGGATTTGTCCTTTATCGTCGCTACCGGTTTCCCCGGATTTCCGCAGGCCTGTGACATCGGGGGGCCATAATTGCGAGGTTCGATACCGGGCATGATGATGCCGAAACTTCCCGCCCTTGCCCGCCTGCTGTTGCTGTCGCTGGCCCTGCTGCCGCCCCTGGCCGGGGCGCAGGCCCAGACGGTGATCGCGCCGTTGCCGACCATCGACAAGCCGCCGGCCACCCGCCCACCCATCGCCGTTCCGGCCAAGCCTGACCTGACGGTACCGCCGCTGCCCGCGGCCCCCGATCCGGGTGACATTCCCGCCGCACCGGTCACCGTACTGCCGCCTGCGCGTGTGCCCGGCCCGGCCACGGGGTCGGAACCGACCCGGCTGACGGGGGAGCGCAGTACCCTGGTCTATGCGGCCGGCGCCGCGGTTCTGCCGGCCGGCACCGATGCCGTCCTGGCCGATATCGTCGCCCGGCTGAAGGCGCACCCGACCGAACGGCTGGACATGCGCGCCTTTGCGTCGGCCCCGCCCGACCGCCCGACGGACGGCCGGCGCACCGCGCTGCTGCGGGTCCGGGCGCTGCGTGACCGGCTGGTGCAACTGGGCATTGATCCGTTGCGTCTGCTGGTCTTCGCGGAAAGCGCAGCCGCTGACGCTGCCCCCGGCGCCCCGCCCTCCGACCGTGTCGATCTGGTGATCCGCCCATGACCAGCCTGTCCGCCGACCGCCGCCCCGGCCACCATCCCCACCACCCGGAACCGTCGCCTGCCCCGGTCGTCCCGCCGGCCAGTCCGCCGCGCCGGTTCCTGATGCGGATGGGCCTGTTCACGGTGGCGGTCGCGGCGATTGCGGCGGCCCTGCTGCCGGCCCTGGTCCAGGCCTTCCTGGCCAATCCGGCGCTGAACGGACTGATCCTGTTCACCCTGCTGCTGGGTATCTGGTTCATCTTCCGCCAGGTGACCATGCTGGGGCCGGAGGTGGCGTGGCTGGAGGCGTTCAACGCCAACCGTGCCGGTGGCCCGCCGCCGCGCCTGCTGGCGCCCATGGCCCGCATGCTGGGCGAACGCCAGGGCGGCCGCTTCACCCTGTCGACGGTGGCCAGCCGGTCGCTGCTGGACGGGGTGGGCACGCGCCTGGATGAAGGGCGGGAGATTTCCAAATATCTGATCGGGCTGCTGATCTTCCTGGGCCTGCTGGGCACCTTCTGGGGCCTGTTGCAGACCGTGTCGTCGATCGGCGGCGTCATCGGCGGCCTCAGCCTGGATAATGCCGATGTGGCCGGCGTGTTCTCCAACCTGCAGGCGGGTCTGGCCGCCCCCCTGTCGGGCATGGGCATGGCCTTTTCGTCCAGCCTGTTCGGTCTGGCGGGATCGCTGGTCCTGGGATTCCTGGAATTGCAGGCGGGCCAGGCCCAGAACCGCTTCTATACAGAGCTGGAGGATTGGCTGGCCGGCGTCACCCGCCTGTCGTCGGGAACCCTGGGCGAGGGGGATGGGTCGGGCGGCGGCGGGTCCGTGCCCGTCTATATCCAGGCCCTGCTGGAACAGACGGCGGAGAATATCGAGCGGCTGCAATTCACCATGGCCAGCGCGGAGGAAGGCCGCAAGGCCCAGAACCAGCATCTGGCCCAGCTGACCGAGCGCATCGCCACCCTGACGGACCAGATGCGCACCGAACAGTCGGTGATGATGCGTCTGGCGGAGGGGACGTCCCAGATGCGCCCGGTCCTGGACAAGCTGGCCGAGGGTCTGTCCAACGGCGGCAGCCTGGGCATTGACGAGGCCACCCGCACCCATATCCGCAACCTGGAACTCTACGCTGCCCGCATCCTGGAGGAGACCAGCCAGGGCCGCGCCCAGTCCACGCAGGAACTGCGCAGCGAGATCAAGATCCTGGCCCGCACCATCGCGGCGCTGGGTGACGCGGAGCGCTGATCCATGGCCTATGTCCGCCGCCGGTCCACACGGGGGGAAAAGGTTGATATCTGGCCCGGCTGGGTGGATGCGCTGTCCAGTCTGGTCATGGTCGTCGTCTTTCTGCTGATGGTCTTCGTCGTCGGGCAATTCTACCTGACCACGGCGTTGCAGGGGCGCGACCGGCAGCTGGCCGACCTGAACAGCCAGGTCGCGCAACTGGCCAGCGCGCTGTCCATGGAACGCGACAACAGTGCCAAATTGCAGGCCGATCTGGGCCAGCTGACCGACCGGCTGCGCGCCACCCTGGCCGAAAAGGAAGCGCTGCAAAGCCGGCTGGACGCGCTGGGCGGGGCCGGTGATGCCGTCATCGCGGGGGAGGACCGGCAGGCCACCTTGACCCGGCAGCTGGAAGAGGAGCGCAAGATCAGTGCGGCTGCCCGCACAGAGGTGGCGCTGCTGAACCAGCAGATCGCGGCCCTGCGCGAACAGCTGCAGCAGCTTGTCACCACCCTGGATGCATCGGAAGCCAAGGCGCGGGAACAGGAAGTGCAGATCGCCGAACTGGGCCGGCGTCTGAACACGGCGCTGGCCGGCAAGGTGGCGGAACTGGCGCGCTTCCGGTCGGAATTCTTCGGCCGGCTGCGGGAAATCCTGGGCAACCGCGATGATGTGCGCATCGTCGGCGACCGTTTCGTCTTCCAGTCCGAGGTGCTGTTCGACAGCGGCTCGGCGGAACTGGGGGAGGCGGGGCAGGTGCAGATGGGCAGCCTTGCCAAGACCTTGCTGGACCTGGCCGGGCGCATGCCGCCGGAGATCAACTGGATCCTGCGCGTCGACGGCCATACCGACATCGTGCCGATCAAGGGCGGGCGTTATGCCAGCAACTGGGAACTGTCGACGGCGCGCGCCATCTCCGTCGTCAATTTCCTGATCCGCATGGGCGTGCCGCCGGAACGGCTGGCGGCGACAGGCTTTGGCGAATATCAGCCGCTGGAGCCCGGCAACAGCCCGGCGGCGCTGGCCATGAACCGGCGGATCGAGCTGAAACTGGACAGCCGCTGAGATATTTTGTTCGCAGGCCGAACGGTTAATGCCATCGCCGTGGCGTGACCATTACGCACGCTCGTGCTATACAACCGTCAATGGGAAAGACGACCCGAGACGAGGCACGCCGCAAGGGACGTGTCCCGGCCCTGCTGGGCCGCACCGGCATCAACCTGCTGTCGGCCATGGTGCTGTGCGGGTTGTGGATGCTCGTCGGCTGGCAGATCCATACGACCTATCGCGATGCGCTGGACGATGCCGAACGGGATACGGCCAATCTCACCCGCGCCTTCGGCCAGCATGTCAGCCGTACGCTGAGCCAGGTGCAGCAGCTGCTGCAGGAAGTGTCCGACCGGGTGGAGGCGGGGTATCCCGCCGACCTGGAGGTGATGCGCCGGCGCGTGGCCGGCATGGACCGCGTGTCGAAATTCTTCGGCATCCTGGACGCCAAGGGCATTGTCGTTGACGCCACGCGCCCCGGGGCCGTGGGGCTGGACATGTCGGACAGTGATTATTTCCGGCAGGCCACCGCACCGGGATCGCCCCGCCTGGGCTTCGGCAAGCCCATTATCGGCCGCACGCCGCTGATGTCGTCGGTGCCCTTCTGGGTGCGCGTGGAGGCACCGGACGGCACCTTGCGCGCCGTCGTCGTGGGTGACGTGCTGTCGGAATATTTCGCGGGCTTCTTCAGTGCCGTCGATCTGGACCTGGAGGCGGTGGCGACCCTGATGGACCTGGATGGCACCGTTTATGCCCGTGGTGCCAGCACGCCGGGCATTGTCGGCCAGTCCTACCCCAATCAGGCGGCCTTGGGTGCTGCGAGGGAGGGGGAGGAACATGGCATCATCCGCGCCGTCAGCCCCATCGACGGCACCGAACGCATCGCCAGCTATGAATTGCTGCCGGGCACCCAGCTGCTGGTGTCGGTGGGCCAGGATGTCGACCACGCGCTGCGCCCCTATCGGCAGCAGCGCAATCAGGCCATCCTGCAGGGCCTGTCGGGGTCGGTGCTGGTGCTGGCCCTGGTGCTGCTGGTCAATGGCTATATCGGCAAGCTGGAGGCCAGCGAAGCCGCGGCGCGCGCCGCGCGCGCGGAAGCCGAACAGGCGACGACAGCAAAGTCGCAGTTCCTGGCCGTGGCCAGCCATGAGCTGCGCACGCCCTTGAACGCCATCATCGGCTTTGCAGAGGTCATGGTCCATCGCATCCATGGCAGCATGGGAAATGCCAAATATGCCGAATATGCCGAGGATATCCGCAATTCCGGACTGCATCTGCTGGCCCTGATCAACGATATCCTGGACCTGGCCAAGATCGAGGCCGGGAAAATGGAACTGAGCCTGGACATCGTCGACCTGCAGCGTCTGGTCGCCGAATGCGCCCGGTTGATGCGGGGCAGTGTCGAGCTGGCCGATATCAGCCTGGAAGTGCGGGGCATCCAGCCGGCCCCCTATATGCGGGCCGATGGAATGAAGCTGCGTCAGGTGCTGCTGAACCTGATCAACAATGCCGTCAAATATACGCCCCCCGGCGGTACCGTGACGGTCAGTGTCGATCAGGAGGAGGATGGCGCCCCGGACGGGACGGAGCGGTTCATCATCCTGAGCGTGGCCGATACCGGCTGTGGCATGAATGAAACCGAGGTGGCGCTGGCCCTGGAGCCGTTCCGGCAGGTCCATTCCCATGTTTCGCGTGCGGGGGAGGGAACGGGCCTGGGGCTGCCTGTGGCGCGGTCGCTGGTCGAGCTGCATGGCGGCACGCTGACCATCGAAAGCGAGCCCGGCAAGGGCACCACCATCACGGTGCGCCTTCCGACGCGGCTGCATGTTTAGCGCTGTTTCCGGTCAACCGGACATGCGCTCTTATCGTGCGGACCGTCAATCCGGCCAGCGGCGGTGCTGCCACATCCATTGGCCCGGATCGTCGCGCACCCAGTCGCCCAGCAGGGCGTTGACCTGACGCATGGCAGCCAGCGTGTCGGCCTTGATGTCACCCGTCCGCGCCAGGGCCAAAGGCGGCAGGGCCGTGACACGGAAGCGGGCAGGGCCCAGGCGGACAACGCGGATGGGCACGGCCGGCGCGTCATAGCGCAGGGCCAGATCGGCCAGCACCGTGCCCGTCCGCGCCTCCCGCCCCAGGAAGGGGACGGCGGGTCCTTCGTTCAGCTTCTGGTCGACCAGAAGCCCCACGTGACCGCCGGTCCGGATGGCGGCCATCAACCCGCGCGCGGCTTCCCGTCCCTTGGGCACCATGGTCCCGCCCAGTGGCGTGCGGGCGCGGGCCAGCATCTCCGCGACATAGGGATTATTGGGCTTGCGGAAGACATAGGTCAGGTCCAGCCCGAACCGGGCCGACGCCATGGCGCACAATTCCCAATTGGCGAAATGGCCCGTGAAAACGATCCCGGGCCGCCCGTCATTGGCCAGGGCCTGCAGATGTTCGGCCCCCACCATTTCCACATGCCGGTCGAAATTCGCCGCAATGCGATCCAGATGCACATATTCGGCGAAGGTGCGGCCCAGATTGTCCCAGGCCTGGCTGATGATGGCATCGACGCGCGCCGGCTCCAGCTCCGGCAGGGCGCGTTCAATGTCGCGGCGCATGCGGCGTGTGCGCGACAAATGCGGTCCCAGCCGGCGCAGCAAGCCACCGCCCAGGTCGGATGCCTTTTCCGGCGACAGCCGCCGCATGATCTTGATGAAAATCCAGACGGCCACGGCCTGCAGCCGGTACAGAAACAGCCGGTCCAGCCTGCGGCGCAGGCGGCTATGGTTGGCCATGGCCTTCCTCCATCAACCGGTCCAGCAGGGCCTCGATCCCGGTCGGATCGTCCCAGTACAGGGTCACGGGCAACGTGTCGACCTTGTCCGCCCAGTTCGGGGGCAGGCGCATGGCATCCTTCTCCGTCGTCACCAATAGTGCATCCGCCGCCATCGCCTGCCGGGCAAGCCCGTCCAGATCGGCCGGGCGATAGGGGTGATGGTCGGCGAACCCCCTTTCCGCCACCACCTGCGCCCCGACGGCGCGCAGCGTGGCGAAGAACTTGGCGGGCTTGCCGATGCCAGCGAAACCCAGGACCCGCCGTCCGCACAGCCTTGCAGCGGCCGCCGCGTCCGGTACCAGCTGCGCCGTCAGCACGGGCAGCCCCCCCGGCACCGCCCGTGCGGCCGCCAGTCCCGGCCCTTCGCCCATCACCACGATCGCCGATGCCCGCGCCAGCCCGTCTGCGACGGGTTCACGCAAAGGGCCGGCCGGCATGACCAGCCCGTTGCCGAACCCGTCCCGCCCATCCACGACGATCAGCGACAGGTCCTTGCGCAAGGCCGGGTTCTGGAACCCGTCATCCAGGATGATGGCCTGAACTCCCGCTGCGGCCATGGCGCTGGCCGCAGCGACGCGGTCCCGCCCGATCCAGGCCGGGTGGTGGCGCGACAGCAGCAGCGGCTCGTCCCCCACCTCCCGCGCGGTGTGGCGGACGGGGTCGACGGGCAGGGGCCCGGCCAGCCGCCCGCCATGCCCGCGCGACAGCGACGCTGCCACCACGCCACGCGCCCGCAGCCGGCTGACCAGGTCCATCACCACAGGCGTCTTGCCCGCCCCCCCAGCCACCAGATTGCCGACGCACAGCACGGGCACGGGGACCTTGACGGGGATGCTCCGCCAGTGCCGCAGGGCCGCCCCGGTTCCCCACAGCAGCGACAGCGGCCACAGCATTGCCGCCGCGGCCCCGCGCTTGGCGTACCAGAAGCCCGGCGTCCGCATCAGCCGATCCCCGCTTCGGCCAGCAGCGGCGCCAGCGCCGCCATGACGGCATCCAGCGCCCCGGCGTTGCGCAGCGCCACATCCCGCGCCGCGACCGTCTGCGTCGTGCGCCGGTCAGGATCGGTCAGCAGACCGGCGACGGCATCGCCGATGCCCGCCGGCCCTTCAAGGGGCAGCAACCCGCCCGCCGCCTCCATGGCGGCCTGGATCTCGGCGAAATTGACCATGTGGGGACCATGGATGACGGCGCTGTCCAGCAAGGCCGGCTCGATGGGATTGTGCCCGCCGACGGGGGCGAAGGACCCGCCCATGACCGTGACCGGCGCGGTGCGGAAGACCAGCCCCATCTCCCCCAGCGTATCCACCAGATAGGCCGCGTCGCCCGCCGCGGGCAGGGCGCCCAGGCTGCGCCGTGTGAAGGCCAGGCGGGATTGCGTCAGCAGGTCCGCCACCTCCGCCCCCCGGCTGGGGTGGCGCGGGACCAGCAGCAGCAGAGCACCCGGCACCCGCTCCATCACGGCGCCATGGGCCGCGATCGCCATTGCCTCCTCCCCCGGATGGGTGCTGGCAAAGCACCAGACCGGGCGGGGGCCGATGGCGGCCGACAGGGCAGCCAGGCTGTCCGGGGCGGCGGGCAGGGGGCTGCTGGCATATTTCAGATTGCCGATGGCGCGGCTGTCGCCGATGCCCAGCGTGCGCAGCCTGTCGGCCGCCGCTGCCGTCTGCGCCAGCGCAAGGCGGAAGACGGACAGCAGCCGCCGGGCCGTGCCGGGCGCGCGGCGCCAGTTGGCGAAACTCTTCCCGGACAGGCGGGCATTGACCAGGGCACAGGGGATGGCCCGCCGCCGGATGGCGCCCAGCAGGTTGGGCCAGAATTCGGACTCGATCCACAACACCAGATCGGGTCGCCAATGGTCCAGGAATCCGGCCACGGCACCGGGCAGGTCGACCGGCACATATTGATGGAAGGCGCGTGTGGCCGGCAGTCGCTTCGCCATCAGCTCGGCCGAGGTGACGGTGCCCGTGGTGACCATGACGGACAGCCCCGCATCGCCCGCCAGCAGCCGGTCGACCAATGGCAGCACGGCCAGTGATTCCCCCACCGACGCCGCATGGATCCAGGCCAGCCGCCCGGGCGGCCGGGGCCGTTGCGGGCGGCCCAGCCGTTCATGCCGACGCGCCGGGTCCTCCTTCCCGCGTGCGGCCCGCTGGTCCAGCAGGCGCGTCACGGCCGGGCCGGCAAGGCGGGTCAAGCCATGGTAAAGGCATTCCAGCATGGGTTCTCGAACGGGCAACGGGCAGGCCTGGGGTCAATGGCGCGCACCCTAGCACGGGCGCAAAGCGCGTCGCCAGTTCCCCCCGGTCCCGTCCGCACAATGCCCCGCCCCCGCCCCAATCCGGCCGCGATCGGCGCCCAGCGTGCAAGGGTAGCGGGCTTACGGGCCCGAAGACCGGATATGATGAGATCATGCGCAATCACCTGCCGCTCGCGGCCGCCACGGCGGCCCTTCTGGCCCTGACCACCACCGGGGCTGCCCTGGCCGACTGGGGCGATCGTGATGGTGATCGGCATCAGCACCGTGAGGATGATCGCGGCGGGCGCGGCCGGGACCGTGATGGTGACCGTCATGGCCATGAGGACCGGGGGCGCGACTGGAATGACCGCGACCGGGGTCGCGACTTCCATCATCATGATCACTATCGCCCGGGCCCGCCGCCGCCGCCGCCGATCTATTACCGCCCGCCCCCTCCGATCTATTATCGGCCGGCCCCGCCGCCCCCGGTCTATTACCGGCCGGCCCCGCCGCCGGTGGTGCATTACCACGTTGTGCAGCCCCAATATTGGCATGGCCATTATGGCGACCGCTGGCGCCGCCTGCCGGATTTCTATGCCCTGGATGTCGGGATCGACCGCGGTCGCTGCGACCGCCGGATGGTGGGCAGCAACGCCGGAACCCTGCTGGGCGCCGTGGCGGGTGGTCTGGCGGGTTCCACCATCGGCGACGGGCGCGGCCAGGTGGCGGCCACGCTGGGCGGTGTCCTGATCGGCGCGGCCATCGGCAGCAGCCTGTCCGGCCCGCAATCCTACGCGGATCACGGCTGCGTCGTGCAGACCTTCGAACGCGCACCCACGGGCCAGGCCGTGGTCTGGGACAATCCCGATATCGGCGCCCGCTACAGCCTGACCCCCACCCGCACCTGGGAGGCAGAGGAAGGCCGTTACTGCCGGGAATATAACAGCGTGGCAGAGATCGGCGGCCGCACCCAGTCCGTCTACGGCACGGCCTGCCGTCAGCCGGACGGCAGTTGGGAGATTGTGCGTTGATATCCATCTGGGGTCTTGACGGGCGGGTTGCCAGGCACGACCTTAGCAGGGATGACACGGGCACCGATGGTGGCCCGATCCTGCCTGTATGCGGCATGGCCGCCGGTAGTGGAGATGACCTGATGCGCGAAGTGAACGCCCGCCGCACCCGTTCGGCCGGTCTGGCCCTGTTGCTGGCCGCGCCCCTGCTGGCGACGCCGGTCCTGGCGGCGGATTCCGGCAAGCCGGTCAATGGTTTCAAGCCCATCACCCGCGACCTGACCCCCGGCGAACGCGCGGCGGCCCAGTCCTATGCCCGCCCCGGCGACAATGCCGCGGCGGCGGCCCTGGCGCTTGCTGGCGGGATCGAGAGCGGTGGCGGTGCCCCCGCCACCGGCTTCAGCATGTCGGTCAGCGGTGGCAATCTGCCGGTCTTCGCCGACGGTTATGGCGCCCGCCGTTCCAACCAGCTTCTGGGCGACGGCCAGATCGGCTATGACGCCGAGCCGTTCTTTTCCAACAACCGCAGCTATTACACGCCCTACGGCTATACCGCGGCCACCCCGCGCCTGAACTATAATGAAAGTTTCCTGCGCCATCTTTATGGCGGGAACATCGCGGGTGTCCCGTCGGTGTCGGCGCCGACGCAGTTCTGGGACGGGCGGCGCTGATCGATGCGTAAGGCACTGGTTCCGGGGCTGCTGTCGGCGCTGCTGGTCCTGACGCCGGCCATGGCACAGGAGGCGTCGCCGGCCCCCGCCGCGCCAGCCAATACCTTCAAGCCGCTGCCCGCGGGGGAGCCGCTGCCGGGTCAGGCCGTGTCGATCGATGATGCGGATGAACGGGCCCGCGCCGCCCTGCCGCCGCCCTGCACGGGGCGCAGCCGGTCAGGCGCCGAAACGGGGACATGGCTGGGGGCGGCGCTGGGCATTGTGGCCGGGCTGTTTGCCAGCGACAAGGATGACAGCGGCCTGACCAAGGCGGGCAAGGCCGCGGCCGGTGCCGGCGTGGGCTCCACCGTCGGCTATCTGGCGGGCCGCGCCAGCGACGGGGATCGCGACTGTCCCGGCATGAAGGAGGAACTGCCCGGTTCCCCGATTGTGCCCGGTGATGATGAAATCCAGTGGGAAAAGACGCGGCGGGAGCGGGCAGGCGGACCCTGACCCTGCCAAAATCATCCGGTGCCTGCTGCTTTTGACGGATTCACCTGGAGTCCGTGCTGTGCTAGATTCGCGCGCAGTGTCCTGTCCGGCCCCAACTGGCCGGTTGCCGCAGGTTGGGAGTTGTCGCCATGGCGATGCGCGTTCGTGAGGATTATCGCGGTCTGACCGGTCCTGAAAAGGCCGCGATCCTGATGCTTGCGCTGGGGGAGGAAATCGCCTCCAAGCTGTTCTCCCTGATGGGCGATGACGAGATCAAGGAACTGTCCCAGACCATGGCCAATCTGGGCTCGGTCAGTTCCAATCTGGTTGAACGCCTGTTCGTGGAATTTGCCGAGCAGATCAGTTCCACCGGCTCTCTGGTCGGTTCGTTCGACAGCACCGAACGCCTGCTGACCAAGGTCCTGCCCAAGGACAAGGTCGACCAGATCATGGAGGAAATCCGTGGTCCCGCCGGTCGCACCATGTGGGACAAGCTGACCAATGTGAACGAGCAGGTGCTGGCCAACTATCTGAAGAACGAATATCCGCAGACCGTCGCCGTGATCATGTCCAAGATCAAGGGCGACCATGCCGGCCGCGTGCTGCAGCTTCTGCCCGAAAGCTTCGCCATGGAAGTCATCATGCGCATGCTGCGCATGGAGGCGGTGCAGAAGGAGGTTATCGACGATATCGAGCGCACGCTGCGCACCGAATTCATGTCGAACCTGGCCCGCACCAACCGCCGCGACGCGCACGAGATGATGGCGGAAATCTTCAACAGCTTCGACCGCAATACCGAAAGCCGTTTCATCGCGGCCCTGGAAGAACGCAACCGCGACAGCGCCGAGCGCATCCGCGCCCTGATGTTCACGTTCGAGGATCTGTCCAAGCTGGATCCCAGCGGCATCCAGACCCTGCTGCGCAATGTCGACAAGCAGAAGCTGGCCACGGCCCTGAAGGGGGCATCGGACACGCTGAAGGACATGTTCTTCACCAACATGTCCGAACGTGCGGCCAAGATCATGCGCGAAGACATGGGTGCGATGGGCCCCGTCCGCCTGCGCGATGTGGACGAGGCGCAGATGTACATGGTGCAGCTGACCAAGGACATGGCCGCCCGCGGCGAAATCGTCATCGCCAGCGGCAAGGGCGAGGACGAGCTGGTCTACTGACCGGCCGCATCCCCGCTGCTTTTCCTCACGCCCGGCTCATCAGCCCCAGGCGGACGGCCAGCCCCAGGAACACGGTACCCGACGCGTAGTTCAGCACCCTGGCGGCGGCCGGATTGCGGGCCAAGGTGCGGCCCAAGCCCCCGGCCCCGGCGCCGACCAGCCCATTCACGATGGTGCCGGAAATGTTCATCATCGTGCCCAGCACCAGGGCCTGCACCACCACCGACCCCCGCGCCGGATCGATGAATTGCGGCAGGAAGGCCAGGAAGAAGATGGCGACCTTGGGGTTCAGGATATTGGTGACGGCGCCGCGCAGGAAGATGCGGGTGATGTCATTCTGCGTCACCGCCGTGCCATCGGCCACGGGTGGGGCGGCGCGATAGGTGTTCCAGGCCAGCCAGACCAGATAGGCGGCGCCCGTCCAGCGCACGATCTCGAACAGCAGCGGCGATGCCATCAGCAGCCCCGCCAGTCCGAAGGCGGCGGCCGCCGTATGGACCATGGCCCCGGCCGCCACCCCCAGCGACGCCGCCACCCCTGCCTTCGGCCCGCGATGCGCCCCGCTGCCCAGACAGAACAGCATGTCGGGGCCTGGGGTCAGGTTCAGCGCCAGAGCGGCAGCCATGAACAGAAGCAGGGTCTCAATGGGGAAGGCGGGCATGGGGACGGCGCTCCATCATGGATGACGCCCCCATGCTGCGGCTGGTGACGGCATTACACCACCACGATTTCGTCAGCCCTGTATCCCTGGATATAGAGCAGGGCGGTCAGGTCGCCATTGTCGATGCGGGCGCGGGCCTGGGCCGCGACGCTGGGCTTGGCATGATAGGCGACACCGATGCCGGCCGCCAGCAGCATGGGCAGGTCATTGGCCCCGTCGCCGACGGTAATGCTGGACGCGACCGGCACGCGCTTGGCCGCCGCGATGCGGATCAGGGCCTGATATTTGGCATCCTTGTCCAGGATCGGCTCATGCACCGTGCCGTCCAGCTTGCCGCCGGCCACGGTCAGGTCGTTGGCCTGATCCTCGTCAAAGCCCAGGGTGCCGCGGACATGGGCGGTGAAGGTCTTGAACCCGCCCGACACCAGCGCGCAATAGACGCCATGCTTCTTCAGGGTGGCGATCAGGGTGGCGGCACCGGGCATATAGGTGATGCGGCCGATCATGTCGGTCAAAACCGATGCTTCCAGCCCGGCCAGCAGCGACACTCGCTCGCGCAGCGCGCCCTTGAAGTCGATCTCGCCATTCATGGCGCGGTGGGTGATGGCGGCGATCCGCTCCCGCGCGCCGATCAGGTCGCCCAACTCGTCCAGCATTTCCTGCTGGATGATGGTGGATTCCATGTCGGCGACCAGCACCGACTTGCGCCGCCCCTCCACCCCTTGCGCTACGATATCCACGGGCAGCCCCGCCAGCGCCTTGGCCACGGCCGCCTGCGCCTGATCATCGTTCAAGCCATTGAAGCCGATATCGGCGGCGATGCCCCGGGCCAGCCAGTCGGCCGGCGCCGTCTCCGCCCCCAGATCGGCCAGCGCCGTGCGTGCCGTCTTGGCGATGGCATCATCCAGGGCGGGGGCCGCCGGATTGGCGATCAGGGTCAGGACTTGGCGCAGCATGGGGAGTTCCCGTCCAAAGCGGTGGTCGATTGCCGCCCTTATCGCCGCTGCGGGAGCGGAGCGCAATGGGGTGCGGCGGGGGGCGGGGATGCTCAATCGACGCGGGGTTGGATACGGACCTTCCGTTCCTGCCGCAATTGCAGGAACCGTTCAATCAGCCGGCGGTAGAAGCCCGGCGGAAGGTGACCATAGGCGAAACGCCCCGGATCGCCCGGTATTGGATGAAGATCGAAACCCGGCCAATTGAATACATTCAGGTCGGTCAGCACGACCCAGGATTTTTCGCCGTCCAACCCCAGATGTGCCTTAACGGCGGCGGGTATCTCGACACAAATGTCCGGATCGGCTGGTGGCCGATGCGTGATGGGGGCGACCGTCACCTGGGGGGCGGAACTTCCCTGTGGCTGCACGCAAAGCAGTATGGCAGCGGGCCGGTTCTTGCGCCCCTCCGTTAATCCCGTGACCGCCTCGTGCCGCCACAGATAGGAATAACAGATGACAAGACCGTTCTCCGGCTTGGGCAGCGCCATCCGGCCTTACTCGTCCAGCAAACGGTCAAGATGGGCATGGGCCGGGTCCATCTGGGCCTGTCCGATGGCGTCCACGATCTCGTCCGGCAGTTCCTCGATAAGGTAGGCCTTGCGGGCGGCCTGTGCCTTCAGCCGCTGATATTCGTCAAAGGCTGGGGCCGACATGAAATAGCCGCTGGTGCGGCCATGGCTGGTGATGGCGACCGGCTCCCGCTGCGCCTCTTCCTTGTACCGGCCGAAATTCTTGGCAAACTCGGTGGCGGTGACGGCAACCATGGGGCTCTCCGTAAATTCCGTATCTTGCGGAATTGTAGCGCCCCTTGGGTCCAAGTCCAGGGACATCGTCTGCTTTGCGCAAACTCGGAACCGAAATAATATACCCTGCATGGAAATGGAGATGTCGTCATGGCTATCATCCTTGCCCGGGAGGCCGGTAAAGACGCAGATGCAAGGCGGGAAACGCGCGCTGCTGCGTCCGCCCGTTTAAAATCCATTTTGGATAAGAAAGTTCTCCTTGTCGGGCGGCCCTACTGGCAACAGCCGTGATTTCGTCGAGACCCACTACGGTCGCACAAGGGTCATCACCGCCCGCACCTTTCTGGCGGAGTTCGGCTGATCGTCCACTTGCGAAACCCCGGATCAGGGGCTAACACCCGTTCATGAGCCAACTCTCCGCCACCCCGGACCCGTCAAATCTCTACCCCGCCAATGTCGTCGGCGGCTCCACTGCGCCTTGGAAATCTGGGTCGGCGATCCGGCGGAATGGGGCAGCCTGAAATGGTGGATTCGGCAGAGACGCTTTCGCGCAGGCAGCAAGCGATGCTTGTCCGCTTCCTGTCAGACAAGGGGCGTGTGGAAGAAGCGTTGGACAAGGGCATGTCCATCCTGTCCGACCCGGCCATCGGCGGGCGAGAGGCCGGATGGGTCCGCACCGCCCTGTCGGGTACGGTGCCGCCGTTCCATGGCGCGCTGCTGCGCGATCACGCCCGTAACGATGCCTATGACGCGGCACTGCGTCGGGCGGTGCGTCCCGGTGACCATGTCCTGGATATCGGCACGGGGTCCGGCCTTCTGGCGATGATGGCGGCCCGGGCCGGTGCCGGGCTGGTGACGGCTGTCGAGATGAATCCGATGACGGCCGCCCTGGCCCGCCGGGTCGTGCGTGCCAATGCCCTGGATGATGTCGTCAGGGTGGTGGGGAAACATTCCGATGCCTTGTTGCTGACGCACGATTTGCCGCGCCCGGCGGATGTCGTCGTGTCGGAGATCATCAGCAACAAGGTGCTGGGGCAGAAATTGCTGCCCGTCTATCGCGACGTCATGTCCAGGCTTCTGACCCCCGGTGGCCGGGTCATCCCCGGTCGGGTGGCGGCCATCGTCGCGTTGGGCTGGCATCCGCGCCGGGTGGAAGGGTCGCTGCGGGACGTGTCCGGTTTCGACCTGTCTGCCTTCGACCCCGCCATCCGGCGCGAACGGCTGTTGACCCTGCCCCAGGACGGGTTGGAACTCCGCTCCGACACGGCTGTGCTGTTCGACTTCGATCTGGCGGACGCGTCCAGATGGCCGGGGCCGACCGCCCGTGTGCGGGTCCGCAAGGGGGAAGGCGAGGCCAACTGTCTGATGCAATGGCTGCGCATCACCTTCGATGACAGCGGCGCCCCCGGTTCGATCTATGAGAACCGGCCAGGGTGGATGCAGACTTCCTGCTGGGCGGTCAACTGCATCGGCCTGGAACAGAGCCAGCGATCCGCGCTACCCGGCGAATATGACATCAGCGGCCGTCTGCGCGACGATGACCTTGAAATCTGGCTGGAATAGGTCCGGGTCGACACCCGTGTTATCCGGGCCCACTGTCGGTGGGCTGGGGATGTGACCTGTGACCACGCTTCTGGTGGTCCTTCTCGACATAGACGCGAAGCGTCTGCAAAAAGGCCAGCGTTTCCTGCCGCAGGGGTTGAAGCAATTCCGCCGAAACGCCGGCGGCGGCGACGGCGGCGCCCAACTGTTGCGCCCTGTGCCGATCTGTCGGGGCAAGGTCCAGCTTTTCTGCCTGATCCAGCAGGATCAAGCAGTCATGGGCCTGCAGCGCGATGACGAAGGCCTGCGACATGGGCGCGATCAGCGACGGATCATCGGCCCAGCTACGGCCGCCGAAAAAGGCCTGCGTGACGCGCTGCCCCGCGCCAAAACAGTCGAAATCCAGGCATCCCTGATAGCCTTCTTCGACCCGGGTCGCGTGGATGGTACAGGTGCCGCAGGTGTCCAGATTGGGGCACGGCTGCTGGGCTGGTTTGTCGATCGCAAACCGGTCGGATCGGTCAAAGGCCAGGGCAATGCAGCACAAGGCGGCGCACCGCGTGCAATCGGGGCGCAGGACAGGTTTTTCCATTCGGGGATACCCATTGCGCGATGCCGCTGGTCACCTCGACCGCGTTGAAAACACCGCGCCAGGGAAAATTTCCGAGCCGCGAACGGGCCCTTGAAGTGCGGTAGCTATAGCCAACGCGCAGGGTGGCGTAAAGCCGGGATTCTATCCATGCCGCAGGGCAGGTCCGGCCGATCGTCCGCTTGCGAAACCCCGGATCAGGGGCTAACACCGCACCATGATTTCACACAACGCCGCATCGGCCCCCCTCCATCCCCGCCCTGTGCTGGTCATCGGCGGCCCCACCGCGTCCGGCAAGTCCGGGCTGGCGCTGTCTTGGGCGAAGCGTGCCGGTGGGGTGGTGATCAATGCCGACAGCATGCAGGTCTATGCCGACCTGCGCGTCGTCACCGCCCGCCCGTCGGCGGCGGACGAGGCCGAAGCGCCACACACTCTATATGGTGTCGTGCCCGCGTCGGTACGGATGAGTGCGGCGCGCTGGCGTGAGCTGGCCCTGGCGGAAATCGACCGGGCGCATGCGGAAGGCCGCCTGCCCATCGTGGTGGGGGGCACGGGGCTTTACCTGCGCTCCCTGATGCAGGGCCTGTCCGACATTCCCGACATTCCGGCCGATATGCGTCAGGCCGCCATGGACCTTCAGGCGGCGATCGGCAGCCCGGCCCTGCATGCCCGTCTGGCCGAAATCGACCCCGTGACGGCCGCGCGCCTGCACCCGACCGACAGCCAGCGCCTGATCCGTGCCTGGGAGGTGATCCAGGCCACGGGCCGGTCGATCAGCGACTGGCAGGCGGACCCGCCCACGGACGTGCCCACACACCTGTCCTTCACGACCCTGGTGGTGGAACCGCCGCGCCCCCGGCTTTATGCCCAATGCGACCGGCGGTTCCTGATCATGCTGGATCAGGGGGCGGAGGCGGAGGTGGCGGCGCTGATGGCGCAGGGGCTCGATCCCGCCCTGCCGGCCATGAAGGCGCTGGGCGTGCCGGAGATTGCCGCCATGCTGGACGGTTCGCTGGATCGGGAAACGGCCATCACCAGGGCCCAGCAATTGACCCGCAACTATGCCAAGCGGCAACTGACCTGGTTCCGCAACCAGATGCCTGCCGCAGTGCGGTTGGATTCGACGGAACTTGCATCTGAAGGGGTGTTCGCGAAATTTTATGACCAGATCATGACAGGCATGACTAAGAACATTGCTGAAATGGGTTGACCATCTTTCCGGTTCCGTCTAGGGTGCCGCCACGTCGCCCTTCGCCCCTGCGAGAGGCGGCGTTTTTCAACCCAGTTGGAACTGTCTGAAAGCGTCTGCCATGTCTTCGGGAACCATCCTCTCCGGTGCGGAAATCGTCATCAAGGCCCTTCGGGACCAGGGTGTCGACACGATCTTCGGCTATCCGGGCGGGGCGGTACTACCCATCTATGACGCGCTGTTCAAGCAGAACCAGATCAAGCACATCCTGGTTCGCCACGAACAGGCCGCCGTTCACGCGGCGGAAGGCTATGCCCGCTCGTCCGGCAAGGTCGGCGTCGTGCTGGTCACGTCCGGCCCCGGCGCCACCAATGCCGTCACCGGCCTGGTCGATGCGCTGATGGACAGCATTCCCATCGTCTGCCTGACGGGTCAGGTGCCCACGCACCTGATCGGCAATGACGCGTTCCAGGAATGCGACACGACCGGCATCACGCGGCCCGCGACCAAGCACAATTATCTGGTCAAGGACGTCAATAATCTGGCCCGTACGCTGCACGAGGCGTTCTATGTGGCCAAGAATGGCCGTCCGGGCCCCGTCGTTATCGACATCCCCAAGGATGTGCAGTTCGCCGACGGCGTCTATCGCACGCCGGGCGAAAGCCAGCCCAAATCCTATCGCCCGCAGATCAAGCCCGACCTGAACAAGGTGGAGGAGGCGGTGGAACTGCTGGCTAATGCCAAGCGCCCCATCTTCTATGTCGGCGGCGGCGTCATCAATTCCGGCCCCGTGGCCAGCCAGTTGCTGACGCAACTGGTGCGCATGACCGGCTATCCCTGCACCACCACCCTGATGGGCCTGGGCGCCTATCCCGCGCATGACCAGCAATGGCTGGGCATGCTGGGCATGCACGGCACCTACGAAGCTAATCTGGCGATGCATGGCTGCGACCTGATGGTCTGCGTCGGCGCCCGCTTCGATGACCGCGTCACCGGCAAGATCAGTGAATTCAGCCCCGGATCGAAGAAGATCCATATCGATATCGATCCGTCGAACATCAATAAGAATGTCCGGGTCGACTTGCCCATCGTCGGCGATGCCGCCTATGTCCTGGAAGACATGATCCGCATCTGGAAGGCGCGCAACAAGCGGGCCGATCAGGCGGCGCTGAAGGTCTGGTGGGACCAGATCGCCGTCTGGCGGTCCAAGGATTGCCTGCGGTATGAGAAGACGGACAAGGTCATCAAGCCGCAATATGCGCTGGAACGGCTGCGCGCCGCCATCCAGGGCCGCGACGATGTGTTCATCAGCACCGAAGTGGGCCAGCATCAGATGTGGGCCGCACAGTTCCTGCCCTTCAACAAGCCCAACCGCTGGCTGACTTCGGGCGGGCTGGGCACCATGGGTTACGGCCTGCCGGCCGCCATTGGCGCGCAGATCGCCAATCCCGGCGCGCTCTGCATCGACGTGGCCGGTGAGGCGTCGATCCAGATGAATATTCAGGAAATGTCCACGGCCCTGCAATATCGCCTCCCGGTCAAGGTCTTCATCCTGAACAATCAGTGGATGGGCATGGTCCGGCAGTGGCAGGAACTGCTGCATGGCTCGCGCTATTCGGAAAGCTATTCCGAAGCGCTGCCCGACTTCGTGAAGCTGGCCGATGCCTTTGGCGGCGTGGGCCTGCGCGCCACCAAGGTGAGCGAAGTGGACGATGTCATCGCCGAGATGATCGCCACCCCGCGCGCCGTCATCGTCGATATGTGCGTCGACCAGAAGGAAAACTGCTTCCCCATGATCCCGGGCGGCAAGGCGCACAATGAAATGCTGCTGGGTCCGGAGGAGCGGGTGTCCGACGCCACGCCGGAGGAAGGGATGGTGCTGGTCTGACCCGGCACCGACCTTTCGCCCTTCCGCCGACCTGACAAGATTTTTTTGGGAGCTTTTCCCCGTGACCACCCAACCAAGCAACATCCGCCGCCACACGATATCGGTGCTCGTCGATAACGAGCCGGGCGTGCTGGCGCGTGTCATCGGCCTGTTCTCCGGCCGCGGCTACAATATCGAAAGCCTGACGGTGGCGGAGACCAACGCGTCGGAGAATCTGTCGCGCATCACCGTCGTCACCTCTGGCACGCCCATGATCATCGAACAGATCAAGGTGCAGCTGGACCGGCTGGTGCCGGTGCACAAGGTGAAGGACCTGACGCTTGCCGGCCCGTTCATCGAACGGGAAATGGCGCTGGTCAAGGTTGTCGCCACGGGGGAGAAGCGGGTGGAGTCCTTGCGCATCGCCGATGTGTTCAAGGCCCGCGTCGTCGATGCCACCATTTCCAGCTTCGTGTTCGAGGTCACCGGCACTGCCGAGGACCTGGACCGCTTCATCGATCTGATGGAGCAGCTGGGCGAGGTCGATATCAGCCGCACCGGGGCTGCCGCCCTGTCGCGTGGCCCCTCGACCTTCTGATCCATACGCTTGGTCCATACACTGCCACGGTGTATGGCTCCGACGGATCCATACAATGACCGCCGGCCCCATACCGGGGCCGGTTACGACAACAGCAGAGCAGAACGAAGGAACATTCCCATGCGCGTCTATTACGATCGCGACGCCGACGTGAACCTGATCAAGGGCAAGAAGGTCGCCATTGTCGGCTATGGCAGCCAGGGTCACGCCCATGCCCAGAATCTGCGCGACAGCGGCGTGACGGACGTGACCATCGCGCTGAAGGCCGGTTCCGCCACCCGCGCCAAGGCCGAGGCCGCCGGCTTCAAGGTCCTGACCCCGGCCGAAGCCGCCGCCTATGCCGACGTCATCATGATCCTGACGCCGGACGAGCTGCAGGCCGACCTGTACAATAACGAGATCGGCCCGAACCTGAAGAACGGCGCCGCCGTTGCCTTCGCCCACGGCCTGAACGTGCATTTCCGTCTGATCGAGCCCAAGGCCGATATCGACGTGTTCATGATCGCGCCGAAGGGCCCCGGCCACACGGTGCGCGGCGAGTACAAGAAGGGCGGCGGCGTCCCCTGCCTGGTGGCCGTCCACCAGAACGCGTCCGGCAATGCCTTCGACATCGCCCTGTCCTATGCTTCCGCCGTCGGCGGCGGCCGGTCGGGCATCATCGAGACCACCTTCAAGGAAGAGTGCGAAACCGACCTGTTCGGTGAGCAGGCCGTGCTGTGCGGCGGCCTGACCCGCCTGATCCAGGCCGGTTTCGAGACGCTGGTGGAAGCCGGCTACGCTCCGGAGATGGCCTATTTCGAGTGCCTGCATGAAGTGAAGCTGATCGTGGACCTGATCTACGAAGGCGGCATCGCCAACATGCGCTACTCCATCTCCAACACGGCCGAATATGGTGACTATGTCACCGGTCCGCGCATCGTCACGGACGAGACCAAGGCCGAGATGAAGCGCGTGCTGGAAGACATCCAGTCCGGCCGCTTCGTCCGCGACTGGATCCTGGAAAACAAGGCCGGCACCCCGTCCTTCAAGGCCACCCGCCGCCGCCAGGCCGAGCACCAGATCGAGGAAGTGGGCGGCAAGCTGCGCGCCATGATGCCCTGGATCTCCGCTAACAAGCTGGTGGACAAGGCCAAGAACTGAGCTTTGCCCAAGGCTTGGTGAGAGTAAGCGCCGCCCGGCGGGGAAACCCGCCGGGCGGTTTGCTTTTGGCGGCATCAATCCGCGGGGCCCAGCAGGCGGGCGACCAGCCGGTCGATCTCCTGATTGATGCCGGCCGCATCCAGCGCCTGGCGGACCAGCTTGCGCGCCCGCTGGAACGCCATCCCCTCGGGAATTTCGACATTGGCGGCCAGGGCCTCCGCCTGCCTGCCGGCTTCGGCCAGATCATGGTGGAGTGCAATGCCGGCGTCAAAGCGGGGAATGGGGAGATTAAAGAAGACCTTATCAAAATCGCGGGCACCAAATTGCCCTCTGGATTGATATTTCTCTGCCCGCCCGCGTGCAGTTTCACTGTTGA
Organism: Niveispirillum sp. FG148; assembly: GCF_057809655.1. Classification (NCBI taxonomy): domain Bacteria; kingdom Pseudomonadati; phylum Pseudomonadota; class Alphaproteobacteria; order Rhodospirillales; family Azospirillaceae; genus Niveispirillum; species Niveispirillum sp. FG148. The sequence goes on from NZ_JBMDKJ010000023.1 coordinate 38,009, forward strand.
AAATGGACGCAAGGTAGAAACTCTCCAGCTCTTCAGCCGGAGGTGACCAATACAATTTATGGTCAATCACCGCCGCATTGTCCCTCAATAGGGCAGCAGCGGGGAGTGTGCCCGCCTTTGCATAAACCACCCGAAGCGGGGGTAGCGGAAACTGCGCCGAGAGCTTCCCATAGTAATCGATCTGCTCGGTGAAGCTGATCGGGGAAGGGCGGCTGCCGTTCCATACATTCTCCACTTTGCGCAGCCAATCGTGAAGGGCACCATAACCGCGGTTGGCGGCGCCTTCTGCGTCCAGCACAGCGCCATCGCCATTGACGGGGATCACGCCCTCGAACGGCTTCCAGACGCGCCAAGGCAAAATGCTTTCACCCAGCAGCACGGGGCGAAGGAACTCCGCCTCCACATTTCCTTCCACACCGGGTAGGGACTTCCAGGGCTCCTTTTCCTGGCTGCTGCGGCGGCTGATGATGGCGGGGCTCGTGAGATTGCTGCCAAGTCGGCCCATTGACTTGCGCTCTACAAGGCAGAGCATGCGCGGGACCAGGATGGCCCCCTGCTTGAACGCCTTGCGATAGACCGAGCCCCCCTTGAACTCCGCCACCGCCTGGGCGCGGGCGTTGTCGATGACGGTCAATTGGCGGTCGGCGATGGCTTCCGGGGCATCGCGCAGGGCCAGCCGGCCGGAATAGGCGCGGACCGTGTCGGGCATGGATGATTGCAGCGCGCGCCGCCGCCCGAAAATGGCGCAGGAGGGCACAGGGAACAGGGGCGTGACATCGTCGCTCATCGTCCAGACCTCGTCCCAGGCAATGCGGACAGACTGGAAGGACCCACTGCGCAACCCCTCAAACTGCCCCCGCGTCAGCACGGCCATGGGCATGACCAGGGCGATGCGCCCACCGGAGCGCAGATAAAGATGGGCCGCCCGCACGGCGAACAGGGCGCAAAGATCGTTCTGGGTGGCGAACTTGCCCCCCACATAGACCCATTCACCCTGCGCCAGTTCCTTGAACCGCTTTTGCAGGTCGGGACTCATATGCCGATAGGCAACCCAGGGCGGATTTCCGACCAGCACATGGGCCCAGCCGCCCCCGGCGGAAAAGGCAAGGGGACGGGACAGGTTGCGGGCCACATAGGCCCAGACGGTGTCGCGGCCTTCACGGCGCAGCCGGTCGAAGGTGACATAGGTCTTGCCCAGGTCGCGGATTGCGTGTTCCTGCTCCACCGTGACATCGGCGCGATAATGCTGTTCGGTGATGCGATACAGCGCCTTTTCGATCTGATCGCGGGTCATGCCGGCTTCGGACCCCGTCCGCATGCGCTCAATGGCCTTGTCGAACAGGGCGGGGTCGCGGCAGAAGGTGTCGGGAAAGTCGAGCTGTTCACGACCTTCCGCATTCTTCTCACCGCTGCGCCCATCGCCGGCCGGGGGCGGCGGGACGCGGATGGTCAATTCCTTGCCGCCCATCAATTCGGAAATGGACAGTTGCATCGCATCGCCCAGATAGACGGGGATGGAGAAGCTGCCCTGCCGGCTGGTCAAGGCCGGCGCCAGGGCCAGAAGATAGGTGACGCGCGCGATGATGACGGCAACGGGGTGGATATCCGTGCCCGCCACATGCGCGGCCGCTTCCTGCGCCTGACGGCCCGGTTCCATCCCGGCTTCGCGCGCCTCCGCCAGGAAGTTGCGCACGGCATGGAACAGGAAGGTCCCGGACCCACAGCCGGGGTCCAGCACGCGCTGTTCAAGGGGACGATCAACCGCCCGGCGCACGACCTTGGCGGCCAGCCAGTCGGGCGTGTAATATTCGCCCAGCCCGTGCCGTTCCTCCCGGTCGATCAGCGATTCATAAAGGACTTTCAGCACGTCGCATTCCACCTCCGACAGGCGGAAGCGGCGGACATGGTTCATGATACGGCGGACCAGGATGCAGCCATCCTCGTGCGCGACCACCCAGTCGAAAAAGTCGCTTTCCACGGCACCCTGAATGCCGGCCGTGGCGAAGGCCTGACCGGACAGCAGGCGCCTTGGATCGTCCTCCGGCAGCTGCATGACGGCCAGCGCGATACATTTGGCCACAATCACCAGAAAGGTGTGCTGTATCCACAGCCCGTCGGATTCAATCTCCCGCCCATAGACCTGCTTCAGCAACTGGGCCCAGAGCTGCCGCTTCAGGGCCTCTGCCGGCTGCGGGGCCAGCCGGAGCCAGAGTGCCATCAGTTCCTGATGCGCGCGGTAATAGGCGACTGACTCCTGCCCCAATTCCGCGCGGATCGTCAGCGGATCGGGAGGCAGCGAGGATTTCAGCGCCAGGGCACCGTCCAGCCAAGCCAGGAATGGCTCCGGCGCGTCCGGGTTCAGTGTAATGTCACGCACCCTGACCAGGACGCCATCCTTCTGCTCGCAGGCTACCCACTTCAGGCCGTCGGACGCGATCCCGACATAGCGTTCACCTTCTTCCCGTTCCCGGTCGGCAAGATATTGGGGCATCCTGCGTTCAACATCCCGCCATTCCTGGTCCAGGTTGCTTTTTGCCTCCAGTACCGTCCGGCCAATCAGCGCGTCGAGCCGCCCGCGGATTTCCGGCAACCGATGCTCGAAGCTGACGGCAGACAAGTCTACGTCAAATGCATCCACCAGCAATTGCCGGAACCCGGCCTTGACTTCGTCATGGCCGGGTCGGGTGGAGAGATTGCGCAGCAGATCAAGCGTTGCCGAAGAGATTGGCATTGTCATTCCAAGGCATGGAAACGGGCGTGAAGGTGGGGTCGCGTCTGTGCGACGACAAAATCAGGCTTACCATACCTTGCCGATGCGCCCCAATCCCGTCCTGAAGTGCCCTTAAGATTCATATCAAATTGGCGAACCTAGCGACGGGTACGCTTCGTGCTTGCCCGTATCGCGCGAGTGGCTTACCCTTCGTGCAGATCAAAAGGATCGGCATAGGGGGGAGCCCATGATTTCGCTAAACGCGAACTCGCTCTTCGGCGCCACCAACGCGCAGGCGTTGAAGAAAACGATCGACCGCCATGTCGATCAGGCGGTGGAAGAGCGGTTCAAGCAGACCAGCAAGGCCGGCCAGGGCCGGTCGCGCGAGGAAATCTATGAGCGCTTGATGAGCGCCGGCATCAGCAGCAACGGCTTCAGCGATGCCGTCAAAAGTGCGGCCCGCGCGGACGAGCTTTCCAAATATATGAATCAGGCCCGGTCGGAGATGGACCGCCGTGCCGCCGCCGAAAAGCTGGACCAATCCAAGCGTCGCATGGGCGAACTGGAATCCGAAGCGCGGGAGGCCGCCGCCAAGGGCAACAGTTCCAAGCTGGCCCGCATCGCGCGCGAGGCGTCCAGCATGACCCGATCCCTGGCGGACGAGGCCAAGGGCCTGGTCAATGGCAAGGATGTCAGCCCGGCCGAACGCGCCGCTGCCATCGCCGCCGGCAAACCCGACCCCGCCACCCCCATCGAACCACAGCCCGGCATGACGGCCGGTGGTGTCCCCGTCGCCTTTGCCCGATCCTATGTGCAGGAGGTCCGCGACGTGGCGGGCCGCGCCCGCACCCTGCTGACCCAGGCCGAAGCCAACAAGGATAGCGGCCTGTGGATGAGCGAGGAGGAGAAGAAGGAGCTGGAGGAACTGCTGAAACAGTCCCGCGACGATCTGGCGGCCGCCAGCGACACGCTGGAAAGCCTGAACGGCACATTGGAGGCGCAGGATCCGGGTGGGGCCGCGGCGGCCGGCGCCGATGGGGGCGGGGCAACGGCGACGGCCGCGCAGGTGACCTACACCTATACCCAGACGGAAACCATCGCCATCGCGATGGTCAGCACGGAAACGAGCGTGTCCGTGACCGCGTGAGGGGGGATGACGGACGAGGAGAGTGCTTCCATCTGAACCAGACCGCCGCTACCCCAGATAGACCCGGTGATAGCGTGAACCCAGGCGGGTCAGCACCTCGTAGCCGATGGTGCCGGCCTCGCGTGCGACCTGATCCAGGTCGCGGTGCGGGCCGATGACATCCACCCAGCCGCCAACCTGTAACAGGGGGGCGGGAATGCCGGTCACATCGGCCGTCAGCAGGTCCATCGATACCCGGCCGATCAGCGGGGCGACATGGCCGCCGATCATCACCTGACCTTTACCGGCCAAGGACCAGGGATAGCCATCGGCGTAGCCCATGCCCAGCGCCGCCACCTTGCCGGGCGCGGTGATCTTGTGCGTGGCGTCGTAGCCCACCGTGTCCGGCGGGGCGACGTCACGCACCTGAAGGATGCGGGCCAGCAGGCGGACGACGGGCCGCATCGGATTGGGCAGCCAGGGCGCGGGGTTGGCCCCGTACAGGGCGATGCCGGGCCGGACCAGATCGAAATGATAATCGGCGCCATGGAAGATGCCGGCCGAATTGGACAGGCTGACTGGCGCCTTGGGCAACCGGGCCAGCGCCGCCTTCACCCGCGCCAACTGGGTGGCGGTAAAGGGGTTGTGCGGATCATCGGCGCAGGCCAGATGGCTCATCCAGGCATTGAGATCCAGGCCGGGCAGCAGCGATGAATGATCGTTGCACAACCGTTCCAATTCATCCGGGGCTAGGCCCAGCCGGTTCATTCCGGTATCGACATGAATAAGCGCGGGCAAGGTCCGCCCCAACCGGTGGGCGTGATCGCGCCAGCGGGTGATTTCGCCCAGGCTGCTGAGGGCCGGGGTCAGGCGCATGGCGGCGATTTCCGCCTCTGTCCCCGCCGGCACGCCATGCAGGACGATGACACGCGCATCGGGCAGGGCGGTACGGACCCGCACGCCCGCTTCGATATCGGCGACGAAGAAGGTGCGGGCCCCGGCCTTCCACAGGGAAGTGGCCACGGCGACATCGCCCAGGCCATAGCCATTGGCCTTTACCACCGCGGCGCATTCAGCGCCCCCGGCGCGGGCCGCCATGTCGCGCCAGTTGGCGACAAGGGCGGCCAGGTCAATGACCAGCACGGCCCCGACGCGGGCCGCATCGGGGCTGTTCAGAACATAGTCGGGAAGGGGAGAGGTCACTTTACGGTGGCTCTGCATATCGGGGCGGGCGGGCCTACTCGTCGTAGGAGCCGCCGCCATGCTGGGTGTCGAGATCGCCGAAACGGGTATAGTTGCCGTCGAAATAAAGACGGACCGTGCCGACGGGGCCGTGACGCTGCTTGCCGATGATGACGTCGGCCGTGTTGTGGACCTGGGCCAACCGTTCCTGCCATTGCTGGTACCGGTCGTTATATTTGTCCTCGGACTCATCAGGACGGCGGCCGGGCTCCGCACGTTCCAGGTAATATTGTTCGCGGAACACGAACATGACGACGTCGGCGTCCTGTTCGATCGAGCCGGATTCACGCAAGTCGGAGAGCTGCGGCCGCTTGTCCTCGCGGCTTTCGACCGAGCGCGACAGCTGCGACAGGGCGATGACGGGCAGGTCCAGTTCCTTGGCGATGGCCTTCAGGCCCCGCGTGATCTCGGAAATTTCCTGCACGCGATTCTGTTCGCCGCGACCCGTGCCGCCGCCACGCAGCAGCTGCAAATAGTCGACCACGACCAGACCCAGCCCATGGGTGCGCTTCAGCCGGCGGGCCCGGGTGCGCACCGCCGTGATGGACAGGGCCGGCGTATCGTCGACGAAGAAGGGGACGCGGGCCAGATACTGGCTGGCCTCCACGAATTTCGGGAAATCGGTGGCGGTGATCTCACCACGGCGGATCTTGTCGCCCGACACTTCCGCCTGGTCGGCCAGGATACGCAGGGCCAGCTGTTCGGCCGACATTTCCAGGGAGAAGAAGCCCACGGGCGCCCCTTCCTTGCCGCCGGACAGCATATAGGCCTTGGCAGCATTGAAGGCGATGTTGGTAGCCAGCGCCGTCTTACCCATGGAAGGCCGGCCGGCCAGGATCAGCAGATCGCTGGGATGCAGGCCGCCCAGCTTGCCATCCAGATCGCGCAGGCCCGAGGTGACGCCCGTGACATGGCTGGAGCGGCGGAAGGCAGCTTCCGCGCTGGCGATGGCGGCCGTCAGCGCCCGGTCGAAGGGGATGAAATCACCCTTGATGTCGCCCGTGGCCGCCAGTTCGAACAGCTTCTTTTCCGCCTCTTCGATCTGGTCGTTGGCGGCGATGTCCAGGTCATGCTTATAGGCATGGTTGACCATATCCTCGCCGACTTCGATCAACTGCCGGCGCAGGTACGCATCGTGGATAACCCGGCCGTAATCTTCCAGATTATGGACAGAGACGATGGCCGCGGCCAGCCGGGCCAGATAATCCGACCCGCCGATTTCCGACAGGTCGCGGTCCTGTTCGAAATAGGCCTTCAGCGTAATCGGATTGGCCACCTGCCCGCGATCGATCAGCTTCAGGATGGCCTGATAGATCTTCTGGTTGGCGGGATCGAAGAAATGTTCCGGCCGCAGGAATTCGCCAACCTTTTCAAAGGCCTTGTTGTTCACAAGAATGGCGCCCAGCACCGTCTGCTCCGCCTCTTCATTGTGGGGCGGAGTGCGGTAGGCGACAGGGGCAGCGGCACCGGAAAAACCGGTCGGGTCGATCAGCTTCGTATCCATGGCGCGCAGTTTAGCAGGCGCCTCGCGAGAGCGTTACGCCATCGCGTGGGGGCAGAGGTGAAAGCCGGGGATGAATTGGGGATAAGCTGTGGATAACTATGCCGCCCGGCTTTGCCGCTCCGCCAACCGCCGTTCGTCCGCCAGCATGTAGTCGCGGCTCAGGGGCACGGCCTCGACGCTTTTCGCCATCTGAATCTGAAACACCATATGGCCTTGATGACGGAAGGCGCATTCCGACCCAACCAGGTAGAATTCCCACATGCGGCAGAAACGCTCATCATAAAGCGCCCGGGCCTTGTCGCGGTTGGCCAGGAAGCGTTCGCGCCAATGGCGCAGGGTTTCGGCATAATGCAGGCGCCAGATTTCCGCGTCGGTCAGCCACAGGCCGGCCCCCTCCACCGCCGGCATCACCTCTGACAAAGCCGGGGAATAACCGCCGGGGAAGATATATTTGCGAATCCAGGCGTTGGTCGTGCCCGGCCCCTCCATCCGGCCGATGGAATGCAGCAGGGCCACGCCATCATCGGCCAGCAGGTCATGGACCTTGCCGAAGAAGGTTGGATATTGCGGCACGCCGACATGTTCGAACATGCCGACACTGACGATCCGGTCGAACCGGCCCGTCATCTGGCGGTAATCACAGAGTTCGAACCGGACCCGGTCGGACAGGCCCGCGGCGGCCGCCCGTTCGCGTGCCACGGCCAGCTGTTCCTTTGACAGGGTGATGCCCGTGACCTGGATATCGGCGGCCCGAGCCAGGGTCAGGGCCATGCCACCCCAGCCGCAGCCGATATCCAGCACCTGTGCGCCCGGCTTCAGCAGCAGCTTGGCCGCGATGTGCCGCTTCTTCGCCTCCTGCGCCTGTTCCAGATCCGTACCGGGGTCTGCGAAATAGGCACAGGAATACTGACGGTCGCTGTCCAGGAACAGTTCATAGAATTCCCGCGACAGGTCGTAATGGTGGGCCACATTGCGGTGGGAGCGGTCCAGCGGATTATATTGCTGGATCAGGCGTTGCAGCCGGAGGGCGAAGCGCTGTGCCAGCGCCCCGGTCGGCCCCAGATGACCCCGGCCGATATTGGCGGTCACCAGATCCAGAAAGTCATAAAGACTTCCCTCCACCATCTGCAACGTGCCGTCCATATAGGCTTCGCCGGCATAGAGGCCGGGGTGGAGGCCCAGTTTCCATTCCAGCGCGGGGTCGGTCAGGCGCACCGTCACCGGGGCCCGATTATCCGTTGCCGAACCGAAATAATGCCGACCGCCGCGGGCGTCGATGACGCAGAGCCGGCCCTGTTTGATCAATGAGGAGAGCAGACGGTACAACAGCATGTCGGAACACCCCCAAGCCGCTGATACGTCTTGAAAATGTAACCATGCTGCGCGCGTGTGCAAACCTGTCCGAAAGAAAAAGGGCGCCCCGCCTTTCGGTGGGACGCCCCTTAACTTTGGAAGCAAGCCGCCGGATGTTTCCATCCGGAACCGGGACCTATCAGGCCTCGGTTTCCTCGGTGGCTTCGGTCTCTTCGACCTCTTCTTCCTCATCCTCGTCGTCGCGGCTGACGACCATGCCGCCACGGGCGGCCTGGACGGCGGCTTCTTCAACCGAGCGAGCCACGTTGACCGTCACGGCCACGGACACTTCCGGATGCAGGACGACCTTGACCTTGAACAGGCCCAGGGTCTTGATCGGCTCGGCGATGGCGACCTGCGCCCGGGCGATCGTGGTGCCGGCGGTGGTGACCGCCTCGGCAACGTCGCGCGAGGTGACGGAGCCGTACAGCACGCCGGACTCGGCGGCCTGACGGACCACGACGACGGCCAGACCGTTGACCTTCGTGGCGACGACCTCGGCTTCCTTCTTCAGCTCCAGATTGCGAGCTTCCAGCTGCGCCTTCTGGGCCTCGAAATAGGCCAGGTTGTCCTTGGTGGCGCGCAGGGCCTTCTTCTTCGGCAGCAGGTAATTACGGGCGTAGCCCGCCTTCACCTTGACCACCTGGCCCAGCTGACCCAACTTTTCGACGCGTTCCAGCAGAATGACGTCCATGTCTTTTCTCCCGGTTCGCTTACTTCACAATGTACGGCAGAAGAGCCAGGAAGCGGGCGCGCTTGATAGCACGGGCCAGCTCACGCTGCTTCTTCGCCGACACGGCGGTGATACGGGACGGGACGATCTTGCCGCGTTCGGAGATGAACCGGGACAGCAGCTTGATGTCCTTGTAGTCGATCGTCGGCGCGTTCGGGCCGGAGAACGGGCAGGTCTTCCGGCGACGGAAGAACGGACGACGGCCACCGCCAGAGCGGGGAGCGCCACCCGTGGAAGCGCCCTGGGGACGTTCGGTGGTCATGCGCGGTCTCCTTCACCTTCAACGGCGGCGTCACGACGCGGGCCGCGGCTGAAGCCGCCCTCGCGCGGACCACGATCGCCGAACTCACGACGCGGGCCACGGTCGCCGAAGCCACCGCGGGGAGCGCGTTCCGCACGTTCGCCCTTGTTGGCGAGCATGGCGGTCTGGCCCTCGTCGATCTTTTCGATCTTGACGGTCATATAGCGCAGCACGTCTTCATTGATCGACAGGTTACGCTCCATTTCGGCAACGGCCGCCGCGGAGGCGTCCAGGCCGAGATAGACGTAATGACCCTTGCGGTTCTTCTTGATCCGGTAGGTCAGGGTCTTCAGACCCCACTGCTCGGTCTTGACGACGGAGCCGCCCTGGTCCTTCAGGATGGTGCTGAAGGTCTCGGTCAGGGTTTCAACCTGAGCCGAGGAGATGTCCTGACGGAAAATCAGGATGGTTTCATACAGTGCCATAAAACTCCCCATGGCTATTGATGGTCCGCCGCTGTGTCCGGAACGGGTTCCAGATCAGCCGCACGGTCCTAGCCGGTGCCTTGGCGAGCACCGGCGGGGTTTCGGAAGGGGCGCACTATACAGAAAGCCGGCAAGGGCGCAAGGCCGGCCGCGCCCCGCAGGCGACATGGGCGGGGCGACGGGGCCGCATGGGGAGCGCCGCCGGCACCCGTCCGGTCAGTCGATCTGGGCGAGGGGCTCCGGCGTGCCGCGGATGGCCGCCCGCCGCGCCCGGTCGACGTCCGGCAGGGCCAGGGCCGCGGTCAGGCGGGCCACGGTCGCATCCGGCATGGTCAGCGAGCAGGCGAACCAGTAGCCCTGGGGCGGCAGTTCCGCCACGACGCGGATATCCATATCCTTCAGGTCCGGCGTGTCCAGCGCACTGCCGATCAGCATGCCAAAGCGCAACTGCCCCGTTTCCACCATCCGCGCCAGCGTGCGCTGATCGTCCACGGTGACATGGTCGATGCCGCGCCCTTCCAGGACCGTCTGATAGATGCCGCGCGGCGCCCCCAGTTGCCCGCCCGCGATGCGCAGGAAATCGGGCAGGTTCCCCTGGAAAGGATCCTGGCCGCGGGCGATGAACACCATCCGGTCCCGCAGCATTTCCAGCAGCCAGCGCACCTGCCCCTCGCGTACGGGTAGACGGGCATAGCCGATGGAGCAGGTGTCGGTCTGCTGCAGGACCATTTCCAGCGGCTGGTCGGTGGGGGTGGCCCGGGCCCGGATGCGCAGACGGCCACGTTCCGCCATCAGGCCCAGCCAGTGCTGGAAGCCTGGCTGCAATTCGCCCTGTGGATCGATGATCGTCGGGGATTGGGACATCAGCAGGGTGACGACCGGCGCGTCCCTATCCCCGAACCAGCCCAGTTCCCGTGCAGATACCGGCATGCCGGCCAGAGCCAGCGCGACAGCCAGCATCAGGCGGGGCGGGCAGGAAAACAGCGGGCGGCGCTTCATCGATGGCCCTTGCAAGCGGGATACGGGAACTGTTGCCTTGGATGATGCGCGAATTTGACCGCCGGTAAATAGACCAGAGGTATGGGATGGCCGGATCGGTCACTGCGTCGGGGTCGCTGCTTCAATGGGCACGTCGTTCATGGCGGTGCGGCGCAGGGCTTCGGAAGAAGGCGACAGCAGGGCCCGCTGTAACGGCTGGGCCAGGCTGTCCGGCATGTCGGGACTGCAGGCAAACCAGAATTCAAGTGGTGGCATTTCCGCCACGATGCGCAGCCGCATCGTCTGCACTTCCGGGGCGTTCAGCGTGCCGGCGATCACCATGCCGAACCGGACCCGGCCCGCATCCACCATCCGCGCCAGCGAACGCTGGTCATCCACGGCCACATAATCGACCCCGTGCCCGGCCAGCGTCTCGCGATAGACGCCGCTGGGGGCCGCCACCTGGCCCGGTGCGATCTTCAGCAGGTCGGGCAGGGCGCCCTGAAACGGGTCGTCCTGGCGTGCGATGAACACCATGCGATCGCGCCGCACGAGCGAAAGCCAGCGCGCCTTCGTTTCCCGGGACGGAAGGCGGGCATAACCCAGGACGCAATGGTCGATGCTGCGCGCCATATCGGCCGTGCGCCGGTCGAAATTCGCAGGCTGAATCCGCAGGTGGATGGAGGCCTTGTCCGCCACGTAGGAGAACCACAGGCGCATGGCCGGCAGCAGCCGTCCCGATCCATCCACGATGGTGGGGATCACGGGCACGGCCAAGGTCACCTCCGGCTGTCCGCTCTGCCCGAAGCTGTCTTCGATGTCACTTGCCCGACCGGGATGGGCCAGGGTCAGCACAAGCCCCAGCAGCAGGCCGGCGGCCCACCGGACGGCGGATATCCGAAATGGCTTAGGACCCGGGGCGGCCATGCTGCATCACGATGCTTGGGGGAACGAGGGCTGGTGGACGTCATATCTGGCGGATATATTGAGATTCGATCCGATATCTTACCTTCCGGTTAAGGATGGAGCGAATGGCGCCCATGCGCCCGGCGCGTCGATCATCCGTCATCCTGCGCCAGCCGGGCGTTCCCGGCCAGTATTTCCATCAACTTAGCGGTCCCTTCCGTAATCGTAACAAGGTGTCGGTGCTGTTGAGCGGGGCACTGCGGCTTGACAGGGCCACACGCCGCTGTATCAAGGCCGCACTGGATTTATTGCAGGTGACCTTCATGACCCGCGCTTTCGTCTTTCCCGGCCAGGGCAGTCAGGCCGTCGGCATGGGCCGCGAACTGGCCGAGCGGTTCGCCATCGCGCGTGAAACGTTTGCCGAAGTGGATGCCGCCCTGGGCCAGAAGCTCAGCGCGCTGATGTTCGAAGGGCCGGGCGACGAACTGACCCTGACCGAGAATGCCCAGCCGGCCCTGATGGCCGTGTCCGTGGCCGTGACCCGCGTGCTGGCCGCCGAAAAGGGGCTGGACCTGTCCAAGGCCGCCTTCGTCGCCGGCCACTCCCTGGGTGAATATTCGGCCCTGTGTGCCGCGGGCGCCATCAGCCTGGCCGACACGGCCCGCCTGCTGAAGCTGCGCGGCCAGTCGATGCAGAAGGCGGTGCCGGTCGGTGTCGGCGCCATGGCTGCCATCCTGGGCGCCGATCTGGACGCCGCGCGCGAAATTGCGGCCGAAGCGGCCCAGGGCGAGGTCTGCACGGCCGCCAACGACAATGCGCCGGGTCAGGTGGTGGTGTCGGGCCACAAATCGGCCGTGGAGCGGGCCATCAAGATCGCGGCCGAGCGGGGGTTCAAGCGCGCCATGCTGCTGCCCGTGTCCGCCCCCTTCCATTGCCCGCTGATGCAGCCCGCCGCCGATGCCATGAAAGAGGCGCTGGCCGGCACGGCCATCCAGTCGCCGGTCGCCCCGCTGGTCGCCAATGTCACGGCGTCGGCCGTGACCGACCCGGAGACCATCCGCCGCCTGCTGGTGGAGCAGGTGACGGGGGCCGTGCGCTGGCGCGAAAGCGTGCTGTTCATGAAGGAACAGGGCGTGTCCGAGCTGATCGAGCTGGGCGCCGGCAAGGTGCTGGCCGGTCTGGTCAAGCGCATTGACAAGGAACTGGTCGCCAGCTCTGTCGGGCTGCCGGCCGATATCGATGGTTTCATCGCCGGATGACGTGGTTATGGGGTGGGGCTGCGGCACCGCCTTGCTATCGGAGGGATTTCCCATGTTCGACCTGACCGGCAAGACCGCCCTGGTCACGGGTGCATCGGGCGGCATTGGTGCTGCCATCGCCCGCGCGCTGCATGCCAGGGGCGCCAAGGTCGCCCTGCACGGCACCAAGGTGGAGGCGCTGGAAGCGCTGGCCGCCGAGCTGGGCGAGGGCGCCGTCGTCGTGCCCGCCAACCTGTCGGACCCCGCACAGGTGGAAGACCTGTTCAAGAAGGCCGAGACGGCCCTGGGCGGCGGCGTCGACATCCTGGTCAACAATGCCGGGCTGACGCGGGACACCCTGATCCTGCGCATGAAGGATGATGACTGGGACAGTGTCATCAATGTCAATCTGACGGCCGGCTTCCGCCTGGCCCGCGCCGCCGTGAAGGGCATGATGAAGCGCCGCTGGGGCCGCATCATCGGCATCACCTCCGTCGTCGGCGTCACCGGCAATCCCGGCCAGGTGAACTATGCGGCCAGCAAGGCCGGCATGATCGGCATGTCCAAGGCGCTGGCCCAAGAAGTGGCGACGCGCGGCATCACCGTCAATACGGTGGCGCCCGGCATGATCGCCACGGCCATGACCGACGTGCTGAACGATGCCCAGAAGGAAGCCATGAACAGCCGCATCCCGGCCGGTCGCCTGGGCACGCCCGACGATATCGCCGCCGCCGTGCTATATCTGGCCTCCAACGAGGCTGCCTATGTCACGGGCCAGACATTGCATGTGAATGGCGGCATGGCCATGATCTGAGAAGGCGGGTGAGGGGCTTCGGTCGCCTCACCCCGTTCTCGGATGCTGCGAATGCTGGTCAGGGGCCGCCGTTCATGTTAAGTGACGGCTCTTTCCTGACCGGCGGCGCGGGCCGGGCCAAGGATTGCGCTTGTTCCGAACCCCGCGACGACCCTTAACTACCGGCCTCCGGCCGGACCCACCGGAAGATCCTGAAAGGTCAAATAAATGAGCGATGTTGCTGAACGCGTGAAGAAGATCGTCATCGAGCACCTGGGCGTGGAAGAGGCGAAGGTGACCGACACCGCGTCCTTCATCGACGATCTGGGCGCCGACAGCCTGGACACGGTCGAGCTGGTCATGGCGTTTGAGGAAGAGTTCGGCATCGAGATCCCGGACGACGCTGCCGAAAAGATCCTGACCGTCAAGGACGCCATCGACTTCATCAGCTCCAAGAGCTGATAACCGTCAAAGGTGGGACGGAACCGGGAACGGCATTCGGCTGTTCCCGGTCCTGGCCAAGGCCGCCCATCGTCACTATCTGATTTCCGGGACGACCATGGCTGTCCCCCTCTTCGTCATCACTTTCGCAGGTCGGATACATGCGCCGCGTCGTCATCACCGGAATGGGTCTCGTGACTCCGCTCGGGGTTGGGGTGCAAACCAACTGGGACCGTCTGATCAAAAGCCAGTCGGGCATCCGCACGATCCAGGGCTTTGATGTTTCCGATCTTCCCTGCAAGATCGCCGGCCAGGTGCCGCGCGGTGACGGCAGCGAAGGCACGCTGAACCTGGATCTCTTCATTCCGCCCAAGGAACAGAAGAAGATGGATGATTTCATCATGTTCGCTATCGCGGCGGCAGATGAAGCCATCAAGGACAGCGGCTGGAAGCCCTCCAACGACGAAGAGTTCGAGCGCACGGGCGTTACCGTCGGCTCCGGCATCGGTGGCCTGCCCGGCATCTATGAGACGTCGCTGATCCTGGCCGAAAAGGGCCCGCGCCGTGTCTCGCCCTTCTTCATCCCGTCCTGCCTGATCAATCTGGCATCGGGCCATATCTCCATCAACCATGGCTACAAGGGCCCGAACCATGCCGTGGTTACGGCCTGTTCCACGGGCGCCCATTCCATCGGCGACGCCGCGCGCATGATCGCGCTGGACGATGCCGACGTGATGGTTGCCGGTGGCGCGGAGGGCGCCTGCTCCCGCCTGGGCATCGCCGGCTTTGCCGCCGCCCGTACCCTGTCCACCGCCTTCAACGACGCGCCCGAAAAGGGCAGCCGCCCCTATGACAAGGCCCGCGACGGGTTCGTCATGGGCGAGGGCGCCGGCGTCGTGGTTCTGGAGGAACTGGAGCACGCCAAGCGCCGTGGCGCCCACATCTATGCCGAAGTCGTCGGCTATGGCCTGTCGGGTGACGCCCACCACATCACCTCGCCGGCCGAAGACGGCAATGGCGGCTTCCGGTCCATGCGCATGGCGATGAAGCGCGCTGGCATGAATCCGGAAGATGTGGATTACATCAACGCGCATGGCACCAGCACGCCCGTGGGCGACCTGATCGAACTGGGTGCCGTCAAGCGCCTGTTCGGCAATGATCTGGCCGGCGCCTCCATGTCGTCGACCAAGTCGGCCATCGGTCACCTGCTGGGGGCCGCCGGTGCCGTGGAAGCCATCTATTCGGTCCTGTCCATCCGCGACCAGATCGTGCCGCCGACCCTGAATCTGGAAAATCCGGACGAGGGCACGGAGGGCGCTGACCTGGTGCCGAAGGTGGCCAAGGAACGCCGCGTGCGCGCCGCCCTGTCCAACAGCTTCGGCTTTGGCGGCACCAACGCCTCCCTGGTGTTCAAGGCCTTCTCCTGATCACCGGCGTGAGCGGGACGAACGGAAAAGAGACCCAAAAGCGCCGCCGTTGGCTTCTGCCGACGGCGGCGTCGTTTTTGGTGCTGGCCGCAGCGGGTGCCGGGGGCGCCTGGGCGGCATGGCAGCGCTATATCGGGCCGGGGCCGCTGACGGCGGAGACGGTGATCGTCATTCCGCGCGGCAGCGGGGTGCAGGCCATCGCCCAGAAGCTGGCCGAGGGCGGCGTCGTGCGTCATCCCTGGGACGTGCTGCTGACCAGCCGCCTGCGCGGCGACGGCGCCCGGCTGCGGGCCGGGGAATATCAATTCCCGGCGGGGATCAGCATCAAGGGTGCCCTGGACCTGATCATCAGCGGCAAGGTCGTCGTCCACCGGGTCACGGTGCCGGAAGGGCTGACCAGTTGGCAGATCGTGGAGCGGCTGCGGGCGGAGACGGCGTTGTCGGGCGATGTCATCACCCCGCCACCCGAGGGTAGTCTGCTGCCGGAGACCTACCAGTTCCTGCGCGATGATGCCCGCGCCGACATCCTGGCCCGCATGTCCGCCGACATGGCCCGCGCGCTGGACAGGCTTTGGGCCGAACGCGGCCCCGACCTGCCGCTGAAATCCCCCCAGGAGGCGGTCATCCTGGCGTCGGTGGTGGAAAAGGAGACGGGCGTGGCGGCCGAGCGCCCGCGCGTGGCCGGCGTCTTCATCAACCGGCTGCGCGCCGGCATGAAGCTGCAATCCGACCCGACCATCATCTATGCCCTGTCGGACAAGCGCGGGCAGATCGACCGCGACCTGACCCGCGCCGACTGGAAGCTGGACAGCCCCTATAACACCTATGTCGTGCCGGGCCTGCCCCCCGCCCCCATCGCCAATCCGGGCCTGCTGTCCTTGCAGGCCGTGCTGAAGCCGGAAACGCACAAGTACCTGTACTTCGTCGCCGACGGCACGGGCGGCCACGCCTTCGCGGAGACGCTGGAGGCGCATAACCGCAATGTCGTGAAATGGCGAAAGGTGCGGGACGGGGAGTGAAGGCTTAAGCCGCCACCACCACCCGGTCCCACCACCATTCATGGTCGGCATAGAAGCGCGCGGCCATGCGGCGGACGTAAGGGGTCAGGTTGCCGTGGGCGGCGACGGCCTGATGCAAGGCCGTGTCGAAGATGGGCGTCAGGGTGGCGGCCAGGACGGCGAAGGCAAACGCGTCCACGCCCGTGGGCCGATCACTCATGATGAAGGGCCGGTCGCCCAGCAGTACCGACAGGGCCGACAGTGACCTTGTGGCGAGATCCAGCCGTTCGGTCGGGCTGTGGCGGCCGATGCCGTGGCCGGCCATGTTGGCGGCGACGCGGGCCCGCACATCCTTGATGATGGCGTCGCGCAGATGGTCGGGCGCGCCCTGGAAGAACAGGGCGGGGCCGCGCTGGAAATTGGCATCATCCATCCAGCGGTCATGGACCATGGCCCAGCAATAATGATCCTCCAGCATCCGTTCGATGGCCCAGGATTCGGCCCGTTCGCGCAAGGACAGGCCTTCGTCCAGGTCAATGCCGCGGGTGGCTTCCAGATGGGCGCGGATGAAGGTGCTGTCGGCCACGATCTGCCCGTCATCCTCGATAATCGGCAGCTTGTGCTTGGGCGTCTTTTCCAGGTCGCCCTTCACCTTCTCATAGTCCAGGCCGGCCATGCGCAGCTGCACCTCCGTCTTGGTCACATAGGGGCTGGGGTCGGGCAGGCCGAAGGCGGGGCCGAAAGCATGCAGCTTGATCATCGTCATTCTCCGTTTGTTCCGGTGATGCGGCATGGTTTACAGCCACCCTGCTGCCAACCTACTGTCAGCAGTCTTTCGAACGAGGGTGCGAAATGCGGCGGGCGGACCGGCTGTTCCAGATCATCCAGATATTGCGCCGGTCGCCCCGGCCGGTGACGGCCGAGGCCATCGCGGCGGAACTGGAAACGTCCAAACGGTCGGTCTATCGCGACATCGCCACGCTGATGGCCCAGCGCGTGCCCATCCGCGGGGAGGCGGGGGTGGGCTATCTGCTGGAAGGCGGATTCGACATGCCGCCCTTGATGCTGACCCCGGATGAGATCGAGGTGGCGATGCTGGGGGCGGAATGGGTGTCACGGCAGGGCGACCCGGTGCTGGCCCGCGCGGCCGCCGACCTGATGGCCAAGATCGAGGCGGCGGTGCCGGAAAATCTGCGTCCCGTGGTGCAGCTACCGGCCGGGGTCGCGCCACCACGGCCGCAGCGGGTGGTGGATGCCATCGATATGGTGGCCCTGCGCGCCGCCATCCATGGCGGGCGCAAGGTGCGGCTGATCTATCGCGATGAACGCGGGCAGGAGACGGAGCGGCTGGTCTGGCCCGTGCTGGTCGCCTATTTCGACCATGTGCGCATGCTGGCCGCCTGGTGCGAGATGCGGGCGGATTTCCGGCATTTCCGTACCGACCGCGTGGTGCGGGCAGAGTTTACCGGCGAACGCTATCCGGAGCGCCCGGTGCGGCTGCGCAGCCGCTGGCAGGACAGCCTGAGGCGGCCCGACTGCGGTTAAGGGAACAGGTCGTCCACGGCCGATTGCGACAGGACGGGACCGCTGGCCGGCGCCTCATCCTCCGGCGGTGCCACGGCACGCGGGGCAGGCGGGGGCGGTGGCGGGGAAGAGGCGGCAACGGGTTGCACTGCCAGCGGGTCGGCGCCGGCGGCCCGCGCCGCAGCACCCCCGGTCAGCAGCAGGTCGACGGCATCCTGGTTGATGGCGCCCTTCAGCGGCGGGCCATGCATCAGATGGGCGTCGGGACGGGTATCCCGAGGTTCATCCGCCAGGGCGGCGGCCATTTCCGCCTCGTCCAGGTTTTCCAGGCCCCAGATCTGGATCATGGCATGCACGCGCCGCTCGATATAGCGCAGCGTGTTGACCACCTTGGTCATGCGCTGGCCCGTAATGTCCTGGAACGAACAGGCCGTCATGATCTCCGTCACCTCGTTATCCAGCATCTGGGCGAGGTCGGGATGGGTCTTGCGCAGGCGATCAGCCACCGACTGGATGCGCTCCGATCCGTTCAGGATCTCCGTCGTCGCATGTTCGGTGGATTGCAGGATGGCGTCCAGTTCCTCCGTCGCCCGCATGATGCGGTCGGCGGACGGGTCATCCGGCTTCAGCGCGGCAATTTCCCGCCGCGTTTCGGCTATATGCGAAGAAAGGTCCTGCAGCTCCCGCCGCAGAACCTTGATATGGGACTTCGGGTCCACTTCCGGATGTTCGCGATGATCGCGGATCAGGCGGCGGACATCGTCCACCGCCACCACCCGATTCCGCCGGTCGCGTGCGCGCAAGAAGGCGCGACCGCGCGGACTGGACATCAACGCGTCCTCGATCTCGTCATAGTCCTGGTCGGACAGATCGAAGATCGGTTCGGACACGATCGATCAGCCCAGCGCGCCCAGAACGCTTTCGATCTTCTTCTTCAGCGTGTCGGCGTTGAAGGGCTTCACAATGTAGTTGTTCACGCCGGCTTCCTTGGCCGCGATGACGTTTTCCGTCTTCGATTCGGCGGTCACCATGATGAAGGGCGTGGCCTTCAGACGCACATCGGCGCGCACTTCCTTCAGAAGCTGCAGGCCGGTCATCGGCTCCATGTTCCAGTCGGAGATCACCAGACCGAACGGCGCGGCGCGCAGCTTGGCCAACGCTTCGGCGCCGTCGGCAGCCTCGTCGATCTTCGTGAACCCGATCTGGGTGAGCAGGTTCCTGATGATACGCCGCATCGTCGCGTAATCGTCGACAACCAGCACCTGAATGTTCAAGGACACTGCGGAACCCCCACCTGAACGTGTTGCACCAGCAAATTGCTTAATTCCTGATCAGCGATCGAACGACATGCCAATGCTGACCAAACTACCGTTTCAGGTTACCCGATCGGAAATGACAAGCCAATCGTGTTCACCCTTATCGGCGTACACGGCCGCACTTTGGTGGGCGGCCCTGTGCTTGTCAAGCCGTCCAAAAACGGAGCGGCCTGAACTTTTCCGCCATTCTATCCCTATGCACCGCGCAGCAGCGACAGCAGACCGCTGGTGATGGGATAGCGGCGGTCGCGTCCGAAACTCCGCGACGTGATCTTGACCCCCGGCGGCGCCTGCCGGCGCTTATATTCTGCGCGGTCCAGCATGCGCCAGACCCGGTTGACCGTGGCCGCGTCATGGCCCCGCGCCAGGATCTCCGCCAGCGACATGTCACGTTCGATCAGGCATTCCAGAATATCATCCAGGACAGCATATTCCGGCAACGTGTCCTGGTCCTTCTGGTCGGGTTTCAACTCCGCCGTCGGGGCCTTGGTGATGATCCGTTCGGGAATCACCTGCCCCGTCGGGCCCAGCGCGCCATCGGGCCGGTTGGCATTGCGCCAGTGCGACAGCTTGTAGACGGTCGTCTTGTAGACATCCTTCAGGACATTGTAGCCGCCGCACATATCGCCATAGAGCGTGGCATAGCCGACCGACATTTCCGACTTGTTGCCTGTGGACAGGACCATGCCGCCAAACTTGTTCGACAGCGCCATCAAGGTGACGCCACGCGACCGGCTTTGCAGGTTCTCCTCCGTAATGTCGGCCTGTTGGCCGGCAAAGGACGGGGCCAGCATCTCGGCAAACGCTTCCATGGCCGGGCGGATGGAGATGGTGTCGATGCGGCAGCCCAAGAGGCCGGCGCATTCGGCCGCGTCATCCAGGCTGTCCTGGCTGGTATAGGGGCTGGGCATCATGACGCAGTGGACCTTGTCCGCCCCCAGCGCATCGACCGCCACGGCGGCGGAAATGGCCGAATCGATGCCGCCCGACATGCCCAGGATGACGCCGGGGAAGCGATTCTTGCGCACATAATCGCGCAGGCCCAGCACCATGGCCCCATAGATGGCGCCCAAGGCATCGGGTGGCGGGGTCATCGCATCGGACGCCCCGGTCCAGCCTTCGGCGCTGCGTGTCCAGCGGGTGATGGCGACAGCGGGTGCGAAGGCCGGCAATTGCGCCACCAGCGACCGGTCGCGGTTCAGCACGAAGGAGGCGCCGTCAAACACCAACTCATCCTGCCCGCCCACCTGGTTCAGATAGATCAGCGGCAGCCCCGTTTCCACCACCCGCGCCACGGCCAGTTCCAGGCGGCGGTTGGTCTTGTCGATCTCAAACGGGCTGCCATTGGGCACAACCAGGATCTCGGCCCCCGTCTCGGCCAGGGTCTCTGCCACTTCGGCCGTCCACATATCCTCACAGACCAGCACGCCCAGGCGCACGCCGCGGAAATTCACCGGGCCGGGCAGGGGGCCAGCGCTGAACACGCGTTTTTCATCGAAGGGGCCATAATTGGGCAGGTCATGCTTCAGCCGCACGGCCGCGATGGTCCCGCCATCCAGCAGCAGGGCCGCATTATGCCGCTGTCCGTCCACGCGCCAGGGTGCGCCGACCAGCAGGGCCGGGCCGCCATCGGCCGTGTCGGCGGCCAGCGCACGCACGGTGGCTTCGACCTTGTCCAGGAAGAAGGGCTTCAGCACCAGATCTTCGGGCGGATAGCCGCAGACCGCCAGTTCGGGATAGACGACCAGATCGGCGCCGGCGGCGGCGGCTTCGGCGCGTGCGGCGCGGATCAGGGCGGCATTGTCGTCCAGCGCCCCCACGGTGGGGTTGATCTGCGCCAGTGCGATGGTCAATTGATCAGTCATGTCACCTGGTCCCGCCGGTCCTTTGGAAGCGTCATACCAATCTCCCTTGATCGTGACCGACCAAGGGAGTTTTCGTGTTCCCTCAATCGCCGGGCGCCGCCATCCGGCGGCTTGGCTCACGGCGCATGAGCGCCGGGCCGGCTCTATCCGTTATGCTCTTGCTGAGTATAAGGGGTCAAGCCAGTGGCGAAGGCCGGAAGGAACATGGCGGCATTGCTTGCCCGGCCCTACCGCCCGCCCTTATCCTGCTGGCCATCCCGTGTTGGAGTAACCGCCTTATGTCCCGTTTTCCGACCATGCTGTCCGCTGCGATGCTGTGGGCAGGCCTGGCCCTGCCGGCCTTGGCCGACACCCTGCCGGCGCCCAATGCCGCTTTTTCGGCATCCCAGGACCTGACGGTCGACGGCGTGTCCCTGACGGCGCGGCTGTTCCATGACCATGGCAAGGAGCGGCGGGAAAGCAAGGTCGACGGGCTGAACAACCTGCTGATCGTGCGGCCCGACCAGAATCAGGCCACCGTCATCCAGCCCGACAGCCGCATGGCCATGAAATTGCCGCTGAACGACCCGGAGGTGGGGCTGGTGCCCAGCCTGCTGGCCCGGCTGTCGGGCACAGCGGAGGGGACGGAGACCCTGGCTGGCGAAAAGGTTACCCGCTACCGCGTGCAGGATGTGGCCCCCGATGGCGGCGGCTTTGACGGGCGCGTCTGGGCCACGGCCGATGGCATCTATGTGAAGCTGGAAGGCCACGCCGGCGGGCAGGGGGCGGCGGCCGTCAGCATGACCCTGTCCGCGATCACGCGCGGGACCCAGGACCCGAGCCTGTTCGACGTCCCGGCGGGATTGCAGGTGATGACCCTGGACCCGCTGGAGGGGCGCACGCCGCCTGCCTTCCAGGCGGACGCGGACAAGAAGGCAAAGCAGGAGAAGAAATGAGGCGGCGCGAATTTCTGGGGCTGACGGCGGTCCTGACCTTGCTGCCGGTCGCGGCGGTGGGCGCGCAGCAGCCCGCCCTGTCGCTCGCCGAGCAGGCCTTTCTGGACCGGCTGGACAGCCAGGGCTGGAAGGTGGGCCCACGCGGGCCGACACGGTACCGCGTCATCCGGTCCGGCCCGCCAAACGGTGCCAGCCCCAGCGTGATTGACATGGCCAGCCTGCATTACCAGGGACGTCTGGAAAACGGCACGGTATTCGAGGATACGCGCGCGGCCGGCAAATCCGTCGCCCTGCAACTGACCCGCACCATCGGCGGTTGGAAGCAGGTGGTGCCGCTGATGCGGCCGGGGGATGTCTGGGAACTGGGCGTGCCGGCCAGTGCCGCCTATGGTGCTGCCGGATCGGGCAGCGGCAAGGTGCCGCCGGGGGCCAACCTGTTCTTCACTGTCGAGCTTCTGTCCTTCACCCGGCCGCGCATCGGTGGTTGAGGGGGCTGCGGCATGCTTGGCGCGTGACCGGCGGCGCGATCCATGGTAACCCGCTGCGATCAAATCCCGTCATATTGCGGAGCGTTGACATGACCGGCCGTCGCCTGACCGTCGTTCCCCTGTTTGCCATGGCCCTGACCCTGGCCGCCCCGGCCGGTGCCCAGCAGGCGGCCCAGCCGCCGCAGGGTAATGTCAGCGACGTGCTGTCCATGCCGCGCATCGATCCGCAGATGCAGTATCTGGTCGAGAACCAGAAGAAGCCGGGCTGGCAGGTGACGCCCAGCGGCCTGCAATACCGGGTCGTCCGCCGTGTGGCCGGCAATGCCCCGCGCCCGCTGCTGACCGACGAGGTGACGGTGAATTACCGCGGCGTCCTGATCGACGGCAAGGAATTCGACAGTTCCTATGGCCGTGGCCGCCCCGCCAGTTTCCCCGTATCAAAGGTGGTGCGTGGCTGGCAGGAGGCGCTGCCCATGATGCGGGTGGGCGAGCAGTGGGAACTGGCCATCCCCGGCAATCTGGGCTATGGGCTGCGCGGCCAGCCGGATGGCGGCATCCCGCCCAACGCCACCCTGCTGTTCACCATTGAACTGCTGGGTATCCGCAAGCCGGACATGACCAACCTTCTGGCCAAGCCCGGCTCCATCCGGTGACCAAGTCCGATGCTTGAAAATTGCGTGCCCCACGGCGCGCGGTTTTTGTGGTATGGATGCGCCCGGGCGTTGGAGCGCCTGGGACAAGGTGTGCGACGCGGAACCCGATGAACGACCAGCACCTGTTGAAGGAAAAGCTCGCAGCTCTGAGAACGGAGCATCGCGATATGGACGACGTCATCCAGCGGTTGACGATCCAGTTTCCTGTCGACCAGCTTCAGATTCAGCGACTGAAGAAGCGTAAGCTTCTGCTGAAGGACATGATCGCCCGGCTGGAAAGCCAGCTTGTGCCTGACATCATTGCCTGAACATCGTTCATGGCATTCGCCGGGCCTGTCCGGACGTCGAAAATTCATGGGACAAGGGCACGGTGCCTTGCCACACTTCTTCCTCTCGACCACCCCGCGCGGGGTGGGGGACTGAAGAAGGGGAGACGGGGGATGTCGGATGCGCCCATGGCCATGCCGCCCTTTGGCAGCTTTGTTTGGCAGGAACTGAACACGCCCGATCCGGAGCGGGCATCGGCCTTTTTCGGCGCCCTGCTGGGCTGGACCTTCACCAAGAAGGACATGGGGGCGATGGGAACCTACACCCTGTGTCACAATGGCGACCATCAGTTCGGCGGCATGCTGAAGATGGAAGGTCCGATGTGGGACGGCATCCCACCCCACTGGATGTCCTACATCAATGTGGCGGATGTGGAGGCCAGCGCCGCCAAGGTGGTGGACCTGGGCGGCCAGATCTGCGTGCCGCCCTTTGACATTCCCGAAGTGGGCCGCATGACCGTCATCAAGGACCCCACCGGGGCGGCCATCAGCCTGATCCAGTTCAATATGCCGGGGTGATGGGGCCAAAAATAAAAGGGGGACGGCCGAGACCATCCCCCTTTCCCATGATGCCTATCGGCATCCGACCTCATTCGCCCTGTTCGGGATGCTGATCCGGCTGCGGCAGGTGGTCGTCGTGGGTGGCGTGGTCATGGACTAGCGGCGATTGCTGGTAACGGTTGCCGTGGCTGCGCTGGATGCTGGGAGCCAGGTCCTGCAGTTCCAGGAAATTGTCGGCCTGGCGGCGCAGCTCGTCGGCCACCATGGGCGGGGTGGAGCGCACGGTGCTGATCACGGTGACGCGCACGCCCTTGCGCTGCACGGCTTCCACTAGGCGACGGAAATCGCCATCACCGGAGAAGAGCAGGATGTGGTCAACATTCTCCGCCATCTCCATCACGTCGATGGCGAGTTCGATGTCCATGTTGCCCTTGATCTTGCGGCGACCAGAGGCATCGGTGAATTCCTTGGTCGGCTTCGTGACCATGGTGTAGCCGTTATAGTCCAGCCAGTCGACCAGCGGACGGATCGGCGAATATTCCTGATCTTCGACCAGGGCGGTGTAATAGAAGGCCCGGATCAACCGGCCCTCTGCGGCGAAAAGTTCCAGAAGACGCTTGTAATCAATATCGAAACCAAGAGAACGAGCCGCGGCGTACAGATTGGCGCCATCGATGAACATGGCCAGCCGTTCCTGCTGGTAAAATATCTTTCGAGCCATCTCATTCCTCTGAAGAATGTGTTGTTAAAATTAGCCATCCCGGAATTTATTTTGAAGAACCGCCCCAACCGGGAGGGGAGGGTTCAGGCCACAGCCCACCGCCGGCATCAGAGCCAGAAGCAAGCAGCAGATGACGAACAGTTTCCGGCACGGTATGCCATCGCCTGTTCAGCAGCAAGTGCCGTCATGCGCCTCCGCCCACAGGTGGGGCGCGGACGTGCGGATTTCCAGGGAAAGCCCGTGATTCTCATCGCCATCGGCTCAAATTTGCCTTCGCCCGCGCTGGGAATGCCGGCCCAGATTTGTGAGCGGGCGTTGCGGCGGCTCGACTCCGGTGACATCCATTTGTGTGCTATCTCGCGATTCTTTGAGAGCGCCCCGGTGCCGGCCTCCGACCAGCCCTGGTATGTGAACGCCGTGGCGCGGGTGGATACGGCCCTGTCGCCGGCCGATCTGCTGACCCGGCTGCACGCGGTGGAGCAGGCGTTCGGCCGGGTCCGGCGGCAGGTGAACGAGGCGCGGGTCCTGGATCTTGACCTTCTGGACTATAACGGCCAGCGAAATGAAGGGGCGCCGCTGCTGCCGCACCCGCGCATGGCGCAGCGGGCCTTCGTGCTGTTGCCGCTGCGCGACGTGGCGCCGGATTGGCGCCATCCCGTCGATGGCCGGTCGCTGGACGATCTGATCGCAGCCCTGCCGACGGACCAGGGCATCCGGCCCGTCGCCGGTTCCGCACCGCGCCTGTCGGGGCTGGATTGACGAAAGTGCTGGCGCCTTTCCTTGCCAAGCCTGCCACCGGTCCCTATAAATAAAGGCTTATCCGTCGCTGGAGTTTATGTGGAATGGCCCGCGTTACCGTTGAAGATTGCGTCCTGAAGATTCCGAACCGGTTCGAACTGGTGATGATGGCTGCCCAGCGCGCCCGTGATATCGCCTCTGGTTCGCCCCTGTCGCTGGACCGCGACAATGACAAGAACCCGGTCGTCGCCCTGCGCGAAATCGCCGACGAGTCGGTGTCGCTGGAAGTGCTGAGGAACAGCCTGATCAAGGGCCATCAGCGCGTGCCGGAGCAGGACGAGCCTGAGGAAGAGATTGTCGAACTGATGGCCGGCGAGGCCGGCTGGGCCCAGGACGCCGCGCGCGCCGAGGCTGAGGACGAGCTGGGTGGCGAGATGGACTTCTCCGAAGGCGAAGTCGGCGGTGCCGACTTGGCCGACGAGGATATCTGAGCCAGCGGACCCGGGGAAATGGAAGGCCCGTGTTGGCGCGATAATGCCCGGAATGGCGGTGTAGCATGAGCCGCCAGACCAAGATCATCCGCCAGTACGAGCTGGTTGAGCGCGTGATGGGGTACGACCCCAATGCCGATGAGGACGCGCTCAACCGTGCCTATGTCTTCACGATGAAGGCGCATGGCTCGCAGACGCGGGCCAGCGGCGATCCCTATTATGTCCACCCGATCTGGGTGGCATGGCTGTTGACGGAGCTGAAGCTCGACGCCAACAGCATCATCACGGCGCTGCTGCACGACACGGTCGAGGATACGCTGACGACGCTGGAGGAAATCCAGCGTCTGTTCGGCGCAGAAGTGGCGCGTCTGGTCGATGGCGTGACCAAGCTGTCGCGCATCGAGTTGCAGAATATCGGCGAGCAGAGCGAAAGCACCAAGCAGGCGGAGAATTTCCGCAAGCTGGTGCTGGCCATGTCGGAGGATATCCGCGTCCTTCTGGTCAAGCTGGCCGACCGCCTGCACAATATGGGCACGATCCAGTTCCTGAAGCCCGAAAAGCGCCGCCGCATCGCGCGCGAAACGCTGGAAATCTATGTCCCGCTGGCCGAGCGCATCGGTATCCAGCGCTGGAAGGATGAGCTGGAGGATCTGGCGTTCAAGGAATTGAACCCGGATGCCTATGAGAGCATCAAGATCCGCCTGGATGATCTGCAATCCACGGGCAAGGCCCGTGTCGACCGCATCATCGAGGAATTGGACAAGACCGTCCGCTTCAGCAACGATTCGGCCGTCGCCAATGCCGAGATCTATGGGCGCCTTAAATCGCCCTATTCGATCTGGCGCAAGATGCACGCCAAGAATGTGGCGTTCGAGCAGCTGTCCGACGTGATGGCCTTCCGCGTCGTCGTCGACACGCTGGGCGAATGCTATCAGGCGCTGGGCATCATCCATGCCCGCTATCCCGTCGTGCCGGGCCGGTTCAAGGATTACATCTCCACACCCAAGCCCAACGGTTACCAGTCCATCCACACCACGGTCATCGGGCCGGAAAAGCAGCGCATCGAGGTGCAGATCCGCACCCGCGACATGCATGAGGTGGCGGATATGGGCGTGGCCGCCCACTGGTCCTACAAGCAGGGAGCGCCCGAAGCCGCCCAGCCCAAGACCGAGGGGCGGCAATATCGCTGGCTGCGCGAGCTGCTGGATATCCTGGAACATGCCCAGCGGCCGGAAGAATTCCTGGAACATACCAAGCTGGAACTGTTCCAGGACCAGGTGTTCTGCTTCACGCCCAAGGGCGACCTGATCGCGCTGCCGCGTGGCGCCACGCCCGTGGATTTCGCCTATGCCGTCCACAGCCAGGTCGGCGACACCTGCGTCGGTGCCAAGATCAATGGCCGCATGCAGCCGCTGCGCAGCCATTTGCAGAATGGCGACCAGGTGGAGGTGCTGACCTCGAAGAATTCCTCGCCCTCGCCGGACTGGGAAAACTTCGTCATCACCGGCAAGGCGCGCGCCCGCATCCGCCGCTTCATCCGCACGCAGCAGCGCGGCGAGCATATCAAGCTGGGCCGCGGCCTGCTGGAACGCGTGTTCAAGCAGGAAGGCTATGAATATTCCGAAAAGGGCGTCGACGGCGTCCTGAAGATCTATCAGCAGCCCTCTGTCGATGACCTGCTGGCCGCCATCGGCGCCGGTCAGACGGGGGCCCGCGACGTCTTCAATTCCATCTTCCCCGGCCACCGCAACGTCAACCCGGTTGTGGCGGACGAGAAGGTGGTGGCCATCGCCAACAAGCCCAAGGTGGCGCGCAAGGGCACGACGCCCCTGGCCATCCGCGGCCTGATCCCCGGCATGGCCGTGCATTATGCCCGCTGCTGCCACCCGATCGTGGGCGACCGCATTGTCGGCATCGTCACCACGGGCAAGGGTGTGACCATTCACACCATCGATTGCGAGACGCTGGAGAGCTTCCACGACAGTCCGGAACGCTGGATCGACGTATCCTGGGACCCCGATGCCGACACGCCGGACGAACTGGTGGGTCGTCTGTCCGTGGTGGTCGCCAACGAGACGGGGGCGCTGGGCACGCTGTCCACGGTGATCGGCAAGAATGGCGGCAATATCACCAATCTGAAGATCACCAACCGCACGCCCGATTATTTCGAGATGCTGATCGATGTCGACGTCAAGGACGTGAAGCATCTGACCAACATCATGGCGGCGCTGAGGGCCACGCCCGTGATCCAGTCGGTCGAACGCGGCCGTTGACGGCGCCCCCAGGGGGGCCGGGAAGGAACCAGGACCGATCATGTTCAGGCGGCGGGAACCGTTGACACCGGCGGCGCGATTACGGCAGCTGCTTTGGCCCAGCATGGGGCTGACGCGGTCCGGCCGCTACATCGCCTATCGGGTTGTGCGCATCCAGGGCACGCCGCATGCCATCGCCCTGGGCATGGCCTGTGGCGTGGCCGTGGCCATGACGCCGCTGCTGGGCCTGCATTTCCCCATCGCCTTCCTGATGGCCTGGCTGTCCCGGGCCAGCGTCATGGGTGCCATGGTCGGCACCATCACCGCCAATCCCTGGACCATTCCCGCCATCTGGTATGCCAGTTACCGGCTGGGCTGCCAGCTGCTGGGCATGGCACCGGGGCATGAGGATCAGGCGCGGCTGACGCTGGCCTTCCTGCTGGATCATCCCTGGCAGGTCTTTGCCCCGATGCTGGCCGGCGGCGCGTTGATGGGGGTGGGTGCCGGCGCCGTCGCCTATGCGATTGCCAAGCCCGTGATCCAGTTTTATCAGGAAAGACGGCGGGAGCGGCGAAGGGCCAGCCACCGTCTGCGCGAAGAGGAACTGCGATGAGTGCCAAGCCGCTGCGCCTGGGTGTGAACATCGACCATGTCGCCACCGTGCGCAATGCGCGCGGCGGGGACAATCCCTGCCCGGTGCGTGCCGCCTTGCTGGCCGTCCATGCCGGGGCCGATGGCATCACCGCGCATCTGCGCGAGGATCGCCGCCACATAAGGGACGAGGATATCGACCGGCTGATGGCCGAACTGCACAAGCCGCTGAACCTGGAGATGGCGGCGACGCA
This sequence comes from Niveispirillum sp. FG148, assembly GCF_057809655.1. NCBI lineage: Bacteria > Pseudomonadati > Pseudomonadota > Alphaproteobacteria > Rhodospirillales > Azospirillaceae > Niveispirillum > Niveispirillum sp. FG148. The sequence goes on from NZ_JBMDKJ010000023.1 coordinate 66,839, forward strand.
GGAGATGCTGGCCATCGCCCTGCGCCACCGGCCGCATGCCGTCTGTCTGGTGCCGGAAAAGCGGGAGGAGCGGACGACGGAGGGCGGGCTGGATGTCATCGGCAACCGTGCCCATCTGAAGCCCTATATCGACCGCCTGTCCGATGCCGGCATCCGCGTGTCCATCTTCATCGGTGCAGATCTGGACCAGTTGGACATGGCCCGCGAACTGGGCGCGCCGGTGGTGGAACTGCATACCGGCGCCTATGCCGATGCCGCCACCGGTGCCGCGCGGGAGGCAGAGCTGGCCCGGCTGGTGGCCGGTGCCGCGCATGCCGCCTCCATCGGCCTGGAATGCCATGCCGGCCACGGCCTGACCTTCGACAATGTCGGGCCGGTGGCCGCCATCCAGTCCATCGTTGAGCTGAATATCGGCCATTTCATGATGGGGGAGGCCATGTTCATCGGCCTGCCGGCCACCATCGCCGAGATGCGGTCCCGCATGAATGAAGGCCGCCGCGCGGGGGCCGCATGATCCTGGGCATCGGCAGCGACCTGATCGATATCCGCCGGATCCAGGCCAGCCTGGACCGGTTCGGGGAAAGGTTCGCCGCCCGTGTCTTCACAGCCGCCGAGCGCGCCCGCGCCGATGGGGCGGGCACGCCCGCATCGCGCGCCGCATCCTATGCCAAGCGCTTCGCCGCCAAGGAGGCGGCGAGCAAGGCGCTGGGCACCGGATATGCTGAAGGCGTGCATTTCAAGGATATCGAGGTCGTGTCCGACGGGCGCGGGCGGCCGACCCTGGCCCTTTCCGGCGGGGCGGCCGATCGGTTGCGGGAGATGCTGCCGCCCGGCATGCAGGCGCGCATCGACCTGTCACTGACGGACGAGCCGCCCTTTGCCCAGGCCTTTGTCGTCATCTCCGCCATCCCCGCAACCGCGGCGCGGGGGTAGGCCCATGGACCCGTTGCAGCATCGCCGCCGCCCGCCGCCGCGCCTGCGTGAGGAAGAGCCGCTGCCGCCGCTGGTGGAGACGGTACCCCACCATATCCATGGCGGCTGGGGGGAGATGCTGCGCGTCATCGCCATCGTCGCCTTTGTCATCATCGGCTTCCGCACCCTGGCGGTGGAGGCGTTCAACATCCCCAGCGGGTCGATGGTGCCCACGCTGCTGGTCGGCGATTACCTGTTCGTGAACAAGGGCGCCTATGGCTATAGCCGCTATTCGCTGCCCAGCTTCCTGCGCTTCGGGGGCAAGGCGGCCCCGGTGACGACGGATTGCACGGCGGCCCCGGGACGGCTGTTCGGCGGGCTGCCCGCCCGCGGTGACGTGGCCGTGTTCAAGCTGCCCAAGGATACGTCGGTCGACTACATCAAGCGCATTGTCGGCCTGCCCTGTGACCGGCTGCAGATGATTGGCGGCGCGCTTTATGTGAATGGGGAGATGGCGGGCCGCCTGCGCATGCCCGATTATGTCATCGAGGAGGCGTTCGGCGGCGCCTTCACCGCCCCGCAATATATCGAAACCCTGCCCGGCGGCCGGCAATATCCCGTGGTCGAAATGGCGGGCGACAAGGGCATGCTGGACAATACCCCCGTCTTCACGGTGCCGCCCGGCTATGTCTTCGGCATGGGCGACAGCCGTGACAATTCGCAGGATAGCCGCGTGCCCGAGGCCGTGGGCTTCATTCCGGTGGAGAACCTGGTCGGCCGTGCCACCTATATCTTCCTGTCGGTGAAGGAAGGCGAGAGCCTGTGGCGCTTCTGGCGCTGGGGACATTCCGTCCGCACCGACCGTTTCTGGGAAAGGGTTGAATGATGGAAGCCGGGATCGAAGGCTTGCAGGACATCCTGGGCCACCGCTTCGCCAATCCGGCCCTGCTGACGGAGGCGCTGACCCACCCGTCGGTGGGCGGCGTCAGCCGCAAGGCCGTGGGCAAGGGCTATGAGCGGCTGGAATTTCTGGGCGACCGGGTGCTGGGCCTGATCGTGGCCGAATGGCTGCTGGAACGGTTCCCCAAGGAGCAGGAGGGCGCGCTGGCCCGCCGCCTGACGGCCCTGGTCCGGGCCGAGGCGCTGGTCGTCGTGGCCGGGCGCATCGGGTTGGGCCAATATCTGCGCCTGGCACCGGGCGAACAGGGGGGGGAGGTGAAGCCCGCCATCCTGGCCGATGCGTGCGAGGCGGTGATCGGTGCCTTGTACCTGGATGCCGGCCTGCCGGCGGCGGCTGCGTTTATCCGCAAGCATTGGGACGGCGCCCTGGAAGGGGCCAAGGCCGCACCCCCGCAGGACCCGAAGACCGGCCTTCAGGAATGGGCGCTGGCGCGCGGGCTGAAATTGCCGCTCTATAAGGATATCGGCCGCAGCGGCCCGGACCATGCCCCCGTCTTCCAAATCTCCGTGGAGGTGGAGGGCCATGCCCCCGTGACCGCCAGCGGACCTTCCAAACGGGCGGCGGAAAAGGCTGCCGCCGACATGTTGCTTTCGCAGATCAGGACCAGATGACCGACGATATCGTTGCCCGCTTCCTGTCGGGCCAGGACACCAGTGGCGATGCCCCGGCACGGCCCGCACCCACCCATCCGCGCTGCGGCTTCGTGGCGCTGGTGGGCGCGCCCAATGCCGGCAAGTCGACCCTGCTGAATGCGCTGGTCGGGTCCAAGATCTCCATCGTCAGCCCCAAGGTGCAGACCACGCGCTCGCGCGTGCTCGGCATCGGCATGGTCGATGACAGCCAGATCCTCTATGTGGACACGCCCGGCATCTTCACGCCCAAAAAGCGGCTGGAACGCGCCATGGTGGCCGCTGCCTGGCAGGGCGCCACAGATGCCGACCAGATCGCGGTCCTGTTCGACGCCAGCCAGCGCCGCATCGATGATGACACGCGCGGCATCGTGGAACGGCTGGTCGAGGCCGGGCGCAAGGCCGTGCTGGTCCTGAACAAGATCGACCTGATCAAGCGCGAGCGCCTGCTGGCGCTGGCCGCCGAATTCGCCGAATTCGGCCTGTTCACGGAAACCTTCATGGTCTCCGCCCTGACCGGCGACGGTCTGGAAGGCCTGCTGAAATTCTTCGCGGCCGGGTTGCCGGAAGGGCCGTGGCTGTACCCGCCCGACCAGCTGTCGGACATGCCGGAACGGCTGCTGGCCGCGGAAATCACGCGCGAGAAGCTGTTCCTGCAACTGCACCAGGAAGTGCCCTACGCCACCAGCGTGGAGACGGAGACGTGGGAGGAGTTCGAAAACGGCTCCGTCCGCATCGCCCAGGTGATCTATGTGCAGCGCGACAGCCAGAAGGCCATCATCCTGGGCAAGGGCGGGGCGCGCATCAAACAGATCAGCACCGCCGCCCGCGTGGAGATGCAGGAATTCCTGGGCCGCCCCGTGCATCTGGTTCTGTTCGTGAAACTGCGCGAGAACTGGACCGAGGATAAGGAACAGTACGACGCCTGGGGGCTGGACTTCAACGCGTGAGGGGGGCGTTTGTCTTACCGTCATCCCGGCTTGCTACCGGGGGGACAATAGACAAGGCGTCCGCCGAAGCCCCCACTTCGACCGTATAGGGTTCATCGCGCCTTAAAATATCTCCTTGTCCATTAGCGGCCGCAGGGCCAACCCATCACGCCGGTACTCCGGCGTGATAGCGTCGGTCATGGCACTAAATTCCGGCTTGTGCGATGCGCGACAGATTGGCGGCGAGCGCCAGATTCACCGTGCTACCGTCGAAATTATCGCAGATGAAAAAGTTGACGTTCTGCACGAAATTTTCAGCTGTCTTGCTTTGCGGCGACACTAGTGGGTTAAGCAGAATTTGGGCGGCCATGTTAGAGAAAGTTGCAGCCTTCCGATTGTCATACTGCCCGTGGGGCAGCAGGATCGTTTTTAATATATCGGTGCTTTGCGCCGTTAGCTGAGTCTGCAGAAGATTGAAAGAATTCCCTGCAGTGGGGATGTTGTCGCTGATCCAGTTGACTAATTGTTCGGTGTTGTTCGTATTGGCGTAATTGCCGAAGCCGGAAATTGAGTTTTGGCTGCCCTGCCAGAATAAGTCCTGTCCTGCCGGTTTGCTGTCTTGGGTTGGGATTTTAAGATCCTCCTTACCATCGCCGATGACCACGTCGTCTGAAGTGTCGACGAAGACCACGACATTTCTCCCAGGATAATTGGTCCAGATGTCGGCTAGCGTCGTGGACGGAGAGACATTATTGGGGAGCATAACATTCTCTAATATTTCGTATGCCGTCGCAAGTGCTAGAAACTTGCAGGCCGGCATCCATGGCAGCGTTTCCGTCATCTTCGTGAATGGATTGATGAAACTGAACGAATTTTCCGCAATCTCTTCTGGGTATGCGTTCACAATCATTCCATTATTATTTTCTCTAATCATAGATTCCATTGTATCTCTATCAGCAAATGTGAAATTATTAGTCGAAGTGAAATGGGACAGACTTAAAAATATGATCTCTCTTGGGTGAGATGCTGCGTATGTCGCGATATCAGATATGATCGCGTCATAGCTGGCGCAGGCAATGACTGTTTGTTCATCGGGACTGTGAACGTGAAATAGGGGATTCGAAAATAGATCTTTGCTCGGCAGCGTTCCACCTGGCCGAATATCAAAAAAGCGGCACCCAAATAGTAATTGTGATGGGATGTCGGTACCGCCAACGGGCATGCTCTGTGTTAAAATCGTGGAGTCAGCTAAGAGGGCGCCACCTATCCCTTCAATCCCTGAATCCTGAGAAATGAATTGTAGAACATTTGCGCCGGAATCATGACTACCCGGGACGCATATCTGCTTGAGCATCAATTTCTCAAGTCCTGGCGTTGTCGTCATCCAATTTTCCCAGCTGAATGGTGCCTCCAATATCGAGATCCCGAAATACGCCTGTATGACTGGGTCTAAATTGATGGTGCCCCATGTAAAATTATTGAAGAATGTCACCACGAGATTGCCGGGCGCAGAGTTGCTGTCGAGTGAATAAAAATTTTCAGCGGAGATTCCTATCTGGCCGACTATTGCGCTGCCATCCGCATACTCTATCGTCGCGCTAAATTTCGCCGGCGTTGTCGTCGTTTCAACGTAGATTTGGCCGGTCGTGCCGCCCGGCATTATGTTCTTACTGAGTTGAGATGGTGATGCGGTATCAGAAAAGTTGGCAATTCCGGTAACTGTTACGGTGACGGGCTTGCCGGTCCAGTTCTTGATCATGATATAGGCGCCGGTAGTCATTGAGCATCCTCCAATATCATTGTCATTCTGTACAGAAGCACATTGGTTGGTCTAATCGTCAAGGGGTGACTTATCCCCCGCCATCCGGCGTCTCGATATCTGGTGCGGTGCGTGTCTTTCATGATTGAACATATCATGAGCTATATGTCGTTGGAGGGGTCGAGTGCCCGGGTTTCCGCGCTCAACACAAGTGCCCTTGCGCTGAAAGTCGGCCTCGCGTGCAGGCCGGCTGCCGCCCCGTCGATCTGTTGAGGGTGGCCTATCGGATCTGGCTTGTAGAAATTCGGAAGCAGGCGCAGTGTCGGATATAACCGGAGTCTATCTGAGCGAGATAGTCATCCGGTGAATGATGCCCGGAGGGCGCCATGACCTGCGACATTGCAATTACGTCATTCGCGGGCGTCGGTGCCTCGCAGAACGGCGGATTTCAGGCCGTTACCGTGACCGCTTCGGTTTCCGGCTGTGACGAGGTTTCCATCGAGATCTTCGCGGTGGGGGCGGCCACGCCGCTGTTGTCGACGACCGCCTTCACCGCCGGCGGGTCGGTGACGGCGACCCTGACGGCGCCGGCGGGGCGGCCGCTGCCCTGTGGTGGTGACTATCGTGTCCGGGTCACCTGCGTGGCGAACAAGGATTGCTTTGCCGATCAGCAGATCAAGCTGCCCTGTGGCGATGATTGCTGTGTTGATTTCACCATCACGCCAACGATCGGACCGTGCGTGAATGGCGGGAGGCAGGTGGATTTTCTCGTGTCCTTCACGCTGAACGACCCGCGATGCCTGCCCTATGTTCTGGCCATCGATTTTGGACATAATAACAGTTTCAGCGCGTCGCACGTCTATACCACGCCTGGATCATTCTCGTTCCAGGAGAGCGTGATTTATCCATCCGCGGTGGCGACGGACTATCTGGTGCGCATTGAAGACAGCCTGCATGGCGCCTGTCCCGCATCCGCGATCAATCTGCATCTCGACGCCTGTGAACCGCCGGACTGCTGTGCCCTTGTCGGGCCGCTGTCGGCCCAGGTCGGTGATTGCGGCGACAATTGCGGGCGCCAGGTGGTGCTGACCGCCAATTTCAGTCCGCCATCGCCGCCCTGTGCCCCCGCGACGCTGCAATGGCAGATCAAGGATCAGGCGGGCACGATCGTCGGCTGGAATTCCGTGGCCTTCTCCACCGCCGCCGCGTCCCCGAACGTGCAAGTGCCGCTGGAATTGAGCGCGGCGGGATCGCCCTATCTGGCCACGCTGGTCGCCATCCATCCCACGCCCTGCACCTATGGCAGTGTCGCGATCGTCGTTCCGCCCTGCAACACGCCGGCAGAATGCCCGGATAATCTGGAACTCTCTGCGACCGATCTTGGCTGCCAGAAGGATGGCAACGGAACCTGCGCGCGCAAATATGTCTTCTATGTCGATGCGACAACAGATGCGGGATGCGGACAGGGGGCCGCGGGCACGCAATTCAACCTGTCGTTCGGCGACGGCGCCAATGTGCAGTTCGGTGCCGGCGGCAGCGGTCACCAGAGCTTCACCTTCTACCATTATTTCACGAATGGCGGTTCGCACACGGCGACATTGAGCGTGACCGCCCCCGGCGGCTGCCCACAGACGGCCAGCGTCACGCTGGATGTGCAGAAATGCACCACCGGAGACTGCGCCACTGGCGGCGGTGGCGGTGATCCACCCCCGATCAAATGCGTGATGTGCCGGAACTGTCAGGATTATCTGGGCAAGGTCGGGGCGTCGTTCTGGCGGGCGGTCGGGTGCAAATTGCTGATGCTGACGCTGGCGCTGGGATTGGGGGCGATGCTGGCCATCATGGCCACGGCAGCCACAGGTATGCCCCTGGTTCTGGCCTATTTCTTCAGCCCCCTTGGGGGGGTACTGACCGCCATTGGCGCCTTTGCCGGCATGGTCGCCGGCTTCGCCCTTCTTCCCCGCCTGTGCGGCAATTGCTGTCTATATTGCGCCATTCTGGCGGCGCTGGTGCTGGCCGTCATCTTCATCATCGTTGAGGCGATACTGGGATTGGTCACGGGCGGCATCATACCCGCGATCTTCTTCATCATCGTCCTGTTCTACATCAACGAAACGACGGTGAAGCCGAGATGCCAGAGCGAGTTGAATGCTTGAGGAGGATGTTCCTGGCCTGATGGCATGGCGGCGATCGCCATCGCTGCCCGCCCGCCCCAACGACGTACCCTGCATGGGGTAATCCCGCTGGGCCCGCGCCCGATCCTGTTTCCCGCGTGTTGAGAAGGCTGGAGGAACAACAACAGAAGATGGGTGCTTGCCATGACCACCATTCTCCTTGTCATCCTGATCATCATTCTGATCGGCGCCTTGCCCGCCTGGCCGTACAGCCGCGGCTGGGGCTATGCGCCGACAGGTCTGCTCGGCACCGTGCTGATCATCCTGCTGATCCTGATGCTGATGGGCCGGCTGTGAGGCGAATATCCCCGTGACAGGGGGTGGGCGGTGACGCTATCCCTTGAGGGACGGACTGCACGACCCCAGGGGTTTCCTTCCATGTCGCATGATCAAGACCAGCCGTTCCTGGCCCTGGCTGCCGCCCTGTCCCGACAGGGGATGGAAGCGGGCCAGGGTGGTCCGTTCGGCTCCGTCATCGTGATGGACGGGGTCGTGGTGGGCCAGGGCTGCAACCAGGTCACCTCCACCAACGATCCCACCGCCCACGCCGAAGTGGTCGCCATCCGCGACGCCTGCCGCAATCTGGGCCGGTTCGACCTGCGCGGGGCCGTGCTCTATGCCAGCTGCGAGCCCTGCCCGATGTGCCTGTCCTCTGCCCTGTGGGCGCGGGTGGACCGCATCGTCTTTGCCAATGACCGGTTCCAGGCGGCCGATATCGGTTTCGACGACGCCCTGATCTATGAACAGGTGGCGCTGCCGGCCGACCAGCGTATCATTCCCTGCGAACACCGTCCCCATCCCGAGGCCCTGGCCGTGTTCGAGGCCTGGCGCGGGAAGGCGGACCGCGTTCCCTATTGAGGCAGGCGGGCGGGGGATCATGCTGCTGTCGGCAACCGATCTGCTGGTGCTGGTTGATATCCAGAATGATTTCTGTCCCGGCGGCGCCCTGGCCGTGGCCGATGGCGATGCCGTCGTGCCCGTGGCCAACCATCTGGCCCGCCGGTTCCATGCGGCCGGGGCCGGTGTCGTGCTGACCCAGGACTGGCATCCGCCCGGCCATTCCAGCTTTGCCGACAGCCACCCGGGAACGGCGCCGTTCCAGACCATCGATCTGGATTATGGGGCACAGACCCTGTGGCCGGTGCATTGTGTGCAGGGCACCAAGGGTGCGGATTTCCATCCCGGCCTGGATGTGCCCATGGCGGCCCTGGTGGTGCGCAAGGGCTTCCGCCCCGGCATCGACAGCTATTCAGCCTTTTTCGAGAACGACCGGGAAACACCCACGGGCCTGGGCGGCTATTGCCGGGAGCGGGGCTTCACGCGGCTGTTCTTCGCCGGTCTGGCGACCGATTATTGTGTCGCCTATTCGGCGCAGGATGCGGCGCGGCTGGGCTTCGCGTCGGTGCTGCTGACGGGCGCCAGCCGGGCCATCGACCTGCACGGATCGCTGGAAGCCGCCCTGGCGCGGCTGACGGCTGCCGGGGTGGATGTCAGGGAAAACCTGTGATCCTGCTTGCGACGCACGGCCGCTGCATGAAAGCGTCACTTTCCTTCGTATCATATTCGGATTATCCCGCGGCCAGCGTGCGCCGCACGTAAGGGAGGCTGCGTGTACCTTTCGGTGATCATCCCTGTTCATGACGAACAGGACAATATCCTGCCGTTGCTGGCGGAGATTTATGCCGCCCTGGCCGCCGGCCCGCCGTTCGAGGTGATCGTCGTCGACGATGCCTCACGCGATGCCAGCGCCGAGCGGGTGCGCGCACGGCTGGCCGAATATCCGACCTTGCGCCTGATCCGGCATGAGGACTGCGCTGGCAAGGCAGCGGCGCTGATCTCCGGTGCGCGGGCGGCCCTGGGCCAATGGATGGTCATGATCGATGGCGACGGGCAGAATGACCCGGCCGACATCCCTGCCATGCTGGCCATGGTCCAGGACAAACCGGCCCTGGCCCTGGTCAATGGTGCCCGCCGGGCCCGGCGCGATACGCTGTCCAAGCGTCTGGCGTCGCGCGTTGCCAACCGGTTGCGCCGCGCCATGCTGCGCGATGATTGCCCCGACACGGGCAGCGGGCTGAAGCTGATCCGCCGCGACCTGTTCCTGGACCTGCCGGGCATCGACTGCCTGCACCGGTTCATGCCGGCGCTGGTGAAGGGCCGGGGGCTGGCCTATGCCAATTGCCCCATCAATGACCGGCCGCGCCTGACGGGCCAGTCCAAATATACCAATCTGCACCGCGCAGCCGTCGGCGTGTTCGACCTGTTCGGTGTCATGTGGCTGCTGCGCCGACAGAAGCGGGCCCACGCCGTGACCGAGGTGAAGGCCCCATGATCTGGACCCAGTTGGAAGCCTGGTGGCATGCCGCCGTCGACGGGCAGGAATGGCTGGTGCTGTTCGGCATGGCCGCCCAGACCATGTTCATGATGCGCTTTGTCGTGCAGTGGATCAGTTCGGAACGGGCCAAGCGCTCCGTCATGCCCGTCGCCTTCTGGTGGTTCAGCCTGGGCGGCGGCCTGCTGCTGACCGTCTATGGTTTTCTGAAGCATGAACTGGTCATCATTGCCGGGCAGTTGCCGGCGCTGATCATCTATACCCGCAACCTGCATCTGATCCGGCGGGAGAAGCGGGCGGCGGCGGGGGCGGCATGAACGACGCGCGGCTGGTCTGGAAGCATTGGGCCCTGCTGGCCATCGTCGCCCTGATGGCCTTCCTGCCCGGTTTCATCAGCATCCCGCCGTTCGACCGTGACGAAAGCCGCTATGTCCAGGCCAGCCGGCAGATGCTGGAAACGGACGATTATGTCGATATCCGGTTCCAGGACGAAGCCCGGCACAAGAAGCCGGTCGGCATCTACTGGATGCAGGCGGCCACGGTGCATGTGCTGACGGGTGGGGCTGATAACGGGCCTATTGCGCTGTACCGGCTGCCATCGCTGGTCGGGGCTGTGGCTGGCGTGCTGCTGACGGCCTGGGTCGGGCTGGCGCTGTTCGGGCCGGGTGTCGGGCTGGCGGCCGGGCTGATGATGGCGACCTGCGTCATCCTGGGCGTGGAAGCGCGCATGGCCAAGACCGACGCCATGCAGTTCGCCTGCGTCATGGCCTGCATGGGCGTGCTGGCACGGGCCTATCTGCGGCCCGACCGGGCCCTGTCAACCGGCACGGCGCTGTTGTTCTGGGCGGCGCTGGGCGTGGGCATTCTGGTCAAGGGCGTCATCCTGATGGTCGTGGGCACGGCGCTGCTGGCGCTGTGGATCATGGACCGGGATGCGCGCTGGATGCGGCGGCTGCGGCCAGGGATCGGGTTGCCGCTGATGCTGGTGATCGTGCTGCCCTGGCTGATTGCCATCGCTATTGCCACCAAGGGCGCCTTTTTCAGCTATGCCATCGGGCATGAATTCCTGGGCAAGGCGGGGACGGGGCAGGAGAACCATGCCGGGCCGCCGGGCTATTTCCTGGCCACCTTCTGGCTCAGCTTCTGGCCCTGGGCGCCGCTGGTGCTGCTGGCGCTGCCGTGGATCTGGCGCCATCGCCATGCACCCGCTGTGCGCTTCTGTCTGGCCTGGATCATCCCCACCTGGGTCATCCACGAGATCGTGGTGACCAAGCTGCCGCACTACACCCTGCCGGTGCTGCCCGGGCTGGCCCTGCTGGCCCTGGCCGCGGCCGACGCGCGCTGGCGCACGGGCGAGGGGCGGTCGGCCGGCTGGCGCTGGGCCGCCATCATCCTGTCGCTGCTGGTCTCTGTAGCGTTTGCGGGGATCGTGGTGGGCTTCCCCGTGCAGCTGACGGGCGGCATTGTGCCCATTGCCGTGGTTGGCGGCGTTTTCATCCTGGCCGTTGCCGGTTTCCTGCTGATGCTGGAAAGGCGCGGCGAGGTGGATCGCTGGGGGCGGGCGGCGCTGCTGGGGACGCTGGCAGCCTATGTCGCCATTTTCGGCATGGTCCTGCCCAACTTGACGCCCATGTGGATCAGCCCGCAGGTTCGCCAAGCCTTCGACACCTACAAGCCGTGCCCCGCCAGCATCCTGGCCGCCGGCGGCTATAACGAGCCCAGCATGGTCTTCCTGGTCGGCACGGCCACCCGTCTGGGCGGCGGGGAGATGGTGGCAGGTGAAATGCTGGCCGATCCCGCCTGTTCCATCGGCCTGCTGGCCGTGGGCCGGGAGGAGGAGGCGTTCAAGGCCCGGCTGGCGGCGGCAGGCTTTGCCGTGCGTCAGGTGGCCGAACTGTCGGGCTTCAACTATCCGCGTGGCAAGAAGACGGTGCTGCATCTTTATGTGGCGACACCGTCACCCTGACAATGCCCGTCTTCCCCGGACGGGGGGCTGCCTGCTATCAAGGGCCACCTTAGCCCCTGGATGGAGGATGTCATGGCAGGTCGCATTGACGCGCGTCTGGCTGAACTGAATATCGAACTGCCCAAGGCCGCCGTGCCGCTGGCCGCGTACGTCCCGGCCGTGCGCACGGGCAACCAGCTTTTCATCTCCGGCCAGGTGCCGATGTGGAATGGCGAGCTGCGCCATGTCGGCAAGCTGGGCGACAATTACTCCATCGAGGAAGGGCGCGAGGCGGCCCGCACCTGCGCGCTGAACATCATCGCCCAGGCCAAGCTGGCGCTGGAAGGCGACCTGGACCGGGTCGTGCGCGTGGTCAAGCTGGTGGGCTTCGTCAATTCCACCGGCGATTTCAACGACCAGCCCAAGGTCATCAATGGCGCGTCCGAACTGATGGCCGAGGTGTTCGGCGATGCCGGCAAGCATGCCCGCTCCGCCGTGTCGGCCGCATCGCTGCCGTTCGGCGTTGCGGTCGAGATCGAGGCCATTCTGGAAGTGGTCTGATCCGTCTGCATCCGCCCCGGCCGGTCCTGGCCGGGGCGGTGTATTTTTGAACAAATCATGAACATTCCCGGCGACAGGCGTTGCGCGATGCCCTATGCTGACTGCCCGCGATCGACGACAGGAAGGAATGGCAGGCGTGTCGGGTTATTGCGATATAGCGCCGGGGCATGAATGGCACGGCCCCTATCACGACCATGAATATGGCGTGCCCCTGACCGGGGATGACGAACTGTTCGAGCGGCTGATCCTGGAAATCAACCAGGCGGGCCTGTCCTGGCTGACCATGCTGAAGAAGCGGGAAGGGTTCCGCGCCGCCTATGCCGGCTTTTCCGTCGACAAGGTGGCGGCGTTCGGGCCGGAGGATGTGGACAGGCTGCTGGCCGATCCCGGCATCATCCGCAACCGGCTGAAGGTGAATGCCGCCATCCATAATGCCCAGGTCATTCAGCGCCTGCGCACCAGCCACGGATCGTTCCATGCCTGGATCGCGGCGCATCACCCGCGGTCCAAGGCCGATTGGGTGAAGCTGTTCGCCAAGAATTTCCGTTTCACGGGCGGCGAAATCGTCGGCGAGTTCCTGATGAGCATCGGCTATCTGCCGGGCGCCCACCGGTCGGATTGCCCGGCGATGCGGCGCTGGTCGAATCACGATTTGCCCTGGCAGCGGGCCGTCGCCGAAGGGTGTACGGTATACGCTGCCTTCTGAAGTGGCATACGCTTGTTCGTGAATGCAGCATTTGCCCGCGATTTGGGCAAAAACACAAAAATCGACCAAATAAAAAGGCAAGCCGATAAAATCGGCTTGCCTTCATATTCAGAAAGTAAAAAACTTATCTTGTCGAACGGGGTTGGATCCCTGTTTTGACACCGCCTGGTGGCGATTCCTCCCTAAACTCAGGCCGCGCTGCCTTGCTGGCGCGGTCTTTTCTTTTGTGGGGCGGAGTATAAGCAGGGCCCGCGAAACCCGTCACCATCAAAATTCATCGTCCTGTCACTCCGCCCAAAAAGGTAGCGGTCACTGTGGCTGCATTGCCACGAATGCATGCATCCAGACGTATTCATTTTCCGTCTGTATGGTTCTGGCGCCAGCGGATATCAAGGTAAGTATTTGATTTAAAACGTATATCATGAGGTGGTGGAATTCCTGCGGCCTCAATTTGGCAGCTCCCGTTTACGTCAGGGGTATGTGGGCCTATAAAATAGGCAATTGCCCATATGTCACCCACTGCTATCGTTGTCATATTTCGGCATGCATAATCGATAGGCTGAACGATGACACATGAAAAAGGGGCGGCCCGATATGGGCGCGCCCCTTTGCCGGAATCGGGCCGAATCACCCCTGTCGATCGTCAGGCCAGCAGAATAAATTTCAGCAGGAACAGGCCGGCCAGCACCAGCACGACCGGACCGGCATCGCGCCAGCGCCCGGCCAGGACCTTGATCCCGGCATAGGTGATGAAGCCGATGGCGATGCCATGCGCGATGGAATAGGTCAGCGGCATGGCGATGGCCGCCATCATGCCGGGCGCATATTCGGTCACATCCTCCCAATCCATCTCCGTCAGGCCGCGCGCCATCAGGCAGGCGATGTAGAGCAGGGCGGGGGCCGTGGCATAGGCGGGGATGTTGGCGGCCAGGGGCGCCAGGAACAGGCAGGCCAGGAACAGCAGGGCCACGGTGACGGCCGTCAGCCCGCTGCGCCCGCCGACATTGGTGCCGGCCGCACTTTCGATATAGGAGGTGACGGTGGAGGTGCCCAGCGCCGCGCCGACGGTCGTCGCGGCGGCATCGGCGAACAGGGCCCGCTTCAGCCGCGGCAGCTTGCCATCCTTGTCCAGCAGCCCGGCCCGGTGCGACACCCCGATCAGGGTGCCGGCCGTGTCGAACAGGTCGACGAAGAAGAAGGCGAAGACGACGGTGATCAGCCCGACGCTGAACGCCCCCTTCACATCCATGGCCATGAAGGTGGGGCTGGGGTCGGGCGGCAGGGAGAAGATCTGTCCGCTGAACGGCGACACGCCCGTCGCCATGCCGAGGGCGGCGATGGCCAGAATGGTGATGATGACCGATCCCGTCACCCGTCGCGCCGCCAGCGCACAGATCAGCACGAAGCCCAGGGCTGCCAGCTGTGCCGGGGGCTGGGTCAGATCGCCAATGGTGACCAGCGTCACCGGGTGGGCCCGGATCAGCCCGGCATTTTCCAGGGCGATGATGGCCAGGAACAGGCCGATGCCGGCGGAGATCGCCATCTTCAGGCTGCGCGGGATGGCATTCACCACTGCCTCGCGCACGGGCAGCACCGACAGGATGATGAACAGCACGCCCGACAGGAACACGGCCCCCAGCGCCACTTGCCAGGAATAGCCCATCTGCCCCACCACGGTGAACGCGAAATAGGCGTTCAGCCCCATGCCCGGCGCCTGGGCGATGGGATAATTGGCGTAAAGCCCCATGATGGCCGAGCCGATGGCGGCGGCCACACAGGTAGCCACGAACACGGCGCCATGGTCCATCCCCGCCGCCGACAATATCTGCGGATTAACGAAGATGATGTAAGCCATGGTCAGGAAGGTGGTGAAGCCGGCCAGCAGCTCCGTCCGGACATCACTGCCCAGTTCGTTCAGCTTGAAGTAGGATGTCAGCATGCGTATGGCGCCCTTTGCGGCGAAAGGGAGGGGGAAGGAATGCCAGTATTCCTTGGAAAAGCCTTGAGGGCCATAGGGTTGATGGGGCTTTTCGCAGGTGCGGCGGGCCCGGCCGCTGCGCAAGGGGCGGGCGACCCGCCCACCATCCGCGTCGATCCCGCCGCCTGTCGCTATCTGACGCGCTATCAGCCCAGCGCCGATGTGGAATACAAGCCCGGCGTGGATGTGCATGGAAAGGCCGTGGCCCCGGCCGATCTGCCCGACAGTTACGGGATCGAGCTGCCGAAAAGCATCGATATCGAGATCACGGCCGATATCGCCCGCCGCTTTGGCATCGCCACAAATAACCTCTACCGGGGGGAGGCCCAGATCGGTACCGTAACGGTCCAGGGCAGTCAGGTCCTGTTCAACGGCAAGCCCATCCAGTCGGCAGCTGAAGCGGACCTGATCGCGCTCTGTGCCAAGACCCCGCATTAGCATTGATTGAGGTATCCCCATGGACCGCGCCGCCGCCAAAGCCATCCTGAAACAGCGGATCGATCAGGCCATGGGGCGCAACCGCGCCGATCTGGTGATCAAGAATGTCCGGCTGCTGAATGTCGCCACCGGGTCCATCGATGAAACCGACATCGCCATCTGCGGCGATACCATCGTCGGTACCTATGACCGTTATGACGGGGTGGCGGAGATTGACGGCAAGGGCCGGTTCGCCGTGCCGGGCTTCATCGATACCCATGTGCATTGTGAAAGCACGCTGGTCGCCCCGTCGGAGTTCGACCGCTGCGTCCTGCCGCGCGGCACGACCACGGCCATCTGCGACCCGCATGAGATCTGCAATGTGCTGGGGGAGACGGGGCTTCAGTACTTCCTGGACAGTGCCGGGACGACGGCGCTGGATTTGCGGGTGCAGCTATCTTCCTGCGTGCCGGCCACGCATCTGGAAACGGCGGGGGCGCGCCTGTCGGCCGACGATCTGGCCCGGCATCGCCACCATCCCAAGGTCATTGGCCTCGCCGAGTTCATGAACTTCCCCGGCGTGCTGTGGAAGGATGAGGAGACGCTGGACAAGCTGGCCGAGTTCTATGGCGCCCATATTGACGGGCATTCGCCCCTGGTCACGGGCAAGGAACTGAACGCCTACCTTTCCTGTGGCATCCGCAATTGCCATGAATGCACGTCGCAGGCCGAAGCGCGGGAGAAGATCGCCAAGGGCATGCAGGTGCTGATCCGCGACGGGTCGGTGTCCAAGGATGTGGACGCTCTGTCAGGCCTGATCGACCCCGTCACCAGCCCCTTCCTGGCTTTCTGCACCGACGACCGCAACCCGCTGGATATCGCGGAGGAAGGGCATCTGGACCATCTGATCCGCCGCGCCATCGCCCATGGGGCGGACATCGCCGCCGTCTACCGCACGGCCACCTGGTCGGCCGCGCGCGGCTTCGGGTTGAAGGATCGGGGGCTGGTGGCGCCGGGCTATCTGGCCGATATCGTGCTGCTGGACGATCTGGCGCAGTGCACGGTGTCCCAGGTGATCCGCGCCGGCAAGCCGGTGACGGCGGACAGCTTCGCCGGCCGCCGGTCGCCGCCGCCCGTGGGCCTGAACTCCATCAAGCGGGCGCGGATCGTTGCGGAGGATCTGGCCATCCCGGCCGCCGGCCCCGGCACGCCCGTGATCGGCGTGCTGCCCAACAAGATCATTACTGAGGCGTTGCAGGCGACGGTGCCCTATCGCAATGGCCGCCGCCATGCCGACCCGGACAATGACATCCTGAAGATCGTGGTGGTCGAGCGCCACGGCTTCACCCGCAATATCGGCAAGGGCTTCGTGAAGGGCTTCGGCATCCGCTCCGGTGCCCTGGCCAGTTCGGTCGGCCATGACAGCCACAATATCTGCGCCGTCGGCGCCAGCGATGCCGACATGGTGGTCGCCATCAACCGCCTGATCGAGATCGGCGGCGGGTTCGTGGCCGTGAAGGATGGCGCCGTGGTCGGCGAACTGGCCCTGCCCGTGGCCGGGTTGATGAGCCTGAAGCCGTTCGAGGCGGTGGAGCATGAACTGGAGGCCCTGCGCGCCTCGGTGAAGGCGCTGGGTTGCCCTCTAGCGGAGCCGTTCCTGCAACTGGCCTTCCTGCCCCTGCCGGTGATCCCGCATCTGAAGATCACCGATATGGGGCTGGTGGATGTGGACCGGTTTGAACTGGTGGCGGCGTGAGGAGATGACTATGGAGCCGATTGTAATTTTAGTTGTGGTCTCATTGTTTACCGTTTCAATGGCGATCTCTACACTTACGGTCTACACGACGAAATCGACTACCACACTGCAGAGGGGTGCGTTCGCCGGCAGATTTGCTTCGGCATTGCTTCTAGGCATGTTTCTGCGCGCGTTCGTCTCCAATGCCCCTTTTGGTGAAGCCATCGGAATCGTGATCAGCGTGGTTTTTGTGATCTACACGACCCGTTGCACTATTTTTCGATGCAACGACGCGGGCCTTTCACGGAAACTGGCCATTCTTGTGGGCATTCCGCTTCTGGGACTGTTCGTCCCTCTGGTGCTGATGTTCGCCGAAAGCAAACAGCCAGCCCCGACCGATCTTGATGCTCTGGATAATGCACCATCCGAGGGGACAAAGACCCTGCCGGATGCCACAGCCTGACTGCCCGCAACCATTTGATCATACAGTGCCGCTCGATATTCTCCTGCTGGATGGTCTACGCATTGTCCACCATGATCCGGTGATCTGGTCGCCCCTGGACGACCGGGCCGAGCGGGTGTGCCAAAGTCGCCAAGGGCGTGACGATGGCGACATCAGAGCCCTTTATTCCCAACCCTCTGTATCACCGACCTGTTCCAGCCAATCCGCCACTTCTTTTTCCTGCGGATCATCGCGCAGGGACAGCGATTGCCGGCGGCATTCCTCGGCAAAGCCGGGCCGGCGGGTGTCCGGCACACAGATCTGGATGGGGCGCAGGCCAGCGGCGCGCAACGTTGCGTGGTGCTTCTGGACGCGGGATGTGCTGGACCTGCTCATCGCTTAATCCTTCTTGTTACATGCAACATATGCCGGGTCTGGTGTCCCGGCAGGGGCCTCCAAACCGCACCCAATGATTGCTGTTATATGCAGGTCACACACATATACGCACTTGGGGGCATAGAACCAGACGCGCCTGCCCTGATAGTCATTTCGTCATCGCTTGGTGTGGTTATCAGGCGAACGACAATGGAACAGAGCAGGAGTGAAGAAGATGAGCGCGAAGGCCAAGGCTGCACTTGAAATTGCGAAGATCGTCGGTGAGAAGGCCTGGACGATGATCGATCCGCCGTCGGAACTGAAGAGCAAGTTCCGCAACACCACCGTCACCATCAACAACAAGACCCAGTTCGAGATCCAGTGGACGGGCAAGGAATATTTCGACAGCGGCCGTTTCTGGGAAGCGCCCAGCAGCATCTCTGCTGCCGAGCAGGGCCAGTTCTCCATCTGCAACAAGGACAGCAGCTTTGCCACGGGTGCGTCCGCCGGTGGCGTGTTCAAGGTCAAGCTGCCCGGCGGCAGCGATTTCGAATTCGCACTGGGCGCCTCGAACCCCGCCTGGGGCGGGTACAAGATCGCTGTGGTCGCCAGCGGTTCCGCCAAGGATGCCTATGAGCATCTGGGCACCGGCTCCGCCACCATGTCGCACAGCTTCGACGCGGACACGGATGAGGGCAAGGTGAAGATCACGCTGAACTTCATCGCCACGCCCGGTAACCTGGCGTCGCTGACCATCAGCGAAGAGCATCGCAAGGCCTGATCGGCCGGCAGGCGGGGTGGCCGGACGATGTCGCGGTCACCCCGTTTCCTTGATGGACTTCGTACCATGTCAATGGGGGCGGCGATGACGACGATCAGCGTTCTGACCTACAATACGCATCTTTTTGGCACGTCCCTGGGAGGTTCGGCGGGAAGCTTCCTCAGCGGGGTCAAGAACATATTTGGCGGCAAGGCTGATCTGGTGGTGTTTGACGATGACGGGCGGCGCCACGACATCCAGACCCGCCTGCACCGGCTGGCGCCGGACATTATCGGCCTGACCGAAGTCTGGGACAGTGGCCATGCCGTCGCCTTTACCGGCGGTCTGCGGTCGTCCCACCCATATGCAGCCAGCGATGGCGGTAAATCGGCACAGGGTTCCGGTCTGCTGCTGATCAGCCGCCACCCGTTGAGCCACGCCCGGTTCGTGGCGTTCCGGACGCTGTCGGGTTCCGACAAGATGGCGTCCAAGGGCTTCATCGTGGCGACGGTGGCGATCGGTGGAACCCATCTTCGCGTGGTTCTGACCCACACGCAGGCGGATGAGGATGCCGCGGCCCGTGCCGCGCGCGCCGACAATTTCCGCCAGATCATCGATGAACTGCGCCAGGCCGAGGGGCCTTGCCTGCTGATGGGTGATTTCAACGTGATCGGTGAGGCGGGCGACGGCAGCCCGACGCAGGAATATCGTCAGGTGAACAGGGATCTGTCGGGGCTGGGCATGGCGGACCTGTTCCGGACCGTGCATGGCGATACGCGGCAGCAGCCCGGCTTTACCTATGACGCAACCATCGCCAACACGCTGATCGCCAAATTCTCCGACAAGGATTTCCAGGCGCGGGCGCGGCAGCGGCTGGACTATGTTTATACCCGCGACTGCCGGGCCATGGCCGCCACCGTGCCGATCGAGGATTTCATACGCAGCACGGCGCGGGGGCCGGAGCCGCTGTCGGACCATGATCCGCTGCTGGTGGAACTGTCGGTCGGTCAGGGCTGAGGGGCGGGGCCGGTTGGCCGGCGCGCAAGGGTGGGGGGCAGCTTGACCGCTTGCCCCCGGTCCCGCCAGCCCATAAAGTCCGGGACCCGATAACCAACCGGCTTTGCGAGTTCCCACCCATGCGCATGTCCAGCTATTTCCTGCCCACGCTGAAGGAAACGCCGTCCGAGGCGCAGATCGTCAGCCATCGCCTGATGCTGCGCGCCGGCATGATCCGCCAGACCTCGGCCGGCATCTATGCCTGGCTGCCGCTGGGCTGGAAGGTTCTGCAGAAGGTGTCGCAGATCGTGCGCGAGGAGCAGGACCGTGCCGGGGCGCAGGAACTGCTGATGCCGACCATCCAGTCGGCCGACCTGTGGAAGCAGTCGGGCCGGTACGAGGCCTATGGCAAGGAGATGCTGCGCATCACCGACCGCCATGACCGCGAAATGCTGTTCGGCCCCACGAATGAGGAGATGATCACCGACATCTTCAAGACCTTCGTGAAGTCCTACAAGGACCTGCCCAGGAACCTGTACCATATCCAGTGGAAGTTCCGGGACGAGGTGCGCCCCCGCTTCGGCGTCATGCGCGGCCGCGAATTCCTGATGAAGGACAATTACTCCTTCGATCTGGATGCCGAGGGCGCGCGTCTGTCGTACCGCCGGATGTTCTTGGCCTATCTGCGCACCTTCGCCCGCATGGGCATCAAGGCCATCCCGATGCGTGCCGATACCGGCCCCATCGGCGGCGACCTGAGCCATGAATTCATCATCCTGGCCGAAACGGGCGAAAGCCAGGTCTTCTGCGACAAGAAGTGGCTGGAACTGGATGTGCTAGCCGATAATCCGGACGCCAATGGCGACCTGAAGGATTTCTTCGCCAAGTACACCTCCGTCTATGCCGCCACCGAAGAAATGCACGACGCCGCCAATTGCCCGGTCCCGGCCGAGGAGCTGGAAACCGCGCGCGGCATCGAGGTCGGCCACATCTTCTATTTCGGCACCAAGTATTCCGCCCCCATGGGGGCCGTGGTGACGGGGCCGGACGGGCAGCCGGTGACGGTGGAGATGGGCAGCTACGGCATCGGCGTGTCCCGCGTCGTCGCCGCCCTGATCGAGGCCAGCCATGACGATGCCGGCATCATCTGGCCGGACCAGGTGGCCCCGTTCAAGGTGGCGCTGATCAACTTGAAGGCCGATGACGAGACCTGCCGCAGCACCTGCGATGACCTGTATGCCAAGCTGCAGGCGGCAGGCGTCGAGGTGATCTATGACGACCGCAACGAGCGGCCGGGTGCCAAGTTCGCCGACATGGACCTGATCGGCATTCCCTGGCAGCTGACCATCGGCCCCCGCGGCCTGAAGGCCGGCACCGTGGAACTGAAGCGCCGCGCCACGGGCGAAAAGCTGGAACTGAAGCTGGAAGAGGCGCTGGCGAAGGTCGTGGCGTAAGATACTCAGTCGGTTTCGAGCTGATCAAGGGGGCGGTCCAATCGGGCTGCCCCTTTTTCTATTTGGTTTCGGCTTTTTCAATCTCCCAATTTATGGTGAGAGATAGGGGGCACTGGTATAGGGTCCAGTGATGCAATCTATTGAGCCGCATTGACTTCCCATACAAAGTACGACCTTGCCGAACGGAGATGGTTGGACATGCACATGCCGCCCGCAAATGGTAAAGTGGCCGTCGTACTCGACCCAAATTTGGGGGAGAAACTCACGGAATTGGCTAAGGCACAACCTATCTGGGCCTGGAGCAGTCTCGCGAATCGCATGGCAGTCCAGGCCCTGTGGGATAGTAGCCCTGCCTCAGATCAGGCCACCTATTCAGATCAGGCCACCTATTTCGATGCAGCAGGAGCAAAGACAGCGGAAGACGCCCTCCTCTATATCTTGGATACAGTGGACCAGCACCACCCGGCTTGGCTGCAGCTTCTCGTGATCGGCACTGCGCCGACTGTGGCGATAAGGGGCGCCCTTGCGGAATACGGCGCTGGCAGCATCGAAGAAACTACATCTGGGTTTATTTTTAAACGGCCTGTGGGCTGAAAAAGTCATATTGCTAACAAAGTTCTGATACTAGGCGGGAGGCAATCGGATCATCTCACCGTGTAGCGCATCGAACATGCGCCGTCCCGACAAGCATATCCGCTGTGTTCAGGACAAGGCAGCATGCGGCTTAAGAGTCTGTCTAGAAAGTTTCTATTTATTATCAATATCTTACCGTATCCTCTCCGTCACCCCGGCGAAGGCCGGGGGCCAGGTTCGTAGAGCAAGGCGCCTGTGATTCTGGACCCCGGCCTTCGCCGGGGTGACGGTACTGCGGAAAGTCGATTCGTGTAAGGCATTGAAACAACATGAAACTTTCCGGACGGGCTCTAAGGTCTACCACCCTACCGCCTCCTGGCTTTCCGCCATCCGCTGGCGGGCGGCCTGGACGGCGGTGTGGTTGGCTTCGGCCCAGGTGATCAGGGCCAGCATGGGGCCCATCAGGCTTTGGCCCAGGGGGGTCTGGGAATAGGTGACGCGGGGGGGGACGGTCGGTTCCACTTTGCGGTCGATCAGACCGTCGGCTTCCAGATGGCGCAGCGTCTGCGACAGCATGCGCTTGGAAATGTCGGGCACGCCGCGGGCCAGCGCGTTGAAGCGCAACGGACCCGCCGCCAGCATGGTCAGCAGCAGGATGGACCAGCGGTCGCCGATCCGGTCCAGCAGGTCGCGCACGGGGCAGCGGGTGGGGTCCAGGCCCAGGCTCCGCCACTCCGCGATCTTCGCCCCCATGGCGGCGCAGGCATCGTCCATCATGGTATCCTTCCTGTTACCTGGTGACGGGAAAGTGCCGTCTTGCGGGATTTGGATGAAGCCTCAATATGGGCTTTATCAGGTCTCTTCCTGAGACCTACTATTCCATAGAGACCGGAGAGAGTCCATGTCCACCCAACCCCGTTTCTTCGTCACCGGTGCCGCCGGTCAATTGGGCCGTCTGGTCGTGGCGGAACTGGCGCGTCGTGTCCGCCCGGACAGCATTGTCGCCATTGTGCGTGATCCGGCCCGCGCCGCCGGACTGTTCCCGGTGGGCGTCAGCCTGCGTCAGGGTGATTATGACCAGCCGGCGAGCTTGGCCACGGCGCTGACGGGGGCGGAGCGGGTGCTGCTGATCTCCTCCAACGCCATCGGCGCGCGGGTGCCGCAGCACCGCAATGTCATCGAGGCCGCGAAGAAGGCTGGTGTGGCGCGCATCCTCTATACCAGCGTGCTGCATGCCGATGTCTCCGCCCTGGGTCTGGCGGAGGATCACCGGCAGACAGAAGCGCTGATCGCCGACAGCGGCCTTGCCCATACGCTGCTGCGCAATGGCTGGTATACGGAGAATTACACCGCCTCCATCCCACCGGCCCTGCAACATGGCGCCCTGATTGGCAGCGCGGGGGGCGGGCGGATCAGTAGTGCGGCCCGCGCCGATTATGCCGAAGCGGCCGCCATTGCTCTGCTGGACGATGCGGCACCGGCACGGGTGGTTTATGAGCTGGCGGGGGATGCGTCCTACAGCCTGACGGAATTCGCGGCCGAACTGTCGCGGCAGACGGGGCGGACCATCCCCTATGTCGACATGCCGGAGGCCGATTATCGCGGTGCCTTGCTGGCGGCTGGGCTGCCGGCGCCGCTGGCCGATCTGCTGGCCAATTCCGACGCGGCGGCGGCCAAGGGCGCGCTGTTCGATGAGGGCAAGGCGCTGTCGACGCTGCTGGGCCGGCCAACCACTCTGCTGTCCACGGTCATCGCGGATGCGCTGGCAGGCTAAACGTCCGGTGCGTTAAGTCGACCTACAGAACACAACCATTTAGGCACTGCCGCCCACCGGCAATAGGGGTCACAAATTCAACGCTGCGGTCAGGTCGCCCATGGGCTTCTGGCCGTTGGCGGCCAGGGCGTCATCGCGCAGCTTGATCCCCGGCAGCGTCGGCAGGCCGAAGCGGCGGGCCAGGAAGCGGTTGATGGAGCCGGTGTCGTACTGGGTGTGGTCGACGAAACCCTTCTTGGCGAAAGGCGAGATGATCAGGGCCGGGATGCGGGTGCCGGGGCCCCAGCGGTCGCCCTTGGGCGGGGCGACATGGTCCCAGAAGCCGCCATTTTCGTCATAAGTGACGATGACCAGCATGTGCTGCCATTGCGGGCCTTTCTCCAGATGGGCCACGATGTCGGCGATGTGCTGGTCGCCGCTCAACACCTCGGCATAGCCCGCATGTTCGTTCAGGTTGCCCTGCGGTTTGTAATAGCTGACCTGGGGAAGGCGGCCTTCGTCCACGGCCTTGATGAACTCCACGCCGGCCAGCCCGCCATCGCGCAGATGTTCGGCCCGCGCCGCCGTGCCGGGTGCGTAATTGGCGTAATAGTTGAAGGGCTGGTGATGGGTTTGCAGGTTGGGCACCGGTTCCTGGTTGCCATCGTTCAGCACGGCCTGCCAGGCCCCGCCATACCAGGCCCAACTGATCCCCTTTGCCGACAGAAGATCGCCAATGGTGGTTGCATTCTGTGGCGGCAGGGTGGTGGGCTTGGCCGGATCGGCAAAGGCCGGGTCACCGCCCGGGGCCGGTTTGTTGTTGGAGGGTTGATAGGGGGGCTGCATGGTGTTGACGGCGTAGAAGTCGGGCGTCAGGTTGCCGTCCTTCAGATATTTGGGCCGCCCTTCCAGCGCGGATTTCGGTGAATTCTCCGCCAGCTTCAGGGTGATGCCATCATCCTCCACTTTCGTGATCAGGTCCTTGGCCGGGCTTTTGTCGGCGTCGGGATAGACGGGCGCGCAGGCGCAGATCAGTTGCTGATGGTTGAAAAACGACCCGCCGAAACCGGACATGAAGAAATTGTCGGCCAGCGTATAGCGCTGCGCCACCTTCCACAGCGGCAGTTTGGACCCGTCATAATGGCCCATGACCAGGGCGCCCGTGTCGCCCCAGGCCACGAACCCGTCATTGCGGCCGCCATTGATCTGCATCTGGTTCTGATAGAAGCGATGCCACAGATCCTGTGTCGCCACCGACAAGGGCTGGTTGAAGCCCTTGGGATCGTCGATGGCGAAGGGGCCGTTGGGCAGATGCGCCGTCTGATCCTGGGTGATGGCGGGTGTCACCCCCTTGGCCGTCAGCCCGCCCCAGACGGGCGGCAGTTCCGTCATGCGTCGCCCGTCGCGGTCCCGCTGCACCATCGACTCGCCCGTGGCATTCTTCAACCCGTTGGCGCCGGGAAAATGGCCATAGAGATTGTCGAAACTGCGATTTTCGGCATAGATCACGACCACAGTCTGGATGGCGTCCAGGCCCTTGGCGGGGGCGGCCCCTGCCGGGGCGACAGCGGTGGCGGACAGCAGCAGGGCGGACAGGAATGAACGGGTGCGGATCATGGCCAGGCTCGTGATGACGAAGGCGGTGACTATCCCACCGATGCCGCACCATTGGCAATTTGTTGAAGCGGCCGGCGGCAACGGGATGGAAGGGCAGGAAGGACGCGTATGGTAAGCCGGGGCGGACGATGGCGATGGGCGATGACATTGCCCGGACTTCTGATGGGCCTTGCCGTCGGATCAATGGCCTATGCTGCCCCGTTGAGCCGTGACGACGCCTATCGCCGGGCCGCCGACCTGCGGGCATTGGGGGCGGAGATCTTCAGCGATCCCCGCCTGTCGGGGTCGGGGCGCATGGCCTGTTCCAGTTGCCACGCACCGGCTGCGGCCTTTGGTCCCAGCGGGGACCGGGCCGTGGAAATGGGGGGAAAGAACCTGGACCAGCCCGGCCACCGCGCCGTGCCCAACCTGACCTATCTTCAGGCCGTTCCCGACTTTACCGAGCATTATTTCGACCGGGACGAGGTGGGGGATGACAGTGTCGATAATGGCCCCAGTGGCGGGCTGACCTGGGACGGGCGCGTCGACCGCACCGCCGATCAGGCGCGCACCCCGCTCTATTCGCCGTTCGAAATGGCGGCCGAAGGCCCTGCCGCCGTTGCCGCTGCCCTGCGTGCGGCACCCTATGCCGACCGGTTGCGGGCGCTGGCCGGGGTGGCGGGGGACGATGCCCTGGTCAACACGGCCCTGTCGGCGCTGGCGGCCTATCAGCAGACGCCGGACCTGTTCTATCCCTATAGCAGCAAGTATGACGCCGTGCTGAAGGGCCGGGCCCGCCTGACGGAACAGGAGGTGCTTGGGCTGAACCTGTTCAATGATCCGGCCAAGGGCAATTGCGCGTCCTGCCACAAGTCGGCGGTGGGGGTGGACGGGTCGCCGCCGCATTTCACCGATTTCGGCCTGATCGCGCTGGGCCTGCCGCGCAACCGGGATATCCCGGCCAATGAAGACCCGGCCTTTTTCGATCTGGGCCTGTGCGGCCCGGACCGCACGGATTTCAAGGGCCGGGCCGAGTATTGCGGGCTGTTCCGCACGCCCAGCCTGCGCAATGTGGCAAGGCGCCAACGCTTCTTCCATAATGGCGTCATCACCAGCCTGAAGGATGCCGTTGCCTTCTATGCCACCCGCGACATTGATCCCGGCCGCTGGTATCCGCGCCGGGCGGATGGGGGCGTGGATATCTATGACGATTTGCCCGAACCCTTCCGCGCCAACCTGAACCTGGACCCGCCCTTTGGCGGCAAGCCGGGTGACAGGCCGGCGCTGGACGAGGGGGAGATTGAGGCCATCGTGGCCTTCCTGGGGACGTTAAGCGATGGATGGGGCGGACGGTAGGCGTCAACGGCCAGGTGGCTGGAATGCCTGGCGGGCCCTGGCCGCTTCCTCCCGGATGACGCAGCCTTCGGCATGGTCGTTGATCAGGCCCATGGCCTGCATGAAGGCGAAGATCGTCGTGGGGCCGACGAATTTCCAGCCGCGCTTCAACAGATCCCTGGAGAGTTTCACAGAGGTAGGGGAGGTGGAGGCTGACTGTGGCGGGCCATGTTCCCCGGCCGGGGGTTCGTGCCGCCAGAACCAGGCGGCCAGCGAGCCTTCGGCAGCCACCAGTTCGCGGGCGCGGCGGGCATTGTTGATCGCGGCTTCGATCTTGCCGCGGTGGCGCACGATGCCGGCGTCCTGCAGCAATCGTTCGACATCCCGATCGTCAAAGGCGGCGACGGCGTCAATGTCGAACCCGTGGAAGGCGGCGCGGAAATTTTCCCGCTTGGCCAGGATGGTGCGCCAGGACAGGCCCGATTGGAACCCCTCCAGGCACAGTTTCTCAAACAGCCGCCCGTCATCGGCCACGGGGAAACCCCATTCGGTATCATGGTAATGCGGGAATTCCGGGGCCGAGGCGCACCAGCGGCAGCGGGGACGGCCATCGGGGCCGGGCAGGGTCTTGTCCATCGGGGTCTCTGTCAGGCGGCGCGCAGGAAATCCAGCCGCGCATCGGTGCGGCCGGGGGCGATGGCGTGGATGTCCGGGGTGACGATGCCTTCGATCACGAAGGGATCGGCGGCGACACGGGAACGGATGGCATCCAGGCTTTCCCCTTGCGCCAGAATGGCCCCGCCCTGTCCGGCATCCAGACCACCGGCCAGCAGGAACACGCCGTCGTCAAATCCCTGACGCAGCCAGGCATTGTGGAGGGCCATGAAAAGCGGCGCGCGTTCCTTGTCCACGGTGAAGCGCAGGAAGATGACGAACATGGGTTGCCTCTGCGTCAATGGTTTGCGGATGGGGTCAGGGCGGACAGCCAGGCTTCCATGGCCGCCACCTCCCGCCGTACGTAATCTTCATCCTTGAAGGCTGTTGCCAGCGTCGCCACCCCCTGGCTGCGGCCCAACAGATGCAGGGCCAGTTCATCGGCGCGGTCACCCAGGCCCAGCAGGGTGAATTGCTGCGTCAGCCAGACGCGGAACAGGGTGAAGACGCGGGCCGCATCCGGCAGGGCCACATGGTTCAGCTTCGCCAGTTCGGTCGACAGGGTGCCGACTGGGCAGCCATGGGCCATGATCTGGGTCTGGTTGGTGATCAGGATGCGGATGAAGGACAGGATGCGCGCTGCCGGCCCGTCGCCCGCCGCTTCCCACCCTTCCAGCATGGCCTGCGTCGTTGCCAGCCGCCGGTCGATAACGGCTGCCAGAATCTCGTCCTTGGCCTTGAAATGATAGGTCAGGTTGCCGCGCGCGATCCCCACCGCCTGCGCGATGTCGGCCAGGGACGTATGGTCGAAGCCGCGCTGGTAAAACAGCGTATCGGCGGCTTCCACAATCTGGGCACGGGTGGCGGGGCCGGTCATGGCAGATGCACTCTAGGGCAATTGACCTAAATATTGATTAGGTCAATTGCCCTAGGTCTGTCAAGGATGGTTCGGAGCGATCACCGGTGATCCCCCAGCAGATAGAGCAGGGGGATGTCCAGGCGGGCGCGCCAGGATTGTTCGTTATGGTCGGCCCCGTCGAACCGGCGGGACATGAAGTCCCGGTCGGGCGCCAGCCCCCGCGCCGTCAGGGCCGCGACCATGCGTGCATGTTCGGGCGGATAGCTGGCATCCAGGTTCAAGGTGCCATGGTCGAAATAGAGCCGGTGGCCGCCATCGGCGGGGAACCGGCCGGCGACGTAATCGGTCATGGCCTGCAGGGGCGTCACTTCGCCCTGCCACCAGGGCTGGAAGTCGGTGCCGATGGAGCGCCAATGCGCCGACACGGCCGCCGCCCCGCCAAACACATCGGGATATTCCAGCATGGCGTAGGTGGCGATCAGGGCGCCGCTGCTGGACCCGATGGTCACGGTATGGGCGGCATCCGGTCTGGTGCGGTAGGTGCGGTCGATGAACGGCTTCACCTCCTGCACCAGATAGCGCAGATAGGCATCCGACACAGGCTTGCGCAGCGTGTTGGCATAGATGCTCCAGCGGGTGCGCCAGCTGGCCGCGTCGAGCACCTTGGCCGGGGTATATTCGGCCCAGCGGTTATCCGTATTCCAGATGCCGACCACGATGGTGCGGGGCAGCTTGCCCTGGGCCATCAGGTCGGTCACCACCTCGTCCACGCCCCATTCATGGCCATATGAGGTGGTGGCATCGTCGAACAGGTTCTGGCCATCATGCATGTAGATGACGGCATAGCGGTCATCGCCCTGGTCGTACCCGTCCGGCAGCCAGACGGCGATGCGGCGGGGCGTAATGTTCTGCGACGGCAGATCATCATGGAAGACCAGCTTGCCTGCCGTCACCGTGCTGTCGGCCGCGCGAACCGCCGGTGACAGTATCAAGAGCCCCGCCAGGAGGAAGGCGGCCAGCCGCCCCGCATGTGCCCATACCCGTATCACCCTGTACCTCCCCCTTGCGGACCGGCTGATTGAAATAATTGAAATTATTCAAGAATTGGTCGCCCGGTCCTGTGGGTTTGATACGCGTCGCGCGAATGTCCGTCGAGGACCGGTTTGGCCGGCGGCGGTTGGTGCCAGTATGGTTAACCCTGGTACCATCGCAGATTGTCGCCCCCTCGACATTCAAGGCCGCCCATGCCAGGCTTTGCCCGTTTCCATTTGAGAGAATGACCGTGTCCACCCTGGATTTCGAGCAGTTCCATGAACGCAGTGCCCTGCATGTCCCCGGCCTGCTGGATGACAGCGCGGTGGAGGCATTGCGGGTGGCGCTGGCACCCTTGCCGATGACGGACAATCACCGGATGCTGCCGGGGGTGCCGGCCTTGCGTGAACTGGTCGGGTCCGAAGGGGCGCTGGGACGGCTGGCGGCGCAACTGCTGGGCACGTCAGCCACGCCGGTAGGCATGCGGTTTCTGGACAAGGTGCCGGGGGACAATTGGGTGTCGCATTGGCACCAGGATCTGGCGGCCGGCAAGGATCAGATGGTGGGAATGGTCACCATCCGCCTGCATCTGGACGATGTGGACGCAGATAACGCGCCGTTGTTCTATGCACCGGGTTCTCACCGGTTCGGGTGGCTACGCGCGGCTGCGGTGCCGGATGTGGTTGAACGCTGCGGCATGGCCCTTTGTCTGGCGCGGGCCGGCGATGCCTGGGCGTATCCGACTTTGTTCCTGCATGGATCGGACCCCGCCCGCCGGCCCCGCCGCCGCCGCGTGCTGCATGTGGATTTCGCGCCGGTGGAGATGGCAATGGACGGGGGAGGCTGGTCCGATCCTTGACCCGGTGCCGCCAGGGCTTCCTCCCCCGCCCCAATTCCGCCTATAAGCAAGGCTAAACCCGCTTCCGTTCCGTCCCCCGCCTGACGAGCCCCGATGATCTTCACGCCGTTTGAACGCATGGTCGCCTTCCGTTACCTGCGGGCGCGGCGGCAGGAGGGGACGGTGTCGGTCATTGCCGGCTTTTCCTTCATCGGGGTGGCTTTGGGTGTGGCGACCTTGATCATCGTCATGTCGGTGATGAACGGGTTCCGGGCGGAGATGATTTCCCGCATCCAGGGTGTGAGCGCTCATGCCGCCATCGCGCCGGAAACGGGGCTGCTGGCCGATTACCAGCCGCTGCTGGACCGCCTTCGCGCCACGCCGGGCGTGGTGGCCGCCATGCCGGTGGTGGAGGGCCAGGCACTGGCCACCGTGGAAGGGCGGGCCACGGGTGTGAAGGTGCGCGGGCTGGAGGTTGCGGATTTCAAGACGCGGCCCATTGTCGGGCGGTCCATTGTGTCGGGCACGGCCGACCTGGGGGAGGATGGGGTGGCGCTGGGCTATGGGCTGGCGCGGTCGCTGGGCCTGCTGTCGGGGGGCGAGGTGACGCTGATCAGCCCCAAGGGCACGGCCACACCGTTCGGCACCATGCTGCGCAAGAAATCCTTTCCCGTCGATGCCGTGGTCGATCTGCGCATGCCCGAACAGGATGGCAGCCTGATCTATATGCCCCTGTCCACCGCCCAGGCGTTCTTCCGCAGCGGGGCGGCCGTCAGCGGCATTGATGTGTTCGTGGACAAGCCGCTGGATGTGGAGGGGCTGCACCGCCTGCTGGACCCGATTGCGGGGCCGGGGCTGAAGGTTACCGACTGGCGAGAGGCCAATAAGGGGCTGGTGACGGCGCTGGGGGTGGAGCGGGTGGCGATGTTCACGGTGCTGACCCTGATCATCCTGGTCGCCAGCTTCAATATCGTGTCATCCATGGTCATGCTGGTGCGGGGCAAGTCCGCCTCCATCGCCATTCTGCGCACCATGGGGGCGCCGGCGGCCAGCATTTCGCGCATCTTCCTGCTGGCAGGGGCCTCCATTGGGGCCGTGGGCACGCTGGTGGGCTTCGTGCTGGGCCTGACGCTGACCGTCAATGTCCAGGCCATCGGTCGGGCGCTGGGTCAGGTGCCCGGCATCGGCGGGTCACAGATGCTGCTGTTTTTGACCACCTTGCCCGCCATCATCGATTGGGCGGAGGTGACGCTGGTGGTGGCCGTCGGCCTGCTGCTGTCGGTGGGGGCCACCTTCTATCCCGCCCGCCGGGCCGCCGCCCTGGACCCGGTGGAGGCGCTGCGCCATGGCTGAGGGGAAGACCCGCATGTTCGGCATTGTCGAACGCTGGATCGCGTTGCGTTACCTGCGCGCGCGGCGGCAGGAAGGCTTCATTTCCGTCATCGCCGGCTTCTCCTTCCTGGGGATCGCGCTGGGCGTGGCGACGCTGCTGATCTCGCTCTCCGTTTTCAACGGGTTCCAGCGCGACCTGCTGGCCCGTGTGCTGGGCTTCCAGGGGCATGTCGTGGCCATGGATGGCAAGGGCACCTTCCCCGTCACCGACCTGCTGCTGCGCAATGTGGCGCAGGTGCCGGGCGTGGTGTCGGCGGTGCCCAGCGTGGATGCACAGGGGCTGCTGTCCTTCCGCGACTATGCCGGCGGGGTGCTGGTCAAGGCGCTGCGGCCGGCCGACATGGCGGCGCGGCCCGCCTTTGCGCAGGCGCTGGTGGAGGGCACGCTGGCGGACGGCGACGGCGTGGCCATCGGCGCGCGTCTGGCGGAAAAGGCCGGGATCAAGGTCGGCGACCGCATCACCATCCTGTCGCCCAATATCGATGGACGCGGCGGGGCGCCGCGGTCGCGCGGCTTCACCGTCAATGGCATCGTGGCCCTGGGCGTGTCGGAGTTTGACAGCGCCCTGGTGCTGATGGACCTGTCGACGGCCCAGTCCTTTTTCGAGCTGTTCGACACGGTGACGGCCGTGGAGGTGATGCTGGACGATCCGCAGCAGGCCCGCGCCAGGCTGGGCGACCTGACGCGGCAATTTCCGGCCGGGCTTTATGTCCGCGACTGGGCGCAGGTCAACGGCGCCTTTTTCGGCTTCATCGAGACGCAGCGCAATGTCGTCACCCTGATCCTGGGCATGATCGTCGTCGTCGCTGCCTTCAACATCATTTCCGGCATGATCATGATGGTGCAGGACAAGGGGCGGGAGATCGCCATTCTGCGCACCATGGGCGCCGGGCGGGGCACCATCCTGCGCATCTTCCTGATGTCGGGTGCGTCCATCGGCGTGGCCGGCACGGCGGCCGGGGTGGCGCTGGGCCTGGGCCTGTCGGGGCACATGGAAGAATTGCGGCAACTGATCAAGGCGGTATCAGGAGTCGATCCGTTCAATTCGGACATCTATTTCCTGTCCGCCTTGCCTTCCTTCACCGATCCGTGGCAGGTGGCCCAGGTGGCGCTGGCCTCTGTGGCGCTGTCGCTGCTGGCGACCCTTTACCCTTCCTGGCGGGCGGCCAATCTCGACCCCGTCGAAGCCCTGCGATATGAGTAGAGATATGGGTGACATCGTCCTGCGCCTGACTGACATCCACCGCAGCTTCACCCAGGTGGAAACCCCGCTGCATGTGCTGCGCGGGGTGAATGCCGCCATCAAGGCCGGGGAGATGGTGGCCCTGGTGGGGCCCAGCGGGGCGGGCAAATCCACCCTGCTGCATATTGCCGGCCTGCTGGAACATGCCGACCGCGGCGGGATCGAGATTGCCGGGCAGAAGGCCGACGGCCTGTCGGATGCGGCGCGCACCGCCATCCGCCGCGACAAGATCGGCTTCGTCTATCAGTTCCATCACCTGCTGCCCGAATTCACGGCGGAGGAGAATATCATCCTGCCGCAGATGCTGGCCGGTGTGCCGCGCGCCAAGGCGCGGGAACGGGCGCGGGAGCTGCTGGGGCTGGTCGGCCTGTCCGCCCGCGCCGGCCACCGCCCGGCCAAGCTGTCGGGCGGGGAGCAGCAGCGGGTGGCCATTGCCCGCGCGTTGGCCAACCGTCCCCGCCTGCTGATTGCGGATGAACCGACGGGCAATCTGGACATGCATACGGCCGAAACCGTCTTTGCCCTGTTCGCCGGGCTGGTGCGGGAACAGGGGCTGGGCGCCCTGGTCGCCACCCACAATCTGGACCTGGCCAAGCGCATGGACCGGGTGGTGGAGATGCGCGACGGCGTGCTGGTGGCGCATTGACCATGGAAAGGCTGCCCGACATCGCTTTGCCCGCGGGATACCGGGCCGACTGGGTCCTGTCCTACCATGGGCGCGACCCGGACGGGCTGTCGGAGCGGGTTTCGGGCAATGTCATCACCAAGCTGCTGGCCCCCGCGGGCCGGGCCATCAAGGTGGAAATCACCCTGGAGGAGGGGCGCGCCGCCCTGACGGCCGATCCCGGCGATGTGACAGCAGTCGAAGCGGCGCTGATCGGCAAGGCCGTGGCCCGCATGCTGGGCGTGGCCATCGATGTGTCGGGCCTGGAACAGGCCGCCGCCGCCGACCCGCAGGTGGAACGGCTGCTGTCCCGCTGCGGCCCCGGCCTGCGCTTAGCCCAGACGGCGGGCGTGTTCGAGGCCGTGTGCTGGGCCGTGGTGGGGCAGCAGGTCAATCTGCGTTTCGCTGGGCAATTGCGCCGCACCCTGATCGATCTGGCGGGCATTCCGCATGCGTCGGGCATGAAGGCGCACCCGACCCCGGCCGGGATTGCCGCCCTGGACCCCGACCTGCTGGGTACGCTGAAATTCTCCCGCTCCAAGGCGGCTTACCTGATCAACATCGCCTCGGCCGGCATCGATTTCGAGGCGCTGCCCGAGGGCGATGCGGCGGGTGCCGAGGCGGCGATGACGGGGATCAAGGGCATCGGCCCCTGGACGCGGGCCTATGTCCTGTTGCGCGCCTGTGCCTTTCCCGATGTGGCCCCGGTGGGTGATGCCGGGCTGGCAGCGGCCTTGCAGAATTTCCACGGGCTGGACCATCGGCCCAGCCCGGCGGAGCAGGAGGCGCTGATGCGCCCCTTCGCACCGTGGCGCAGCCTAGCCACGGCGCATCTGTGGGCGGGCTGGACCTGATGCCAATACCGGAAAAAGTTCCGACCTGTGGTCGGCTCTTTCCGGCCCCTCAAACGTCGGGCGGCCCGCATCCGCGGGCCTTGGCTTCGCGGGCACGCGCCCGTGCGGCCGCCGTCGCGGTCGATACCAGGGCCAGAAGTCAGAACTTACTGGCCC
>NZ_JBMDKJ010000024.1:0-91300 GCF_057809655.1 Niveispirillum sp. FG148
CCTTGATGCCCTCGTGGGCGTCGGAAATGACCAGCTTCACGCCCTTCAGGCCGCGCCGTTTCAGCTTGCGCAGGAAGTCGGTCCAGAAGGTTTCGGCCTCCGATGGGCCGATATCCATGCCCAGCACCTCGCGGCGCCCGTCATTATTGACGGCCATGGCGATGGTCACGGCCACCGACACCGTGCGCTTGTCCTGGCGGACTTTCACATAGGTGGCGTCGATCCACAGATACGGCCAATCGCCCTCGATCGGCCGTTCCAGGAAGGCCTTCACCCGGTCATCAATATCGGCGCACAGCCGGCTCACCTGGCTCTTGGAGATGCCCGACATGCCCATGGCCTGCACCAGATCATCGACGGAGCGGGTGGAGATGCCCTGGATATAGGCCTCCTGGATCACCGCCGTCAGCGCCTTCTCCGCCATGCGCCGGGGTTCCAGGAACCCTGGGAAATAGCTGCCTTTACGCAGCTTGGGGATGCGCAGTTCCACCGTTCCGGCCCTGGTTTCCCAGTCCCGCTCCCGGTAGCCGTTGCGCTGAACCAGCCGATCCGCAGACCGTTCGCTATGCCCGGCACCCGTCAGCCCCTGGACTTCCAACTCCATCAACCGCTGCGCGGCAAAGCCGATCATTTCCCGCAGAACATCCGCGTCAGCACCCTTTTCCAACATGCTGCGCAGTGCCATCATCTCATTGGTCATCGTGGTCACCCTCGGTTGGGGATTGTTGTGGTGACCAGACTTTACCGAAGAACCACGATGACCGCCCGCCGGGGCAGACCCTCCACCCGGCTACGCCGACCTCCAGGTCTGACCCGGCGCCAGCGCTCCTACACCACGCACGGGGACGTGATCCGGTCATGCTCACCCAGAGTTTGTCCGGTTTACGTTGAAGCATATTCTCCCGTCATCCCCGCGGAGGCCCATTGAGGCTAACTTAGTCAATTGCACCTTCCCTGCCTCCCCCGCGAAAGCGGGGGGCCAGGGGCCAAGGGCACCGAGATCTAGATCTTGTGGCCCCTGGATCCCCGCTTTCGCGGGGAAGGCACCTCATTCCAGGGGGCTAAATTAGCGCTTATATGCCTTCGCTGGGATGACGGAAAATGGGTGATTCGACCTTATAGTCTCCACTGCCCGTTAGGACACATGCCTCAGCCCCGCGCCTTCAGCGCGCGGCGATGCTTGTGCAGCAGCGGTTCGGTGTAGCCGCTGGGCTGTTCCACGCCCTTGAGCACCAAGTCACAGGCGGCCTGGAAGGCAATGGAGCCGTCGAAATCCGGCGCCATGGGGCGGTAGGCCGGATCGCCTTCATTCTGCTTGTCCACGACGGCGGCCATGCGCTTCATGACGGCCAGCACCTGATCTTGGGTGCAGACCCCGTGCAGCAGCCAGTTGGCGATATGCTGGCTGGAAATGCGCAGGGTGGCGCGGTCTTCCATCAGGCCGACATTATGGATGTCCGGCACCTTGGAACAGCCGATGCCCTGATCGACCCAGCGGACGACATAGCCCAGAATGCCCTGGGCATTGTTCTCCAACTCCTCGTTGATTTCCGCTTCCGACCAGTTGACGCCGCGGGCCAGCGGGATGGTCAGGATGTCGCGCAGGGATGCGCGGGGCCGGCTGGCCAGTTCGGCCTGACGGGCGGCCACATCGACCTGATGATAGTGCAGGGCATGCAGGGTGGCAGCGGTGGGCGAGGGGACCCAGGCCGTGTTGGCGCCGGCCATCGGGTGGCCGATCTTGGTCTTCAGCATGTCGGCCATCCGGTCGGGCATGGCCCACATGCCCTTGCCGATCTGGGCATGGCTGCGGAAGCCGGCAGCCAGACCGTTATCAACATTCCAGTTCTCATATGCCGTGATCCAGGCCGACGCCTTCATGTCCGCCTTGCGGATCATGGGGCCGGCCTGCATGGAGGTGTGCATCTCGTCGCCCGTGCGGTCCAGGAAGCCGGTATTGATGAAGCAGACCCGGTCCTTGGCGGCGCGGATGCATTCCTTCAGGTTGACGGTCGTGCGCCGCTCCTCGTCCATGATGCCGATCTTCAGGGTGTGGCGGGCCATGCCCAGCACATCCTCGATCCGGTCGAACAGATGGCTAGCGAAGGCCACTTCCTCCGGCCCGTGCATCTTGGGCTTCACGATATAGACCGAGCCGGCGCGGCTGTTGGACAGGCCGCCCGTGCGGCGCAGATCATGCAGCGCGATCAGGCTGGTGACGATGCCGTCCAGGATGCCTTCCGGCACCCAGGACCCATCCTCCAGCGTCACGGCATCAATGGTCATCAGGTGACCGACATTACGGATGAACAGCAGCGACCGGCCATGCAGCGTCACCGTGCCCGTGCCATCGGCGGCCGTGTAGACGCGGTCGGGGTTCAGGGCGCGGTCCATGGTGCGCCCGCCCTTTTCGAAGGTCGCCGTCAGGTCGCCCTTCATCAGGCCCAGCCAGTTGCGATAGACGGTGACCTTGTCGGCCGCATCCACGGCGGCGATGCTGTCCTCGCAATCCATGATGGCGGTCAGGGCCGATTCCAGCACGATGTCAGCGACACCGGCCGCATCGCCCTTGCCGATCGGGTGGCTGCGGTCGACGATGATGTCCAGGTGCAGGCCATGATGGGTCAGCAGGATGCTGGACGGTGCCGCCGCGTCGCCCAGATAGCCCTTGAACTGCGCGGGATCCGCCAGGCCCGTCACTGACCCGTCGGCCAGCGCCACGGCCAGGGCACCGCCCACCACGCTGTAGCCCGAAGCGTCCTTGTGGCTGCCCGTGGCCAGCGGGGCGGACTGGTCCAGCACCTCGCGGCCCTTGGCGATGACGGCGGCCCCGCGCACGGGATCATAGCCTTTGGCCCCGGGTGTGCCGACATCGCCCAGCGCGTCCGTGCCATAGAGCGCATCATAGAGGCTGCCCCAGCGGGCATTGGCGGCGTTCAGGGCAAAGCGCGTGTTCATCACCGGCACGACCAGCTGCGGCCCCGCCACCTGGCTGACCTCCGGATCGGTATTGGCCGTGGTGATGGCAAAGTCCGGCCCCTCCGGCAAAAGATAGCCGATATCGCGCAGGAAGGTCTCATAGGCCTCCGGATCGATATCCTGGCCGCGGCGGGCGATGTGCCAGCCGTCAATCTTGGCCTGCAGCGCGTCACGGCGATCCAGCAGGCGCCTGTTCACCGGGGCAAGGTCGCGGAACAGGGAGGCAAAGCCGGCCCAGTAGGCAGCGGGTTCCACGCCGCTGCCGGGCAGCGCCTCTTCCGTGATGAAGCGGTGCAGTTCGGCATCAACCTTCAGGCCATGGACATCGATATAGGCGGACATGGACATATTCCCTGGTGGCATGTTCGTTGTCATCAGGGGTAACAGGCCGATTGGCGCAGCGCAACAGGTCGTGGAAGACTTTCCACGATGTGGAAAGTCCGGCGCCACTATGCTATCAACAAGGTCTCACTGTCCCCGAAATGGTCATCACATGCCCAAAGCCAAACCTGATAATGCCGCCAAGGATGCCGAACGCAGCGGCAATGTGCAGGTGCTGGGGCGTGCCGTTGCCATCCTGAACCATCTGGCGCAGGCCGACAGCGGCGCCAGCCTGACGGAGGTGGCGAACGGTGTCGGGCTGGCGGCATCCACAACGCACCGCCTGCTGACTTCTTTGGAATCCGAACGATATGTGCGATTCGATGCGGAGACCAAGCTCTGGTCCGTGGGCGTGCAGGCCTTCATCGCCGGCAATGGCTTCCTGCGCACGCGCGATGTGGTCCGCATGGCCCGCCCCCATATGCGCAGCCTGATGGAAGCCAGCGGCGAAACAGTCAATCTTGCCATCGAGGATCAGGGGGCGGCCGTCTATCTGTCACAGGTGGAATGCCGTGAGATGATGCGCACCTTCGCCCGGCTGGGCGCGCGCGTGCCCATGCATTGTTCGGGTGTGGGCAAGGCGCTGCTGTCGGCGCTGGACGATGCTGCGCTGTCACGTCATGTCGCCCGGCATGGACTGGCGCAGATGACAGCCCGCACAGTGACCAGTCTGGCCGACCTGAAAGCCGATCTGGCCGGAATCCGCGCCCGCGGCTATGCCATCGATGACGAGGAGCACGCGGTGGGGCTGCGCTGCGTCGCGGCGACGGTGTTCAATGAACATGGTGATCCGATCTATGCCGTGTCGCTGTCGGGCCCGATGGCCCGCATTACCGACCTTCGGATCGCGACATTGGGAGCCCTGGTGCAGCAGGCGGCGGATCGGATCATGCGCGACATTGGCGGCACCCCGTCCGACCGAATGACATTGTCCACATGATGGAAGGGCACCGCACCTTAGTCCGTTCGCCATAAAGCACAGTGCTTAAAGCCTGAAGAGGCGGCAACGCGCTATCATGGTGCCGAGAAGGGGCCGAAGCTGCCATGCAAGGTCGCATACATGGGTGTTGAACAAAGAATTCTGGTCGTCGAGGACGAATTCCTGATTGCCATTCATGTCGCCGACATGATGGCCGATCTTGGATTCGCGGTGGCCGGACCTGTCGGCAATGTGGATCAGGCACTGGCTTTGATCTGCGAGGACCATATTGACGGCGCAATCCTGGATGTGAATCTTTCGGGGCAATTGGTTTTCCCCTTGGCCCAGGCATTGGCTGACCGCGACATACCATTCATCCTGACCAGCGGGTATGACACCAGCGGGTTGCCGGTGGAGTGGCGGAACCGTCCGCATTTGCGTAAACCTGTGGTGGAAAGTGATCTGGCGCGATTGGCCGTGGCCACCTTCCGGGGCGGCCGGGCATAGCAGATAGGGGACCTGTGCCCAGCCGCCTTCAGCCTTGGGGTAAGGAATTTGGCACGCATCCTTCTGGTTGAAGACAGCCCGACCCAGGCGTTGCGCCTGCGCCTTCTGCTGGAGGACGAGGGGTACGAGGTCGGGCAGACGGCCAGCGCCGAAGAGGCCTTGGCAGAACTGAACCGTGCCCCCCCGCACCTTCTGATCGTGGACCATCACCTGCCGGGGCTGCAGGGGGCGGACCTTTGTCGCCTCATCCGGTTGCATGTTGCCACCTTGTCCATGCCGATCCTGATGCTGACGGCCGACGAGACGCCGTTGCGGCAGCGGGAGGGGCTGGACAGTGGCGCCGATGATTTTCTGCCGAAATCCACCGATCCGACCCTGCTGCTGCTGCGGGTGGCCCAACTGCTGCGGCATGCACAGCGCGATGTCGATGTGGGCCTGCTGCCCCCTCCGCATTTTCGCCCGCCCCGCGTGTTGATAGCGGGTTTCCCGGTCGGGCAGGAGGTGGAACTGCGGGCCCTGCTGTTGGAGGAAGGCTGTCTGGCCGACCATGTGGACAGCGCCGCCGCGGCTCTGGCGCTGCTGCGCAAGACCCTATTCGACGCCGTCCTGGTGGCCGACAATCTGCCGGACATGGACGGGATGTCGCTCTGCACCCGCTGCGGGCAGGAGGCGATTGGTCATCCGTCGCTGATCCTGGCGCATGGGCACGGCGCCGGGCGAGAGGTGATCCAGCAGATTCTGGCCGCCGGCATCGACGATCTGTTCCGGGTCGATGAGCTGGCGCCGCTGCGCGCCCGTTTGCGCGCGCTGCTGCGTCGGCGCTTTCTGGAAGAGCAGAACCGGCGGCTGCTGGCGGATTTCCGGGCGCGGGAAGGTCGGGCATTGCGGTTGGAGGCAGAACGCAATGCCGCCCGCACCCGGGCGCAACTTGCCGACCAGTTGGCCTCGGCCAATCGCCGGCTGGCCGATCAGGCATTGATCACGACGACCATCACCCGCAATGTCCCGGCAGGTCTGGTCCTGACCGACGCGGAGGGAACACCCACCTATCTCAATCCGCCCGCCATGGCGATGTTGGGAGGGGATCTTCCGGGGACCACCTTGTTCGACCGCCTGGGACTGCCTCTGCTGCCCGACGTGCCGATCCCGGCCATCGCGGAGCAGGCAGCGGCCCTGACGGCACCGGACGGGCGCCATGTGCCCGTGCTGTTCTCCATCACGCCCCTGGATAGCGACCAGGGACCGTCCGGGGCCGTCATCCAGATTATCGATGTGACGGAACGCCGGCAGGCGGAAGAGCGCCAGGCCCTGCTGATGGCCGAGCTGTCGCACCGTGTGAAGAACACGCTGGCGACGGTAATTTCGATCGGCAGCCAGACCCGGCGCCGACATGGCGACATCGCCGGTTTCTGGTCATCATTCGAGGGGCGGCTGCGGGCCTTGTCGGAAACGCACAATCTGCTGGCCGACCATTTCTGGGAATGGGTGCGGTTGGACCAGATTGTCCGGCACGAGGTCACGCCCTATGCGCAGGAGGCCAGCGACGTCTCCCTGTCGGGCCCCGCGATCGAACTGCGGCCCAAGGCGGCGCTGGCCCTGGCACTCGTCTTCCACGAACTGGCCACCAACGCGGCCAAATATGGGGCCTTCTCGCAGATGGGCGGCAAACTGGACGTCAGCTGGTCGCTTCGCCGCGACCATGGGCAGGGCGAGACCGTCAGTCTGGACTGGAAGGAAAGTGGTGGTCCAGATTCCCGGCCCGACGGCGCCTCAGGCTTCGGGACGACCCTGATCCGTCGCTCCATCGCCTATGAGCTTCAAGGGCGTTCGGTCATCCATTTCGAACCGGCTGGCCTGCACTGCCATCTGGAATTCCCCCTGGACGACGCCATCCGGCATCGGGTGCCTTCGGAAGGGTGAAAAGCAGGGGCGGTGTACGCCGTCAGGCCGCCGGTGCCGTTGTCAGCTTGGCCGCGTGCCGGGTCGCCGCATCCCAGCCTGTCGGGGCCAGATCCAGCATGGCGGTCAGCAGACCGGTGGCATGATCGTGATCACCGTTGATGATTGCCATTTCAAGGTCACTCGCCAGATGCTGGATCTGGCGCAGACCCAGATTGCCGGCCAGGGAGATCATGCTGTGCGCCTCGCGCCGCAGGTCATCCCATTTGCCATCGCGGCGTAGACCCTCCATGCGGCTGACCCTCTCCCGGCCTGTGGCGATGAAACGGCTCAACAGCTGGGCCAGTTCATCGGCATCGGTGAAGGCCAGGAGCCCATCCAGGGCCTGGGGGTCCAGAACCGGGTGTCTCTCATGCGTTGAAGCCGCCGTGGCGGCAGCGGTGTTCATGATGTCTTCCTTGTTTGCTGTGGGGTCGGCGGGCGCAGGCGCGTCGTGACCGCTGGGCATGGCGTCGGGCGTAGGGGCCGTGTCGCGCACGCCGGCCCAACGGGCAGCCACCTGCAACAAAGTCATGGGGTCGTAGGGCTTGGACACATAATCGTCCATTCCCGCTTCCAGATAGCTTTCGCGCATGCCGACCATGGCGTTGGCGGTCATGGCGATAATCGGCGTGCGCTGATTGCCGGCCTGGGTTTCCTGGGTGCGGACCAGACGCGTCGCTTCGATCCCGTCCATACCCGGCATCTGCACATCCATCAGGATCAGGTCATAGCGGCAGGCGGCGGCAGCGGCCACCGCCTCCATTCCATCACCGACCAGATCGACGCCATAGCCGTCACGTTCCAGTATCAGACGGGCTACATTCTGGTTGACCAGATTGTCATCGACCACCAGGACCCGTCTTCCCCGCCCCCGCCCTGCATCCAGCACGGTGGCCATATCCGCCATCTGTTCGCCGCCGCTGAACAGACGGCCCAGCATGTCGCGCAAGCCCTGCAGGCGGACGGGCTTTGACACCACCGCGTCGAAAATGTCGGCCGCGGGGTCGCCCGCATCCAGCCCGCCGGCTGAGGTGACCAGCACCAGTTTCAGGCTGGCGAAATTGGGATGGTTACGAAGCCAGCCGCCCAGCGTGTCGCCGGCCATGCCGGGCATGGTGTGGTCGACCAGGATGACGTCGGGACAGGTATCCTCCTTATAGGCGCGGTCCAGTTCGGCCAGGGCGGCGGAGCCGCCATTGACCGGTATGGGCTTCATGCCCAACTGTTCCAGCTGCCGCGTCAGGATGCGCCGGTTGGTTTCGACATCGTCGATGACCATGACGCGCAACCCTTTCAGCCGCGCGGGGATATCGGTCTTGTTGGGCAGGGGGGCCGCCGCCGCCGGCAGCGGGACATTGAACCAGAACCGGCTGCCCTCGCCTGGAGAGCTTTCCACATGGATGTCGCCATCCATCAGTTCGACCAGTTGTCGACAGATGGTCAGGCCCAGCCCCGTACCACCGAACCGCCGGGTGATGGAATTGTCAGCCTGGTGGAACTTCTGGAACAGCCGCTCCAGGTGATCCGGGGTCATGCCGATGCCCGTGTCGGTGACCGTGAAGCGCAGACGCGTCGTGCCTTCGGGTGCCGGGCCCCCATCGACCGTGGGCCGTACATCGATCGCGACGCGCCCTTCATCGGTGAATTTTACGGCATTACCGGCCAAATTCAGCAGGATCTGGCGCAGCCGCGTGGGGTCGCCGCGATAGGCCCGGTTGATGGCGGGATCGACATAGGCGGACAGCGTAACGCCCTTCTGGCGCGCACGGGGGGCCAGAAGGGCCACGACGCCGTCGATGATCTCCTCCAGCGGGAAATCGATGCTCTCCAGATCAAGCTTGCCCGCCTCCAGTTTGGAGACGTCCAGGATGTCATTGATGATATAGAGCAGGGCATCAGCGCTTTCGCGGATGGTTTCCGCGAACGCGCGCTGTTCCGCCGTCAACGGCGTGTCCAACAGCAGCCCCGTCATGCCGATGATTCCGTTCATCGGCGTGCGGACCTCGTGGCTCATGTTGGCCAGGAACTCGGACTTGGCCAGATTGGCGCGCTCCGCCTCGCCCCGCGCGGTTTCCGCGGCGGCAGCTGCTGCCTCCGCCACACGCCGGGCACGATCCAGGTCGGCCGCCAGCGCCTGCAGGCTGTCCGCCTGATCACCCAACCTGTCGCGGGCGGCGCGGAGTTCCTGTTCCTGTGTCACACGCTCGCTGACGTCACGGGTGGCGGACACGATGCGCTGACCGGCCAGCGCATCGGCGGCCAGGGCAAAGGCGGTCTCCACCCAGATCCAATGGCCGTCGCCATGGCGGACGCGGTAGGTGACGGGCGGGCAGGGCATCCCCGCCAACAGGATCGAAAGGGACCGTTCGATCGTTTGGACATCCTCTCCATGGACGCGGTCCAGAGGATTCCCGCCAACCAGCTGTTCAGGGGCATAGCCCAGCATCCAGCCAGAGGTCGGAGAGACATAGAGATAAGTGCCATCCAGCGCATGCAGTGCCACGACGTCACTGCTCTGCTCTGACAAAAGCCGGTATTGGGCGTCGCGTGTGGCCAGTTCCGCGGTCTGCCGCTGCAGGCTGGCGGCCATGTCGTTCACTGCCTGGGCCAGGACACCGATTTCGCCCGGTCCTGTCGTCGCCCGCAAAGACAGTTCCCCTCGGCCCAGGCGTTGTACTGTGCTCAGCAGCTGCCGCAATGGCTCCAGCACCGTCCGCGACAGGCCCAGATAGAGGATGAGATTGGCCAGAACGCTGAGCGCGATGACAATCGCCATATGTCGGCGGAATTCAGCTGCCGCCGCAGCCAGGGCCTGTTCAAGCGGATAGGAGACGATGATGCGCATGCTGCTGCCGCTGACGGAAGCGAAACCCATCAACCGGGCCGTCTGGTCCAGGCCCGGTCCCTGCCAGGTGCCGGTATCCTGCGCCATGGCAGCGCGCACGAAAGGTGTGGCGGACAGATTTGTACCGTTCAGTTCGGCAACCGCTGGATAGCGCGCCAGCAAGGTGCCGTCGCTGTCCAGTGCGATCAGTTCCGCACCCGGCACCGATGCCAGGGCGCGGCCGGCGACGGAATCCAGCCAGTCCAGCAACAGGCCGGCCAGCGCGACCCCGACAACCTGACCATCGTCGTTCAGGATGGGCTGTGCCTGAACCATGATCGACCGCCCGTTGACCTTGGACCGCAGATAGCCGCTGGTCACGGGCCGGCCGGTGGCGACGACCTGTT
This sequence comes from Niveispirillum sp. FG148, assembly GCF_057809655.1. Taxonomy (NCBI): domain Bacteria; kingdom Pseudomonadati; phylum Pseudomonadota; class Alphaproteobacteria; order Rhodospirillales; family Azospirillaceae; genus Niveispirillum; species Niveispirillum sp. FG148. Next base: position 9,959 of record NZ_JBMDKJ010000024.1, read on the forward strand.
GGAAGTACTCACGATCACCAAGATTGATCTCGTCATCCTCCGCGGCGGTGGAACAGCGGATGGAGCCGTCCGGGCGGGCGACGAAGATGTTTGATATCCATGGCTGCGTTCCCTTCAGGGTTTGAAGGGTGGTGGCGCATTCCTGGACTGATTGCATGGAAACGCGGGTGGCGGCGATGCGGACCAGCCGTTGCTGGGTCAACATCAGCTCTGTCTGCTGAGCTGCGGCGAAACGGGCGATATCCTGGGCCCGGATCATCGACTGCTGTTCGGCATCCACCTGACGCGCACGGTTTTCCAGCAGCAGAATAAGGGACAGCGCGGCAATGACCGCCGCCACCAGGAAGATCAACCGTGCCCGTAAAGAGAGAATCTGTAACGCCATTCCCGGTCCGCGCTTTGATCCGTCGCAAAAGCCCGCTGACAGATGAAGCGAGCATACGACGACTGGCCATTTCGCAGAAGGGTGCCGATCCGGAACCGAGACGGTTCATTGGGATAGGCGGTTCGTCGCCGTGAACTGACACAGAATTTAACACATTTTCAGCGAAGGGTTGGATGGCCTTCGGCGTATAAGGTTGGTCGAGAACCTGCTCACCTGTCTGAAGCCGAGAAATGCATTCCCAGAACGCCTTGTCATCAAAGCCCGCCGCGGGCCCCACGGGCCGTCGGCGTAAGCCATTTCTGTTTCGGCGCGGGCCTGTGCTGGCCATTGCCGGCATCGGTGTCGCCCTCTTTGCAGCATGGTGGTTCCTGGGGCGGTCAGGTTCGGCCGAGGAGGCCGCGCAATATCTGACGGCGACCGTCGATCGCGGCGCGATCGAGGACAACGTGACCGCTGTCGGCAATCTGCAACCGCGCGACTATGTTGATGTCGGCACGCAGGTTTCCGGCCAGCTGCGCAAAGTCTATGTGGAAATCGGTGAGGCCGTGACGCAGGGCGAGCTGCTGGCCGAGATTGACCCGACCGTTTACCAGACACGGGTTGAAGCCGATCGCGCCCAGCTGGAAAATCTGGAGGCGCAGCTGCTGCAACGGGAGGCGGAACTGGCGCTGGCCCAGCGGCAATTTACGCGGCAGAAGAACCTGCTGGCCGAGAATGCCACCAGCGAGGACAGTTTCCAGACAGCCGACAAGACCCTGCGCGCTGCTGAAGGGGCGGTCAAGGCCATCAAGGCCCAGATCCGCCAGACCAATTCGACCCTGCGCGGGGACGAAGCCAATCTGGGCTATACCAAGATCTATGCTCCCATGTCGGGCACGGTCGTTTCCCAAAATTCCAAGCAGGGCCAGACCCTGAACGCCAACCAGCAGGCGCCGATCGTGCTGCGTATTGCCGATCTGTCGGTGATGACGGTGACGACCCAGGTGTCGGAGGCCGATGTCTCCCGGCTGAAGATCGGCATGCCGGCCTATTTCACCACCCTGGGCCGTCCGGATCAGCGGTGGCGCGGGACGCTGCGCAAGATCAACCCGACACCGGAAACCGTGAACAATGTTGTGCTCTACAACGCTCTGTTCGATGTGGAGAATCCCAACGGCGATCTGATGACGCAGATGACGGCGCAGACCTTCTTCGTGGTCGCCGCCGCTGACAATGTGATCCGGGTGCCCGTTTCGGCCTTTCAGCGACCGCAGGGCCGGCCGGGGATGGGGATGCCGGGGCAAAGGCCCCCCAGTGGCCTGCCGGGCCCGCAGACGGGTGGCGGCCGGCCGCAGGGCGAAGGCGCTGTCGGCGCACCGCCACAGGATGCGCCGCGCATGGCGGCCGATCAGGCGCCCGGCAATGCCGAAGCGACCCGTCGGCCGCGCGAGGGCGGCCCCGATGGCAATGGCCACCAGCGGCCGCGCATGGTCCAGGTCCTCAAGGCCGATGGCACCTTGGAGGAACGCCGGATCATGATCGGGGTCAGCGACCGCGTGAATGCCGAGGTGGTTTCCGGCTTGCAGGAAGGGGAAACCATCGTCGTCGGTCGCAAGCCGACGGCTGCGCAATTGAAGATTCAGCAGCAGCAACAGCAGCAGAACATGCAGCGCATGCGTCCGCCGGGGATGCTATGAGCAAGCCGCAGTCGAGAGGGGAGGCGACACCGCTTATCGAGCTGGTGGACGTCACCAAAACCTATTCCAGCGGCGAGCTGGCCGTCCAGGTGCTGAAAGGCGTCTCGCTGAAGATCTACCCCGGCGAGTTCGTGGCCATCATGGGGGCCTCTGGGTCGGGCAAGTCCACCTTGATGAATATCCTGGGCTGCCTGGACCGGCCGACGACGGGGCAATATCTGTTCGATGGCCGCGACGTGTCGACCTTTGACCGTGACATGCTGGCGATGCTGCGGCGCGAGGCCTTCGGCTTCGTGTTCCAGAGCTACAACCTGATCCCGATGAGTACGGCCGCCGAGAATGTCGAGGTGCCGGCCATCTATGCCGGCATGTCGCGCGATGCCCGCCATCGGCGGTCCGTCGAGCTGTTGACGGCGCTTGGCCTTGCCGACCGCATGGATCACCGGCCCAGCCAGTTGTCCGGTGGCCAGCAGCAGCGCGTTTCCATCGCCCGTGCCCTGGTCAATGGTGGTCAGGTCATCCTGGCCGACGAACCGACGGGCGCGCTGGACAGCCGCAGCGGCGAGGAAGTGATGCGGCTGCTGACCGATCTGGCCGCCCGCGGACACACCGTCATCCTGATCACCCATGACCGGGACGTGGCCAACAATGCCCGACGGCTGGTGGAGATCAAGGACGGCCAGATCGTGGCCGACGGGCCCACACCGCATGCCATCGAGGACGGCCCCGTCGCCCCCGTTCCCGCCCGCACCATCGCGGTGCCGGAACAGGGTGACGACAGTGACTGGAACCTGGGGGAGGTGATGGAAGCCTTCCTAATGGCGCGCCGTGCCCTGTCGGCCAATCTTTACCGTACCGTTCTGACCCTGCTGGGTATCGTCATCGGCGTGGCCTCCGTGGTGACCATGCTGGCGGTGGGCAACGGGTCGGAAAAGGCCATGGTCGAAAAGATCAGCGCCATGGGCACCAACCTGCTGGTCATACGTCCCGGCGCCCCCGGCCAGCGCAACGCCAACGGTGTCGCCACCTTGGTCCCCGACGATGTCACGGCGGTGGCCAAGGTGCCCAACGTCGTCGTTGCCGTCCCGGAATATAATGGCAGCATGACGGCACGCGCCGGCAATCTGGACTATCAGACCACGGTAACGGCGACGAGCCCGGATGTGCAGCTTTCCCGGTCCTGGGAACCAGCCAGCGGGGTCTTTTTCGACAAATCGGCATTGGATCAGTACCAGCCGGTGGCCGTGCTGGGCCAGACAGTGGTGAACAACCTGTTCCCCGGCGTTGATCCCATCGGCAAATATATCCTGCTGCGCAATGTGCCATTCCAGGTGGTCGGTGTCATGTCGCCCAAGGGCGCCAATCCGGGCGGTCAGGATCAGGATGACGTGGTGTTCGTGCCCCTGACCACGGGCAGCTATCGCCTGTTCGGTCAGCGTAATCTGCGATCCATGACCGTGCTGGTGGACGATCTGTCCCGCATTGACGAGACGCAGGCCCTGATCACCACGCTGCTGACGACACGTCATCAGTCGGAAGATTTCCAGATCCGTAACACGGCTTCCTTCATCGACACGCTGTCGGCGATGCGTCAGACCATGACCATCCTTCTGGGATCGATCGCTGCCATCTCGCTGCTGGTCGGTGGCATCGGGGTCATGAACATCATGCTGGTCAATGTGACGGAACGGACGCGGGAGATCGGCATCCGCATGGCAACGGGTGCCCGCGCCCGGCACGTCATGCAGCAATTCCTGCTGGAAGCGTTGCTGGTCTCCGCTCTGGGTGGTGTCATCGGCGTCGTGCTGGGTATCGCTGTCTCACTGTTCCTGACCGTGTTCAGCGTCGATATCCAACTGACCGTGCCGCCCATGATGCTGGCATTCAGCTGTGCTTTCGCCACCGGCCTGATCTTTGGCTATGCGCCCGCGCGGCGTGCGGCTTTGCTCGACCCCGTCGTGGCTTTGGCCGCCGACTGACCTTTTCCGGATGATCCAGATGATCGCCCCACGTTCCCTTACACTTGTTTCGCTTCTGCTGGCCGGAACGGCGCTGCTGTCCGCCTGTGCCCACGGCGATTATGGCACGGTGGATAGCCCCGTCGCTGCCCCGACCGCCTGGAGCCAGGCCGAAGCTGACGCCAGGAACGGCGTATGGCCGGCCGCCGACTGGTGGGGTGGCTTCGGTTCGGCAGAACTGGTAACGCTGCTGGCCGATGCCCGCAGGGCCAATCCCGACCTTGCCGCCTCTGCCGCCCGCCTGCGTCAGGCCGACGCCCGTGCCCGCGCGGCCGGTGCTTCCCTGCTGCCCACGCTGGCGGCGTCTGCCGGTCTCAGCCGGCAGGAAAGCGACCTGTCAGGACCGGGCGGCAAAAGCGGGCGGACCAGCAGCAGCGCCGGACTGTCCGCTTCCTACGAGCTGGATTTCTGGGGCGCGAACCAGGCTGCGGCCGACAGTGCTGCCGCCAGCGCCCTGGGCAGCCGTCTGGATCAGGAGACGGTGGCCCTGACGGTGACCTCCACGGTCGCCAACAGCTATTTTCAGGTGCTGTCCCTGCGGGACCGGATACAGAGTGCGGAAGAAAGTCTGACGCTGGCTGAACGTGTGATGACCATTGTGGATGCGCGGTATCGCAACGGTGCTGCCACGGCGTTGGAAGTGGCGCAGCAGCGCAATACCCTGGTCAGTCAGCGTGCAGCACTGCCCGCTCTGCGTCAGCAGGAACTGGCCGCCATCAACAGCCTGGGCGTGCTGCTGGGTTTGGCACCGGCCGATGTGAAGGTTGCAGCCACCGGGCTGGGCGGTCTGGGCCTGCCGGCGACAGGTGTGGGCGTGCCAGCCGATCTGCTGGAACGCCGTCCTGACCTTAAATCGGCGGCTGTGGCCCTGGTCGGGGCGGGTGCCGACATCGTGTCGGCCCGCGCCGCGCTCTATCCCTCTGCAACCTTGAACCTGTCCGGCAATCTGACGGGCAGCGGCCTTTCCAGTCTGGTGGATGCGCCAAGTGCGGCCGCCAATCTGGCCCTGTCATTGAGCCAGACCCTGTTCGACGGCGGTCGCCGTCAGGCACAGGTGGAGATCGCCGAGGCACGGCGTGTTGAACTGGTCGCCACCTATCGCAAATCCATCCTGACCGCCTTTTCCGACGTGGAGACGGCATTGGCTGCCGCCCGCAATACCGCCCGGCAGCGGGAGTTCCAGGAGGAAGCGGTGCGCCAGTCGCGTGAACTGTTCCGATTGGCCGAAAGCCGCTACCGGGAGGGTGCAACGGACCTGATCACCCTGCTGGACGCCCAGCGTTCGCTGCTGTCGGCGCGTGATCAGCTGACCCAGGTCCGGCTGGCGGAATTGCAGGCTGCCGTTTCGCTGTTCCGGGCGCTGGGAGGTGGCTGGCAGTCATCACCGTCTATACCGGGCTGACCGGTTCTGATGCCATCATCACCCGGTTGCGCCCCGCATGTTTGGCGGCATAGAGGGCGGCATCGGCACGGCGCATCGCACCACCAATGCCGCCTTGATCCAGGTGCAGGGCACTGATCCCGATACTGATGGTCAGGGTCAGGCTGGAGCCGTCCAGATCGAACGCCGCGCCTTCCACGGCCCGGCGCAGTCGTTCGGCCGCGGCGTAGGCTTGCGTTGAATTGGTGTCAGGCAGGATCAGGCCGAATTCTTCTCCGCCCGTGCGGGCGAAGACATCCTGGACCCGGATTTCGTCCGACAGGCGACGGGCGAACATCATCAGCGCGCGGTCGCCGGCCTCGTGTCCCAACCGGTCGTTGATCTGCTTGAAATGGTCAATGTCGATGGCCAGCAGGCTGGCCGGAGAGCCGTTACGCCGAAGTCGACCCAGTTCGCGCTCGGCCAGCGTCAGGAAGCTGCGTCGGTTCAGGACGGCGGTCAACGGGTCGGTATGGGCCAGCAGCGACAATTCACGGTTGGCCTGCCGCAATTCCATCTCGTCGATGACGATGCCGGCAAGGTCGGCCAGGATCGTCCTTTGCAATGGTGCCAGCTGGCGTGGCTGGTGATCGATGATGCACAGCGTGCCCAGCGCATATCCGTCCCGGGTCAGCAGCGGGGCCCCGGCATAGAACCGGACATGGGGGGCATCCGTTACCAGCGGATTGGCGGCAAAACGTGAGTCCTGTGACGCATCCTCCACCACCATGACATCGGTCTGGCGGATGGCATGGTCGCACAGGGCCTGAGAACGCGGGGTCTGCTGCACCAGCACCCCACGGTGCGCCTTGAACCATTGCCGGTTCTCGTCCAGCAGCGTGATCAGGCAGATCGGCGTGCCGAACAGCCGGGAGGTCATTTCGACGATGCGATCGAATTGGGGTTCAGGACCCGTGTCCAGAATCTGAAACCGGTCCAGCGCTTCAAGCCGGCGGCGTTCCTGAACATTGGCGACACCCTGAGCGATTACCGGAGCCGTGTGCATCATTTCCTGCCGGCGGGCGGTTGGCGATAATGGCCAATCATGCCGGGGAATGCTGTGCAGGCAAGGTATCGCCCGGTTTACTATCCGTAATAACGGCGTGGGCACCGGTTCCGGTCAGCGGGCAACCGTAATGGCAGCCAGTTTGGCGTCCAGAACCTTCCGGATATCGGCCGGAGCGGCAACGATCTGCAGGCCGCGGCGTCCCCCATTCATGATCATTTCCGCCAGCGTTGCCGCACTGGCATCGATCAGGGTTGGCAGGCGTCGACGCATGCCCAGCGGGCTGATCCCGCCGATGACATAGCCCGACACTTTCTCCGCCAGCTTCGGGTCGGCCAAGGCCGCCCGTTTACCACCGGCCGCCGCCGCCACGGCCTTCAGGTCCAGACGGGCTGGTGAGGGGATGACGCAACAGACCAGCCCGACCCCCTCCACATCCGTCACCAGCGTCTTGAACAGGATCGACGGGTCGACCCCCAGTGCGGCAGCAGCGGCCATGCCGATGGCATCGGCGTCGGGGTCATAGTCATATTCCAGCAGCCGGTGGTCGACCTTGGCCGCCTTCAGGGCCGTTACAGCCGGCGTCGATTTTGCGGACATCGCAAACGCTTTCAACCATCACAACGCAAGGCGCCATCTTCATCCGGCGGGTGGTGCAGGGTCAATACCGCGGCCTATGTCGGGTCGACACACTTTGATACCAACATCGGCTTTGCCGGGGCCGCGACGCGTGCCATCTTCCCGTATGTTCGCAAATGTAATGATGCCGTCCTGCCAATGCTGCCTGTCGAAAGCCCGCATATCGTTCTGGTCGATGACCACCGCGACATTCGTGAGACGCTGACGCGTTTTCTGGAAAAACACGGAATGCGCGTCACGGCGGCGGAGGACGCTGCCCATGCCCGCCGTCGCCTGAAGGCGGCGGCCCCCGACCTGATCGTGCTGGATGTCATGATGCCCGGCGAGGATGGGCTGAGCCTGTTCCGGCATATCAGGGAGACCATGGACACGCCCGTGATCTTCCTGACGGCCATCGGGGAGGCGACCGACCGCATCGTCGGGTTGGAAATGGGGGCCGATGATTATGTGACCAAGCCGTTCGAGCCGCGGGAACTGCTGGCCCGTATCCGGGCGGTGTTGCGCCGCAGCCATTCGCTGCCCGTGTCCGCCGCCCGCCGGAAATCGGAGGAACGGCGCCTGACCTTTGACGGGTGGCTGCTGGATCTGGGACGTCGGGAACTGACAGCGGCCGATGGTGTGGTGGTGTCGCTGTCCACGGCCGAATTCTCGCTGCTGGAAGCGTTCGTGCGCCACCCCAACATGGTGCTGACGCGTGAACAGCTTCTGGACCTGACAAAGGGTCGGGAGGCAGATGTGTTCGACCGGTCCATCGACAATCAGGTCAGTCGCCTGCGCCGCAAGATCGAACCCGATCCCCGCAATCCCACCTTGATCAAAACCGTCTGGGGCGGCGGCTATTGCCTGGCGGCCGAGGTGCAGGCGGCATGAGGGGGCGGGTCCTGCATTGGCTGCGGCGGCCCCGCACGCTGTTCACCCAGATGGTCGCCTTGCTGGTGGCAGCTGTGCTGATCGCAAAGCTGGGCAGCTGGACCGCTTCGCTGGACGACAAGGCCGCCGCGGTCCGCCGCACGCATGTGGAGGAGATGCTGCCGCGCATCGCGGCCACAAGTCGGGTGATGGCCGGGCTGCCGGCTGAATATCGCGGTGATGTCCTGGCTGCGCTGCGGGCGGTGGAGACGCGGTTTTCCCTGGATGATCATCCGGCCATCCGCCCGGATTACGAACCGACAGACGCACAGACCGTCGCGGCGTTGGCGCGTCTGCGGGAACTGATGGGTCTTCCGGCTGACGCGGTCTATCTGAAGATCTGGAACAAGGCGGAATATGATGATCCGAGCATGTTCCACAATCCATGGGCCGCCATCAATCCCGTGGAAATGGGCATGAAGTTTTCCGTCCGGATGCCGGACGGGCAATGGCTGAACGGCATCAACAAGCGCCTGGTCCAGCCCACGGTCTGGAGCAATACGGCCACCTGGTCGCTGCTCACCTCGGTTCTGATGGTGGCTTTGGCCGCCTTCTACATTTCCCGCCGCATTTCCCGCCCCTTGCGCCATCTTGCCGATGGGGCCGATCGGCTGGGCCGGGGAGAAAGCGTGCCGCCGCTGGATGCCGGCCAGGGCCCGGAGGAGGTGCAGCGCGCCACCCATGCCTTCAACGCCATGGGTGAGCGCATTCGCCGTTTTGTCGATGACCGGACGCGCATCCTGGCTGCCGTCAGCCACGATCTGCGTACGCCGATCACCAATCTGCGCCTGCGGGTGGAATTGCTGGAAGAGGGCGAGGCGAAGGCCCGCATGCTGGAAACGCTGGACGAACTGCGGGCCACGGTGGAAGCGACCCTTTCCTTCACGCGCGAGGAATTGGGGGAGGAGGCTGTCCGCGCCGACCTGACGTCGTTGGTCGAAAGCGTCTGCGATGATTTCATCGATGTCGGCCGTCCCGTCAGTTTTACCCCTGCGGACCGGCTTCCGGTTGTCTGCCGCACGGGCAGCCTGCGCCGTGCCGTCCGCAATCTGGTGGAAAACGCCCTCAATTATGGCGGTGTCGCCCGCGTCGCCATCCGGTCGACAGCGTCGGGGGTGGAGATTACCGTGGCCGATGACGGTCCCGGCATTCCAGAGGCGGATATGGAGCGGGTGTTCGAACCCTTCATGCGGCTTGAAACGTCGCGCAACCGTCGCACCGGCGGGGTGGGGTTGGGCCTTTCCATTGCGCGTTCCGTCGTGCGCGGTCACGGTGGCGATATCAGGCTGGTCAACCGGCCGGGCGCCGGCCTGGACGCGGTGATCATGCTGCCCATCGTCGCCAGCCCGCTGAACGACAATCATACCATCCGGCACGTCGCCTGATCCTTCACGGTCGGAAATTCCGGTCCCAATCGGCCAGCAGGCGACCATAGCCGGCGCTGTAGCGCAAATCACCCAGGACCAGGGCACGGTCCAGCCGTTCGGCACCGGCGCCCGACAAGGGGGCTGCCCGGATGCTGCCGGTCAGATCAACCGCCGGACCGACGGTGCCGAAGGGGATGGTCAGTGTCAGCCCGGCGCGGGTGGCCCGCGTCGTGATGTCCAGATCGGCTGACAGGGTGGCGCCGTGCCCGAACTGCCGGGTCAGGCCGATGCCGCCGCCCCAGTCGCCATCCAGATACCGGCCGCCACGCAGTTCTGACCGGGCTTGCGCATCGGCACTTTCCCAACCGATGGTGCCATGCCCGGTCAGGCGCGCCTGATCGCGGTAGAGCGCATCCCAGTTCAAGGCACGCTTCCAGACGTGATGCAGGGCGACACCGGCCGACCAGCGCGCCAGCACCGGCTGGTATCGCAATTCCCCGCCCACACCGCCGAACTGGCTTTCCAGATGCCCGGCATCCAGCAGCAGGTCCAGGGCGGGGGAGAGAGCGCCGACATAGGCCAGTTGGGCGCGTTCCAGTTCGTAATGGCGGCCGATATAGCGGACCGCGTCCTCCCGACCGGATGTGGGCACCCTTTCTTCTGTCTCAGCGATCCCGGCCGCCTTGCCGATGCGTCCGGCGGCCGTCAGCACCAGTCCGGGCCAGGGCAGCAGGTCCAGCCGGCCCCCGATCGACGTCCGGCGGGGCCATTCCTCCCCATAGGCGGCGGGTTCCAGTTCCAGCCTGGCATCCAGTTGCACCTGCCAATGCCGATCCAGACTGTCCGGGCGGCGGGCCCGTTGGAACTGCGTATGTCGGCGCACCTCTGCCGCACTGCGCCGGCCCTGGCGAAGTCGGGACAGATCTTCGGTCATGATGGTGGCGGCCACACCCGGCAAGCCCAGGGCGTGGGTGGAAACCGTGACGGGCGCGGGCGTTGCGGCGGGCAGGGCCAGGGCCAATTGTCGGGCCGGTGACTGCCAGGGGGTGACCTCGGTCGGATCATGCCGGTCCGGGCGCCGCTCCCGTCCGGGCCAGGGGGTTGTCAGGCGGCTGACATCGAGGCTGAAGCTGAAGCCAGCCGTCACCCCCTGCGCACGGCGCCAGCCGCTGATGAGATTGAGGAAGGGCAGCGGCTGCCAGCCAAGTTCCACCCCCGGCCCGTCGCCATGGCCGATGTCGGCCGACAACCAGCCATCCAGGGTTTGGACGGGCAGTCGCAGCCCCAGGATCGGGCGAAGGCCGCCGGCACCCGGCAGCGCGGCACCCCCCGTCACTTCCAGCCCAAGGATGTCCAGACCCAGCAGCAGGCTGTCCAACGCGTCGTCGCGCGATCCACCAAGTCCGCGGCTGTCAAGGACCAGGGAAGGCCGCCCATTCGCATGCGCCATGATCTCAACGGCGATGTCGGCGACGGTGCCGTCATTGCCCTGACGCACTGCCATGGTCACCGCCCGTGTGGGGCGCAGCCCCATTGTGCCGCGCGGCTGCGGTTCAGCGTCGGTGGTTATGGCCGACAGCCACGCTGTTCCCACCGGCGGCAGAAAGGCTGTCGGCTGTGTCGCTGGCGGCACCTGAGCAGCCGCAGGCAGGGCGATCAACAGCAGGGCGGTGAGAATAAGCCGCATGGGCGGTGACGCATGATCGCTGAAGTCGGATCATTATCAGCCAGCCAGATGCGCCATGGCAACCGTTAAGGGATGATCAAACCTGATGAAGATACATATGGTAGTCTGAATCCGGCACGGTACCGGCAATACTGGCATATTCTGCCTGTTTGATCGCGATGAACGCGCGGTGCAGCGCCTCTCCCAGCGCCTGTTTCAGAAATTCGGACTGCGCGGCCTGCGCCAAGGCCGAACGCCAGTCGGCCGGCATGAGGCCGGCAAAGGGCGTGGCCTGGGTGAATCCCTGGTATTCTGCGGCGGGCCCCGGATCGATCCGATCCCGCAGGCCCCGCTGCATGCCGGCCAGCACGGCGGCGCCGACCAGATAGGGGTTGGCGTCGACCCCGGCGGGCCGGTGTTCCACACGCCGCGCCGTGGCCGGTCCCGCCGGCACGCGCAACGCCACCGACCGGTCATTCACGCCCCAACTGGGCTGCACCGGTGCATAAAGCTTGCTGACATAGCGCCGCCAGGAATTGGCATGGGGGGCGAAGACCAGCATGGCGTCTCCCATGCTGGCGGCCAAACCGCCGATGGCGTGGCGCAGCAGGGCGGCCGGCAGGTCTGTCCCTTCCGTCTCTGCGAACAGGTTGTGGCCTTGCCCGTCATTCAGCGACACATGCAGATGCATGCCGGACCCGGCCAGGCCGGCAAAGGGCTTGGCCATGAAACAGGCGATCATGCCGTGGCGGCGGGCCATGCCCCGCACCAGCCGCTTCAGCATCACCAGATCATCGGCTGCACGCAGCAGGTCGGTGCGGTAATGCAGGGTCAGTTCATACTGGCCCGGTGCATATTCGGAAATCAGGGTTTCCAGGGGTAGTCCCTGGGCCTTGGCTGCCGCGTAGACAGGGCCGAAGAAAGGCTGCATCCCGTCCAGATCATCCAGACCATAGACCTGTGTCTGCCCATGCCGGCGTCCATCCAGTGCCATGGAAGCGGGCCGCGGCCTGCCATCCGGCCCGGGCTGGGCATCCAGGAGATAGAATTCCAGTTCGAAGGCACCGGCCGGGTATCGGCCTTCTGCTGCCAGCCCATCCAACTGCCGGGCAAGAGCGTGGCGCGGGTCGGCCCCGTGCGGACGGCCATCCAGATGATAGAGGCTGACCAGAACCTGGGCCCGTGCGGGGTCGGTGTGGGGAAGGGGAACCAGCGTGCCGGGTATGGGCCATGCGCGCAGGTCGGCATCGCCGACCGACCAGACCAGTCCTGTTTCCTCTACATCCTGTCCCGTGACGTCCAGGCCCAGGATGGAGGACGGAAGGTGACGTCCCTGCTTGTAGAGTCCCTCCAACTCGTGACGGCGGATGATCTTGCCCCGCCCGATGCCATTGGCGTCGGTCAGCACGATGTCGATGGCTTCCACGTCGGGATGCTGGACCAGGAAGCGTTCCGCTTCCTCCCAGGGGGCGATGTGCGGGTTGGTCATGCCGCCACCTTGTCTTGGGCCAGGATGCCGGCCACGTCTGTGAAGGCCGCGATCAGCGCGTCCACCTGGTCGCGGGTGGTGGCGGGACAGACCAGCATCATGTTGTGAAAGGGGGCGATCAGGATGCCGCGGTTCAGCAGTGCCAGATGAATGGCCTGTTCAAGGGCGGCAGCGTGGGCTCCCTCGGCTTCGGTCCCGTTGCGCAGCGGGCCCGGCGCGCAGATGAATTCCACCCGCGCCCCGACGCGGACCACATGCCAGGGCAAGCCCAGTGCAACCAGGCTGGCGGACAGACCGCTGGCCAGATGCCCAGCCAATGATTCCATATGGGCATAGGCCGCCGGCGTCATGACATTTTCCAGGACAGCCCGCATCGCCGCCAGCGCCAGGGCATTGGCGGAAAGCGTTGTTCCCATCCCGGAATGACCGGAGGGTGTCATGGCGCGTACAGCATCAAGCCGCCTTGCCACATCCTCGGTGAAGCCCCAGACGCTGGCGGGCACCCCACCGGCGATGGGCTTTCCCAGCACGAACAGATCTGGTTCCAGCCCATAAGCGCCGGTATAGCCGGCGGGCCCGGTCGAAATCGTGTGTGTCTCGTCGATCAGCAGCAGGGTGCCGGCCTCCCGCGTCAGGCGCCGCACGGTCGCGTGGAATCCGGGATCGGGCAGCACCATGCAGCAGTTCGTCAACACCGGCTCCGTGATGACGCAGGCCACATCCCCGTCGGCAAGCGCCTTTTCCAGCGCAATCGGGTCGTTGAACTCCACCACCCTGGTCTGCGCTGTCAGATCGGTGAATTGTCCCAGCAGTCCGGGACGATTGACCGCTGCGCCATCGGCCAGCCGGACGAAGGTTTCGTCCACAGTGCCGTGATAGCAGCCATTGAAGACCAGAATTTTGGGGCGGCCGGTAACGGCGCGCGCAACCCGGAGCGCAAACCGGTTGGCATCGGTGGCCGTGGTGGCGATCTGCCAGTGTGGCAGGTCGAACCTGTCCTGCAGCAAGGTCCCCACAGCCAACGCATCTTCTGTGGGTAGCATATAGGTCAGGCCAATCCCGGCCTGCTTTTGAATCGCATCACGGACGGGGCCAGGAGAGTGGCCGAACATGGAGCCGGTGTCGCCCAGGCAAAAATCAGCAAGGACATGACCGTCCATGTCCGTCAGCGTCGCTCCCTCGGCACGCGTAACCAGGAGGGGGAATGGCATGGGCCAGTCCCGCATCCAATGCATCGGCACGCCCTGGTAAAATCCCGGCAATCCGTCACCGGCGCGCGCCGCGGAGCGGGGATTATTTCGGGCGAACCGTTCCTGCTCCGTTGCCATCAGATTGTCAATGGCGCAAGCGTCGATACCGCCGATGCTGGCCTTCATTCATCCGGTTCCCATGGCCATTCCTGCCTGCACTGAATGTCAGGGGCGGAAAGGGGTGGCGTCAAGGGCCACCCCGCCAAAAGGCAACCGTTATGGACGATCAGTGCGAGAACCAGACGCCCGTGACGCGATGCAACTTCTCCACATCCTCAATCGTCAGGTCGATCCGGCGACGTGAAAGCGTCATGCCGTAAATCGTGCCCTCATCGTCCTGACGCAGATAGAAGGCCAGCGGCGTGTAGTTGAGGCGGTTGATCACCAGGTCACCGACATTGGCCGGCGTGTCCGGATTGACCAGCAGCGTCGTGCCGATACCCAGCGCCGGTGAATTTGACAGGTCATTCACCGTCACGGCATAGGCGCCAGCGATGCCCCGCAGCTGCGGCGGCCGCGAAATGCCGCTGCGCGCCGTCGCGCCCAGTCCGTCCCGGGCCAGGTCACGCCCGTCGAACAGTGGCAGTTCGGAATCGGCCTTGCTTTCGCTCAGCATGCTGCGCAGCGGGCTGGCGGGGGACAGCATCTCCGTGGGGCCGACGCCGAAAATCTTGGCCAACCGAATGACATGATCCGGCCGGAAGGGGCGAACGCCATTTTCCAGCTTGGATATCTCGCTTTTGGACAGGCCGGCCGACGTGGCAAGCGCCGCCAAGCTCATGCCCCGTGACGTGCGCATCATGCGCAGATGGACACCGTCATGATGTTGCACTTGTTGATGTCTCCCCTGACAGACTATGGAGGAAACATACATTGTTAACGGTTCCCGGAAAGGTCGCAGGACTAGTCCAAACGGATAGGTCGCTTTTTAGGAAAGTTGTTCGTTAAAGCGCGCAGCGCCTTCTTCTCATTTTTCGGAGCGTCTCCCCCCTGGAATGCTGAGCAGATTGCGGTGAGGCTTGTTCCAGATGATATAGTGGAGAGAGAAAGGGAGCAGGAGGGCGGTCCGGACATTGTGCGGTCCGGCTATATGGGGGATTTTGCACATTTAGATGGGCTAATCCGCGCCTTGTCGTGCGCCCTGTCCCGTGCCACCTTCCCTGTCAATCAGTTTAGGGAGGATCAGGTGGTCGAGAAGCTGTATCACTTCATTGGTGGCGCACGGGTTGAGGGCAAGTCCGGCCGTTTCGCGCCGGTCTTCACGCCCATGACCGGTGAAATTTCCGCCGAGGTTCCGTTGGCCAGCGCGGTGGAACTGGCCGAAGCCGTCGCCAACGCCAAGGCCGCGCAGCCCGCCTGGGCCGCGACCAATCCGCAGAAGCGCGCCCGCGTGCTGATGAAGTTCCTGGAGCTGCTGGCCCGCGATTTTGAGAAGATCGCGCTGAAGCTGGCCTTGGAACATGGCAAGACCCTGCCCGACGCGCGCGGCGACATTCAGCGTGGTCTGGAAGTTGTGGAATTCGCCATTGGCATCCCGCACCTTCTGAAGGGAGAGTACACAGAGGGCGCCGGGCCCGGCATCGATATGTATTCGATGCGTCAGCCGCTGGGCGTTGTCGCCGGCATTACGCCGTTCAACTTCCCGGCCATGATCCCGATGTGGAAATTCGCCCCGGCCATCGCCTGCGGCAATGCCTTCATCCTGAAGCCGTCGGAGCGTGACCCGTCGGTGCCGCTGATGCTGGCCGAGTTGATGTACGAGGCGGGCCTGCCCAAGGGCATCCTGAATGTCGTCAATGGCGACAAGGAAGTCGTGGATGCCATTCTGGACCATCCCGACATCAAGGCCATCGGCTTCGTCGGGTCCACGCCCATCGGGGAGTACATCTATACCCGCGGTACGGCCAACGGTAAGCGCGTGCAGGCCTTTGGTGGTGCCAAGAACCATGCGTTGATCATGCCCGATGCTGATCTGGACATGGTGGCCGACGCCCTGATCGGCGCCGGCTACGGTTCGGCGGGCGAACGCTGCATGGCCATTTCGGTGGCGGTGCCGGTGGGCGAGCAGACGGCTAACGCCCTGGTTGAACGTCTGGCCCCTCGCGTCCGGGCCCTGAAGGTCGGCCCGTCGACTGACGAAAAGGCGGATTTCGGTCCGGTCATCACCCGCCAGCACCTGGAAAAGGTGAAGGGTTACGTGGATATCGGCGTGCAGGAAGGGGCCGAACTGGTTGTCGATGGCCGCGAGATCAGCCTGCAGGGCTATGAAGGCGGCTATTACGTGGGAGGCGTCCTGTTCGACCGCGTCACGCCCGACATGCGCATCTACAAGGAAGAGATTTTCGGGCCCGTCCTGTCGATCGTGCGCGCGCCGGACTATGAAACGGCGCTGTCGCTGCCGACCAATCACGAATATGGCAACGGCGTCGCCATCTTCACCCGCGATGGCGACACGGCCCGTGATTTTGCGGCGCGAGTGGATGTCGGCATGGTCGGCATCAATGTGCCGATCCCGGTGCCGCTGGCCTATTACACCTTTGGCGGCTGGAAGCGGTCGGGCTTCGGTGACCTGAACCAGCATGGTCCGGACAGCATCCGCTTCTACACCAAGACCAAGACGGTGACGGAGCGTTGGCCGTCCGGCATCCGGTCCGGTGCCAGCTTCGTCATCCCGACGATGGGCTGATCTCCCGCCGATCGGGCGGCTGTCATTGCCGGACCCACCGGCGATGGCAGCCGCCTGTTTGGTATCCATGGCTTTCAAAAAGGCAGGAGCCATCCACGATGGATTTCGACCTGACCGAAGACCAACGCGCCATTCAGGATATGGCCCGCGGATTCGCAGCAGAACACATGGCGCCGTTCGCTGCTGAATGGGACGAACAGCATATTTTCCCGGTCGATACCCTGCGCAGGGCTGCCGAACTGGGCCTTGCCGGTATCTATTGCGGGGAAACCCATGGCGGTACCGGACTGGGCCGTCTGGATGCCAGCATCCTGTTTGAGGAATTGTCGGCGGCGTGCCCTTCCACCGCCGCCTATCTGTCCATCCACAATATGGCTGCCTGGATGATCGACACCTATGGTGACGAGGACCAGAAGGCCCGTTTCCTGCCCGACCTGTTCAGCATGGCGAAATTCGCCAGCTATTGCCTGACGGAACCCGGTGCGGGGTCTGACGCCGCATCCTTGCGCACACGGGCGGAGCGTGATGGTGACCATTATGTGCTGAACGGAACCAAAGCCTTCATCTCCGGCGGCGGGATGTCCGACATCTATGTCGTCATGGTCCGTACCGGTGGTCCGGGGCCAAGGGGGATTTCCTGCCTTGTCGTGGAAAAGGGCACACCCGGCCTTTCCTTCGGCAAGCAGGAAAAGAAGATGGGCTGGAACAGCCAGCCCACGGCGCAGGTGATTTTTGAGGATTGCCGCGTCCCCGTCGCCAACCGCCTGGGCGCGGAAGGGGACGGGTTCAAGATCGCCATGAAAGGGCTGGATGGCGGACGGCTGAACATCGCCTCCTGCTCTCTGGGGGGGGCGCGGGCGTGTCTGGAGGCGGCGCGGTCGCACCTGGAGGTGCGGCAGCAGTTCGGCAAGAAGCTGAATGAATTCCAGGCCTTGCAGTTCAAGTTCGCGGACATGGCGACAGAGCTGGAGGCGGCCCGTCTGATGGTCCATCGCGGGGCGGCCAAACTGGACGCCAAGGACGCCGACGCGACGCTTTACTGCGCCATGGCCAAGCGCTTCGCGACGGACGCGGGATTCAAGGTCGCCAATGATGCGCTACAGCTTCATGGCGGCTATGGTTATATCCGCGAATATCCGGTGGAGCGCATCCTGCGCGATCTGCGTGTCCACCAGATCCTGGAAGGCACCAACGAGATTATGCGCGTGATCATTGCCCGCCGGCTGCTGGGGGCCTGACCTGAGCGTCGAGAGGAGACCGGCCCCATGCCCTATGTCAATCTGCAGATTACCAAAGGTGCGACCCGCGAACAGAAGGAACGCATCGTTCGCGAGTTCACGGCCACGCTGGTGGCGGTGCTGGGCAAGAAGCCCGAACATACGCACATCGTCATCCAGGAAATCGCAGATGAGGATTGGGGCTTCGCTGGTATGCTGACGGATGATTATCGCCGCATGTCGCAAGGCTGAGGCGCCGCTGAAAAGCACAGGAAGAGGGACATGACCGAGAGCTACGAGAACATCCTGGTGGAAACCAAGGGCAAGGTCGGCATCATCCGCCTGAACCGGCCCAAGGCGCTGAATGCCCTGTCCGACGGTCTGGTGACCGATCTGGAAAAGGCCCTGAACCTGTTCGAAGATGATAATTCCATCCATGTCATCATCGTCACCGGCTCTGAACGGGCCTTTGCCGCGGGCGCCGATATCAAGGAGATGGCGAAGTTCACGTATCAGGACACGTACCTGAACGATTTCATCACCAAGAAGTGGGGCCGTCTGGGCACCTGCCGCAAGCCGACCATCGCTGCGGTTGCCGGCTTCGCGCTGGGTGGCGGGTGCGAACTGGCGATGTCGGCCGATTTCATCATTGCCGCCGACACTGCCAAGTTCGGTCAGCCGGAAATCACCATCGGCACCATCCCCGGCGCCGGCGGTACTCAACGCCTGACCCGCGCCATCGGCAAGGCCAAGGCCATGGAACTGTGCCTGACCGGCCGGATGATGGATGCGGCCGAGGCGGAACGGTCGGGTCTGGTGGCCCGGGTTGTGCCGGCGGCCGACCTGATGGATGAAGCCATCAAGACGGCGGAGAAGATTGCGTCCATGTCGCGACCGGTGACCATGATGGTCAAGGAAAGCGTCAATCGCGCCTTTGAAAGCAGCCTGGCCGAGGGCCTGCTGTTCGAACGCCGCGTCTTCCACGCCACCTTCGCCCTGGATGATCAGAAGGAAGGCATGGACGCGTTCGTCAACAAGCGCACGGCCACCTTCACCGACCGCTGAAATGAGGGGCCGGCGGGGACGCGCAAGAGTGCGCGGCCCCGCCGGCGTCCCCAGATGTCGGTTGATTTTGCAAATGCGAAGACATTAAATTGCGCTGCAATGTAAAATAACGAAATCGGGGGATCGACATGAGTGCGTTGAACGATGTGGTGATCGTCGCCGGTACGCGTACCGCCATCGGCGGATTCGGTGGCAGCCTGAAGGATTTCAGCCCGGCCGAGCTGGGCAGCATGGTGATAAAGGAAGCCATCGGCCGGGCCGGGATCGCGGCCACCGATGTGCAGCATGTGGTCATGGGACAGGTCATTCCCAGCGGCCCGCAGGACGCCTATCTGGCGCGTGTCGCTGCTGTGGAGGCCGGCGTCCCCGTGGCCTCTCCCGCCCTGACCCTGAACCGCCTGTGCGGGTCGGGCGTGCAGGCCATCATCTCCGCCGCCCAGATGATCAAGCTGGGGGAATGCGACGTTGCCGTTGCCGGTGGTGCGGAAAACATGAGCCGTTCGCCCCATGTCATGCCGTCGGTCCGTTGGGGCCAGCGCATGGGCGACGCCGCCGTGGTCGATGCCATGGTGGCGGTGCTGACCGACCCGTTCCACAAGATCCACATGGGTGTGACGGCGGAGAATGTGGCCGCCCGCCACGATATCGACCGCGCAGCGCAGGATGCCCTGGCGCTGGAAAGCCACCGCCGTGCCGCCCGCGCCACGGCCGAAGGTCGTTTCAAGTCGCAGATCCTGCCCGTGGAAGTGAAGGTGAAGGGCGGCACCAAGCTGTTCGACACCGATGAGCATTTCCGCCCGGATGCCAGCGAGGCGGACTTCGCCAAGCTGAAGCCGGTCTTCAAGAAAGACGGCTCGGTCACCGCCGGCAACGCCTCGGGTGTCAATGACGGTGCCGCTGCCGTGGTGCTGATGTCTGCGGCTGAGGCCGGCAAGCGCGGGGTCAAGCCGCTGGCCCGGATCGTGTCCTGGGGCCATGCCGGCGTGGAGCCGGAGGTGATGGGTCTGGGGCCAATTCATGCAGTGCCCATCGCGCTGGAGCGCGCGGGCCTGAGCGTGGCCGATATGGATGTCATTGAAAGCAACGAGGCTTTCGCTGCCCAGGCCTGTGCCGTCGCCAAGGTGCTGGGCTTCGATCCGGAAAAGGTGAACCCCAACGGGTCGGGCGTCTCGCTGGGGCATCCGGTCGGGGCCACGGGTGCCATCATCACCGTGAAGGCAATGTATGAGCTGGAACGCATCGGTGGTCGTTATGGCCTGGTCACCATGTGCATCGGCGGCGGTCAGGGCATCGCCATGGTGATCGAGCGGCTGTAACAAGCGCCTTTTCTTCGTCGGCGTCGGCCCGCCCACCGTCAGGTGAGGCGGGCCTTTTGCTTTCCATCTCTTTGCAGTCCTCTTCCGGCTTGATAGGAAAGGGGCTGCAACGAGAGGAAAAGTCCCATGTCCAATGTCATCGTCGTCGGCTCCATCAATTACGACATTCTGTCCACCATGCAGCGCGCGCCAAAGGCGGGTGAGACGGTGAATGGCGAGACGGTGCAACTGATGCCCGGCGGCAAGGGGCTGAACCAGGCGGTGGCGGCCGTGCAGCAGGGCGCGCCCGTGCATTTCGTCGGCAAGGTCGGTCGCGATATGTTCGGCGACCGCATCCTGGATTTCTTCAAGGACAAGGGGATCGAGGCCAGCCATGTGGGCCGGTCGGACAGCGAGGCGACGGGATCGGCCCTGATCCTCGTGGATGCCACGGCGGAGAACCGGATCGTGGTTATTCCTGCCGCCAACAAACATGTTGTTCCCGCCGATGCCGACGGGCTGGTCATCGCGCCGGGCGATATCCTGGTCAGTCAGTTCGAGGTGCCGCGCAACACCATCGCCGCCCTGTTTGCCAGGGGCCGGGCCGCCGGCGCCCGCACCGTGCTGAACGCTGCCCCGGCCCTGGACGACGCACCCGCCGGCCTGTGGGCCGATACTGATATCCTGATCGTGAACGAGACGGAGTTGGGCCATTTCGCCGGCGTGGAGGTGGCCGGGGATGCGGCTGTGACGGAAATCGCGACGGCAGCGCGGAGCCTGTTTCGTCGCGATGATCAGACGATCATCGTCACTTTGGGGGTGCGCGGCGCCCTGGCCGTGACGAAATCGACAGAATTCCTGGTACCTGGCCGCAAGGTTGCCGCTGTTGATACCACCGGTGCCGGTGATTGCTTTGTCGGCAGCCTGTCGGCCCGGTTGGCCGCAGGTAACGATCTGGCCACGGCCATGCGCTATGCCAATGTCGCTGCCTCCATCGCCTGCACCCGTGTCGGCACAGGCACCGCCATGCCGATGGCGGAAGAGGTACAGGCCGCCCTGCAATGACGGCGATGTAAAATTGTTTGGGCTTGCGGGGTCCGGTTCGCTACTCTGCCCCCATGATCCATCCAGGGGAGCCGGGCGATGAGCGATACCTATGTCACGCTCAAAATCCGTGAGGCGTTGAAGGCGGCTCAGGGCAGCCGCAGTCAGGCGCAGCGTGTGCTGATCGCCTGGGCGCTGGATGACGAGCAATTGCTGCGCGGTCTGTGCAAGCCCTTCCTGAAGGCCATCGCCGGCAGCGCCGTGGACCGCGTGGCCCGTGGTGGTGGCGCTGCCCCCACCGCGGTGCCGGCTCCGGGGCAGGGCGTGGTCCGTTCCGCCCGTGTCTCCTCCGGGCCGAAGAAGCTGCCGCCGCATGTACTGGACGCCATCATCGCCCGAATGGGGACGGGTGGCGGCGGTGCGGCTCCGGCCGATGACGGGCAGGAGCAGGCCGATAATCTGAAGGCGCTGGCCGCCGCTTTCACCCAGCGCAAGAAGCCCTGATGATACGCGGGCGGCGGCTTTGGCCGGTATTGTTGCTGCTGACAATGGCGGCCCTGCCGGTTCGCGCGCAGCAAGCCGAAGCAAAGGAGACCGCCCGGTCGGCAAGCTGCACACCGGGCAAGCTGGAAGTGCTGAAAGCCGTGACGGGCCGCCTGCCGGAAACCATCTACAAGATCACCTGCACCGTTCCCAAGGATATGGTGCTGGTGGTGCAATGCCGGGACAGGACCTGCACGATCCTGCGTTGAGCGCCGGTGCGACACCCGCACCGGCGGGGCAAAGCCAATCAGGCGACCTGGCTTTCCATCAGGGCGGCCGCGACCAGTTCGTGCCGGTGTTCTTCCAGATAGGAGACGACGGCACGATAGATGGCCAGTCCCATGCCTTCGACAAAACGCTCGCCCGGCGTCCGCAGCGCTGTTTCGCCTTCCACTTCCAGGACGGCAATCATGCGGTGATAGTCGCTGATACGTTCGCCAATGATCCGATCCAGATGGCGGGGCGGCAGCAGATGCCCGAAGCTGAGGATGAACATCAGGTCGGATCGCAGCTTGTCCGCCGACGGCGTCCGCGTCAGCGCCTGATACAGCGCATGCCGGCCAGCCGGGGTGATGCGATACATCTTCTTATCGGGGCGGCCGTCGCCATTGTGCGGCAGCATCACGATATGCCCGTCATCCATGAGCCGACGCAGCGCCGGATAGATGGAGCCGAAACCCGCGTCACTGAAATGGCTGAGCGGGCCCTCCTCGAACTCCTTGCGGATTTCGTACCCAGAAGCATCCGCCCGGCTCAAAACACCCAGGCACAAGGTCTTTACGTCAATCATCACACACCTGTCTGAAGTACCGCCACGATAAAGGTAGCGATGACTTAGTCAAGCGATGCATCGTACCGATATATGTCGGATCGCTAATCCGGTGGTTCACGCATGCAGAAGGATCAGATGAACCGAGATGCGAACCTCGACTCGACCCGTCTCGTCTGCCTGTCGGGTGAATTGCTGGCCGATGGAACGGTGCAGGTCCTGGGTCGCCACGGCGTCCAGCGACGCCAGACGCTGGGCGAATCCCATTTCCAAGGTCGGTCGCCAGAATGGCTGGTCAGCCGCCGCCATCTGACGCAGGTGCAGCGGTTCGAGACGGGCCATTGAAAATCCCGACTCGCGGGCTAGCGCCAGGATGGCGGCCGGGTCCGCGAAGCGGAACAGAGTGGACAGCATGTCGTCGGGATCAGCGCCGATGTGCGTGTCCAGCAGCGTGCCCAGCTGGTCAAACAAGCTGTTGTCGGCACGCGGACCCCATACCGCCAGCACGGCGCGTGCCCCCGGGCGCAGCACACGGCGCATTTCCAACAACGCAGCCTGCACGTCGGGCACGAACATCAGACCGAAGCGGCAGAAGATCACGTCGAACCGCGCAGCGGGAAAGGGCAGGGATGTCATATCTGCGCCGACCAGGTCGAACGACGACATCCCACGCCCTGCTGCCCGACGGCGCAAATGCGCCAGCATTGACGGGACCAGATCGCAGGAAATCAGATGCCCGTCGTGAAGACGGGACGCCAGGCTCAACGTTGGCTCCCCCACACCGGCAGCAACATCCAGAACCATCGAATCGGGCTTGACCCCAGACAGGTCCAGCATCGGAACATTGATGCGCGCCGCAGGATCCGCCATGCGCTCGGCCCAGCGGTCCCAAAGGTCGGCGCTGACAGTCCATCGCTGCTGCTCCGCCCTGGCGCTTATAGGGTCCATGATCTTGTCCTGCATTGGCTTCTGGTGCTGCTTTCGTGTCCAATATTGCCGGAACGACCGGCCACCACTGTGAAAAATCGACTATCCGTCGGGATATGGTTACGACTGAGTGGATTTTCAGGTTAATGCAACGTAAATGACCAGTTTGACCAAGCTTTCCGTACTGAAAACGACTGGGTTCATGCTTAAGGACACATGATCTGTGCTTGCATTTGACCGCGAGATAGCGATAGCTGTCTGTCGTCGGTTTCCACCCGGTTGCCGTTCCCCATCTGCCGAACCAATGTCCAAGCCAAGCTCCAGCGGGAAATTCTATCGCTTCGACGGTTTGTCCGTGCTGGTTGCGGATGATAACCGCTTCGTACGTTCGATCATGGTCACCATCATGAAGGCCCTGGGCATCGGCAAGGTGCTGCAGGCTGAGAATGGTGAAGAGGCTATGGCTATCCTGGATGTTGCTGCCCAGATGGACAGTTCGGTCGGGCGCGATGTCGACATCATCTTCGCCGATCATCTGATGGAACCGATGGATGGTGTCGGTCTGTTGAAGTGGGTGCGGGAGCACGAGAACGACAAGATCCGCTTTCTGCCCTTCGTGATGATGAGCGGTGAAGCCGATGAGGCGGCGGTCCGTCTGGCCCGCGACAGCGGTGTGACCGAATATCTGGCCAAACCGATGTCGGTGATCAATGTTGCCAACCGGCTGCTGTCCATTATCGACAAGCCACGCGCCTTTGTACGCGCCCCCAATTATTTCGGTCCGGATCGCCGTCGCCAGTCGCTGCCTTATGACGGGACCGATAAACGCATCATGAATCCCGAAGATGTGCGGGTTGTCGACGAAGGGGCTCATATGGTTATCGACAGTCAGCCGGGAAGTGTGGAGAATCCGCCAGCTATGAATGAAGGGGGGAGCCCGGGGGCGCAGGACGCGTCCGCTGAGGCGCGACGGGTAAGTGCATGAACGACGATACCAAGCAGGAGGGCAAGCTGCCGTCCGGGGTCGAAATCATCAAGCGGCCGAACAAGCTGCGGGAGAAGGTTGGGGGTACGCCGGATGGAAAGCCCGGTCGTATCGACCCGGCCTCCATCGCGCGTGCGGCCACGCATGTCTCCCGGATGTCGGACGCCCATATCGCCCAGACCCGCATCGATGTGACGGAGCTTCAGCAGGCCTATCAGCGGGCGATGACCGATGTGGAGAATCGCAGTCAGCATCTTCGCCGCGTCATCAAGATCAGCGATGGCATCATGACGCTGGGCAAGACGTTCGGCTACGACTTGCTGTCCGAATTCGCCAACTCCCTCAACCACTTCCTGGTTCCGCTGAGCAACCCGTCGGTGTCGCAGCTGCAGGTCGTCGGCCTGCATATCGATGCGATGCATGTTCTGGTCCGCGATGACATCAAGGGAGATGGCGGCCAGATCGGCCAAGCACTGGCTTTGTCGCTCAATATGGCTCGCGCCAAATTGGGGGCCCGTCGCACCAGTTGACTCAGCAATAGGCTTTCACAGTGCCGCACCCGGGGCAATTGGTGTGTTGGGAGTATTGTTTTTGTCTAGGCATTACGTTGGATCGTGATAAAAGGCGGTGTCGTTGCGTGGTGGGACGCCGGTATGCGGTGACTGCGATAGATGGAGATGGCTTTGCGTCAACCCTATTATGACAGCATCTTGCTTATCGAGAGGCTGCACCGCCATTTCCTGGAAGTGCTGAAGATTGAGTTGGATCGTTTGGGCATACAGGACATCAACAACGTCCAAAGCCTGATCCTTTATAATATCGGTGATGACGAACTGACTGTCGGTGAGTTGACGGCCCGAGGCTATTACCTGGGTTCCAACGTCTCCTATAATGTCAAGAAGATGCATGAGAACGGCTATCTGGCGCAGGAGCGGTCGGCCCATGACCGTCGTTCCGTGCGCGTGCGGCTGTCCGATAAGGGATTGACCCTGCGCAATCGAATCAGTGAGCTGTTCGAGCGTCAGGTGGAGGCGCTGGACCGCAACGGCCTGTCGGCAGACGAACTGGCCGCCGCGAACGAAACCATGCGCAAGCTGGAGCGGTTCTGGACCTCCTCCATGTCCTATGGTGCGTATGTCGCACCTGGCAGTCTTTGACGGTGGCCCCCGATGGCACGGCCGCCACTGACGGAGAATGACGTTCTGATCGAATTTCAGGCGATCGGCAACATCATGCGGGTCAGTGCGATCGATACGGCGACCAATACGGAAGTGGTGATTCAGGGGCCCGTCAGTGCGGGCCGGGCCACATTGGCCCGCAATGCCGTTGCCAAACTCAACTACATGCTGCGCAAAGCCCAGGAAAGGCGTTAGACGCCGGCTGGCATGGGGACGCAGGCTGCTGGCGCGACCATGATGTGCCAAAACTGACCGCCCCTGCCGCAACAGTTTCGCCAATAAAAAAGGCGGCTACCGCCGTGATGCGATAGCCGCCTTTTGTCTGCATCCGTACCGATCGTGTTCAGCGACGACGCGTACGGGAGTTGCCGCGACCCAGGCCAATCTGCTTGGCAAATTCCGAACGCTGCGCCGCATAATTGGGGGCAACCATCGGATAGTCAGGCGGCAGGCCCCACTTGGCCCGATATTCATCCGGGGTCATGTTGTAAGTCGACCGCAGATGCCGCTTCAGCATCTTCAGCTTCTTACCATCCTCCAGGCACACGATATATTCCGGCGTCACCGACTTCTTGATAGGTACGGCAGGACGCACCGGTTCCGCGGGTGCCTCAACCGGAGCATCCTGAAGACCTGACAATGTGCCGTAAACGGCGTTGATCACGTCAGGAAGCTGCTGCGTGGACAGCGTGTTCTGACCGACATAGGCGGAAACGATCTCCGTCGTCATCCGCAGAAGCTCGTTGACCGAAATGTCGTTGACCGACTGTTCCATGTTCCTACTGTTCCTGAACTGTATTTTTAGACGGTGGCGACAGATGGCATGTTGGTGCGAATGTTGTCAATCTTGAACATGCACATCGGCGATGAAAAATACTTTAGGATTTGTAACTTGTACAGTGGATAGCAAAAATTGTCGCATTTATGGGCACATAGCGCCCGACAGATTGTCACGCCGACAATGAATATGGCTTTGAAATCGTATCCAAGATATTTAGAAGCTTGATCCTGTTCTGGTTTCGCCGCCGGCTATCATTCGCCAGTGCGCAGGCTGGGAGCGAAATGCGACGAATCAAGGTGGTGGAGACATGGACGGACATCTGTTTCAAATATTTCTACTTTGAAATATTTAAAACGGGCAGTCTGCGGGCCAGGGGTGCTAGATCGGCAATGCCGGGCTGCTTCATTGCCGGGGACAGGAACTGGTGAAAGCATCACGCTTCTGGTAGGGTCTTGCCCGTCCGAAACCCACTATCGCTGGGTTTTCTGCCTGTTATCGTTGCTCCGGGGAGTGACCCGGGAAGGAAATGTTCATGGGTGCGCTGACCATTGCGATCGCCAGTGACCATGCCGGGCCGGAACTGAAGGCTTTGCTGGCTGAACAGCTGCGGGCCGCCGGCCATACGGTGCTGGACCTGGGCACCAACGGGCCGGAATCGGTGGATTATCCCAGCTTCGCCGACGCATTGGCCGCGGCGCTGGCCGACGGGCGCGCTGCCTACGGTGTGCTGATCTGCGGCACCGGCATCGGTATTTCCATCGCTGCCAACCGGCATCGGCATGTCCGCGCCGCGCTGTGCCACACACCGACGGAGGCGCGGCTGACCCGCCTGCACAATGACGCCAATGTGCTGTGCCTGGGCGCGCGCACCATCGGTGTGGAAGTGGCGAAGGATTGTGTCGCCACCTTCTTCTCCACGGAATTCGAAGGCGGCCGTCATGCCCGCCGTGTCGCAATGTTGGGCTGAAAGTGCGGTCGCCTCGAATACTTGCATTCGAAGCGTGAAGCGCATGATCAACACAAAGCCCGACCGGTACCAGAGGACCAGACGCACATGAGCATTCAGGGTTTCTTTTCCGATAATCTGGCCGATGCCGATCCCGATCTCTATGCCGCCATCCGCAAGGAGCTGGGGCGGCAGCAGGACCAGATCGAACTGATCGCGTCGGAGAACATCGTCTCCACCGCCGTGCTGGAGGCCCAGGGTTCGGTCCTGACGAACAAGTATGCCGAAGGTTATTCGGGCAAGCGCTATTACGGCGGCTGCGAGTATGTCGATGTGGCCGAAACGCTGGCGATCGAGCGCGCGAAGAAGCTGTTCGGCTGCGAATTTGCCAATGTCCAGCCGCATTCTGGCGCCCAGGCCAACCAGGCCGTGTTCATGGCGCTGTTGCAGCCCGGCGACACCTTCATGGGCATGGACCTGGCCGCTGGCGGCCACCTGACCCATGGTTCGCCCGCCAACCAGTCGGGTAAGTGGTTCAAGGTCGTTTCCTATGGCGTGACCCGCGACACCAACCTGATCGATTATGACGAGGTGGAAGCCAAGGCGCGGGAGCATAAGCCGAAGCTGATCATCGCCGGTGGCTCCGCCTATCCGCGCCAGATCGACTTCGCCCGCTTCCGCAAGATCGCGGATGAGATCGGCGCCCATCTGATGGTCGATATGGCGCATTATGCCGGTCTGGTCGCCGCCGGTGTCTATCCGTCGCCGCTGCCGCATGCCCATATCGTGACCACGACGACGCACAAGACGCTGCGCGGTCCCCGTGGCGGCATGATCCTGTCCAACGACCTGGAACTGGGCAAGAAGATCAATTCCGCCGTGTTCCCCGGCCTGCAGGGCGGGCCGCTGATGCATGTCATCGCCGCCAAGGCCGTGGCCTTCGGTGAGGCGCTGAAGCCGGAATTCAAGACCTATGCCGCCAGCGTCGTTGCCAACGCCAAGGTCCTGGCAGAGCGGCTGATTGCCGGTGGCCTGGACATCGTGTCCGGCGGCACCGACAGCCATATCGTGCTGGTCGACCTGCGGCCGAAGAAGCTGACGGGCAAGGCGGCTGAGCATGCGTTGGAAAATGCCGGTATGACCTGCAACAAGAACGGCGTGCCGTTCGACCCGGAAAAGCCGTTCGTGACGTCCGGCGTGCGTCTGGGCAGCCCGGCGGCCACGACCCGCGGTTTCGGGACGGCCGAATTCGCGCAGGTCGGCGACATGATTGTCGAGGTCCTGGATGCGTTGGCCGTCAGCAATGGCGACAACAGCGCGGCGGAAAGCCGGGTACGCGCGCGGGTACAGGAACTGTGCCGCCGCTTCCCGATCTACCCGACGCTCTGAGGAAGTTCACCCCCGGTTCCGGCCACAGGCAGGGACCGGGGGTTTTTGTTTGGCAACGACAATAATGACGGAGGGGATTCATGCGCTGCCCGTTCTGCGGGAATGACGATACCCAGGTGAAGGACAGCCGTCCGACCGATGACGGTTCCGCCATCCGCCGCCGGCGCTTCTGCCCGGCCTGCGGTGCGCGCTTCACCACCTTCGAACGGGTGCAGTTGCGTGAACTCTATGTCGTGAAAAGCTCCGGTCAGCGTGAACCGTTCGATCGCGAAAAGTTGCTGCGTTCCATGCGCATTTCCCTGCGCAAGCGTCCCGTGGATGCCGATCGTATTGACCGCGTCGTCAATTCCATCGTTCGGCAACTGGAAAGCAGCGGGGAGACGGAAATCCCCTCCACCCAGATCGGTGAGATGGTGATGAATCACCTCAACGGCATCGATAAGGTGGCCTATATCCGTTACGCGTCGGTCTATCGCGATTTCCGGGAAGCGTCGGACTTCAACCAGTTCGTGGAAACGCTGCGCCCTGAAAGCGCTGATTGACCGGAACCCGCATGGACGCCGCCCCCTTCACCGACGCCGACCGCGCCCATATGGGCGCGGCACTGGGTTTGGCGGCGCGCAATCTGGGCCGGGTCTGGCCCAACCCGTCGGTCGGCTGTGTCATTGTCAAAGACGGGGCTGTGGTCGGGCGCGGCGTGACCGCCCCCGGTGGCCGGCCCCATGGGGAGCCGCAGGCGCTGGCCCAGGCGGGAGAGGCGGCGCGGGGCGCCACCGTCTATGTCAGCCTGGAACCCTGTAACCATCACGGCAAGACACCGCCCTGTTCGGAGGCGCTGGTTGCCGCCGGTGTAGGGCGTGTCGTCGTCGCCTGCGAAGATCCTGATCCCCGTGTATCGGGCGGCGGTATCCGACGGCTGCGCGACGCGGGCATCCAGGTCGATGTCGGTCTGTTGGAACAAGACGCGCTGGACCTGAATTTCGGCTTCATCACCCGCATCCTGAAGGGCAGGCCGGGCGTCACCTTGAAACTGGCCACCAGCCTGGACGCGCGCATCGCCACCGTGACTGGTCACAGCCAATGGATCACGGGCCCGGAAAGCCGGGCACGCGGGCATCTGCTGCGTGCCAACCATGACGCCATTCTGGTGGGGATCGGCACAGTATTGGCCGATGACCCGGAACTGACCTGTCGCCTGCCTGGGCTGGAGGATCGTTCGCCCGTGCGCGTCGTGATGGACAGCGCGCTGCGTCTGCCCCCGACCGCCAAACTGGTGAAGGGGGCTTCCGATGTCCCGACATGGGTCATGACCAGCCCGAGCGCCGATAGCGAACGCGCTTCAGCGCTGGAAGGGGAGGGGGTACGTGTTATTCGGGTTCCGAATGGCACGGATGGTCGGTTATCCGTACCCAAAGCATTGTCTGCATTGGCGGAACTTGGCATCACCCGCCTGTTGGTCGAAGGTGGCGCTGCCGTCGCGACCAGTTTTGTGCGTGCGGATTTGGCTGACAGAATCGAATGGTTTCGCGCCCCGCTATTGATCGGCGGCGACGGCAAGGCTGCGATCGGCAGCCTCGATGTCGATCAATTGCGCGAAGCACCAAATTTCCGCACTGCCGACGATGTCCATATCAGCTTGCGGCGTTGACGACAGATCGATACCTGCCCCTATCGGTCATATTTCATGCTGACATGTTGAAAGCGGGTGAGCCGGATTTCATCGCTGTCCGACAGTTCACCCGATGCCAATCTCCAGATCACGCGAAATGAATGTTTGCCATCGGCGCTGTGAATGACCATGTCTTCATCGCGTGTCTGCCGTATACGGAGGCCGCGCCGATAAGGGCTATAGAAAATCCTATTTAATTTTGATTTCAGCCTTTCAAGGGCCGAAATGGCGCCGGCAACTACACTGTCGCCACTCTTCTCAATAAATCTATCAAAATCCCTTGCGCACTGCTCCGACATGTTCAGTTCCAGCATTTTCTAATTTTGCCCCACCATAACCGATCTTATTTTTTGCCTTTTCAATCAAGGCCGTTGTCTTCTCGACGCCAATGAACCGCTCAACAGGCAAGTCCCTGGGAGCGTCCTTAAGCTTCTTGATGTTGAGCATTTTCCCTCTGCCGGGTGAGTAAAGGCCAGTCGTGTTCTTCAACTTTCGCATCGATCAGCTCCTTATTGCCTTTTACCCGATCTGGTTGATTTAGGCAAAGCTTTCCCGCGCCAGTTTGGTAACGCCAGTGTCGCAATTACCTCTGATTTCGGATTATAGTCCCAGCCCGCTGCTGAAGGCAAGCGGCGCGCCCAAGGGGAGCAGAGGGGGGTATGGTGGTGATTTTCGTACCTAATATGGGAAATAAAACATATTGTCCGCGCTGCGAACTTTGCAAATATCACCTGTGTGGAGCCTATATTGTGATGCCGTCGCGCAATAAAATGGCGACGCGTCCTTGCGAGCCATGATGCAGGTCGGATCGCGGAACCTCGTGCGCGCACAAGGGGTTCCGCCATGCGCCCTGCGCATCCATCGCCCCCTCGCGTAAATTCCCGCCACGCCATAGGTTATGCGCCATGTTTACTGGAATCATCACCGATGTCGGCCGCGTCGTGGAGATCGAGCGCCGTGGCGACCTGAGATTGACCATCGAAACGCGGTTCGAGCTGGACCGTGTGGCCATGGGCGCGTCCATTGCTTCCAACGGGGTCTGCCTGACCGTGGTGGAGAAGCTGGCGAACGCCTACAAGGTCGATGTGTCGGCCGAAACCATCGCCAAGACCACGGTCGGTGACTGGATTGTCGGTACGAAGCTGAACCTGGAACGCTCCTTGAAGCTGGGGGACGAGCTGGGCGGCCATCTGGTCTATGGCCATGTCGATGGCGTGGCCGAGGTCGTGTCCGTCACGCCCGACGGCGACAGCCACCGCTGGCGCTTCCGCGTGCCGCAGATGCTGAAGCGTTTCATCGCGGCCAAGGGCTCCGTTGCGCTGAATGGCGTCTCCTTGACGGTGAACGAGGTCGAGGACGATGTCTTCGGTGTCAATATCATCCCGCATACGGCGGAACAGACGACCTTCGGCCTGATCGGGCCGGGGGCACGCATCAATCTGGAAGTGGATATGCTGGCGCGCTATGTCGCCCGGCTGGTTGGAAAGGACGCCTGAGATGACGCCCACGGAAACCCGCCTGACGGAAGAGGATCGGCCCGTGCTGAGCAGCACCGAGGAACTGATCGAAGAGGCACGTCAGGGCCGCATGTTCATCCTGGTCGATGACGAGGACCGGGAGAACGAGGGCGATCTGGTGATCCCCGCCAGTGCCGCCACGCCGGAAGCCATCAATTTCATGGCCCGTTTCGGTCGCGGCCTGATCTGTCTGGCCATCGACGGCGCCCATAATGAGCGCCTGCGCCTGCCGCTGATGGCGCAGCAGAACGGCACCCGCCACCAGACGGCCTTCACCGTTTCCATTGAGGCGCGCACCGGCGTGACGACGGGCATTTCCGCCGCCGATCGCGCCCGGACCATCCAGGTCGCCATCGACCCCAATGTCGACAGCCGCGACATCGTCACGCCCGGCCACGTCTTTCCGCTGTTGGCACGCGAGGGCGGTACGCTGGTCCGCGCCGGCCATACCGAGGCGTCGGTCGATTTCTCCCGTCTGGCCGGTCTGCCTGCGGCGGGCGTGATCTGTGAGATCATGAATGACGATGGCACCATGGCTCGCATGCCGGACCTGGTGAAGTTCGCGCAGCTGCACGGGTTGAAGGTCGGCACCATCGCCGACCTGATCGCCTATCGCCGCCGGACGGAGACGATTGTCGAGCGCAGCTATCGCACGTTCCTGGACAGCCATCATGGCGGCCGGTTCGAGATGATCGTCTATCGCAACCGCATCAGCGGGGCCGAACATATCGCCCTGGTCAAGGGCGACATCCATGACGGTGCGCCCGTGCCCGTGCGCATGCATGCGCTGAACATCGTCAAGGATCTGCTGGGCGACAGCCGCCACGGCCCCGTCGGCAGCCTGGAAGCCGCCATGAAGCAGATCGGCGAGGAAGGGCGGGGCGTCATCGTCCTGATGCGCGACGCGCAGCCCTTTTCCCTGGCCGACCGTCTGCGCGGTATGGATGACGGCAATGCCGAGCCGCAGGGTGAACTGCGCGATTACGGCATCGGTGCCCAGATTCTGAACGATCTTGGCGTCCAGCGCATGGTTCTGCTGAGCAATACCAAAAAGACGGTGGTGGGCCTCGAAGGCTATGGCTTGACCATTGTCGGCCAAAGGGCCATACCCACCCCCTTCTGATCCCTTGATCCCCGTCTGACAGGACAAGACCCATGGCCGACGCGCCCCATATCATGATCGTCGAGGCCCGTTTCTACGACGACCTCGCGGACGAACTGGTGAAGGGCGCCGTCCAGGCGCTGGATGCCGTCGGCGCCACCTATGAGATCTTCCAGGTGCCCGGCGCCTATGAGATCCCGGCGGCCATCCAGTTTTCCGTCCGCTCCATGGATTTCTATTCCGGACGCCGCCGTTTCGATGGCTATGTGGCGCTGGGTTGCGTGATCCGGGGCGAGACGACGCATTATGACTATGTCTGCCAGGAAAGCGCGCGCGGCCTGTCCGATCTGGCCCTGCGCCACACGCTGGCCATCGGCAACGGCATCCTGACGACGGAGAATTTCGAGCAGGCCTGGGCCCGCGCCGCCGTCAACCAGAAGAACAAGGGCGGTTTCGCCGCCAATGCCTGCCTTCAGATGATCGAGCTGAAGAAGCAATTCCGTCTTTATTCCCGCTGAGTTCCAGGTTCACCATGCCCCCGCGCAAGAAGATCACCGCCCCGGCTGCTGCTCCCGAGGCCCCGCCCAAGATCAAGCCCACCGGGTCCGCCAAGGCTCGCCGTTCGTCCGCCCGTCTGGCGGCGGTTCAGGGGCTTTACCAGATCGATCTGGCGGGTGCGTCCAGCGAGACGGTGATCCATGAATTCGCGCGGCACCGCATCGGGCAGGAACAGGATGGCGAGGAGTTCGTGACCCCGGACCCGCAGCTGTTCGCCGACATTGTGCGCGGCGTGCAGGCGCGCCTGGCGGATGTCGATCAGCTGCTGGGCGGCCTGCTGGACCGGCAATGGTCGCTGGAGCGCATGGAGCTGTTGCTGCGCGCCATCCTGCGCGCTGGCGCCTGGGAGTTGCTGGCCAACAGCGCCGTGGCCCCGCATATCATCATCAACGACTATATCGACGTTGCCCATGCCTTCTTCGCCGGGCGGGAACCCGGCATGGTCAATGGCGTGCTGGACAAGCTTGCCCGGACGCTGCGGGCCGATGAGATGGCGGCCAAGGGCAAGGGCGGGGCAGGGGCGTCGTGACCAGCGGCAGGTCCAGCGGCCTGGGCGAATTCGGCCGGATCGAGCGTTTCTTCCGACCGCTGGCCGTGGGTGTTCCCGGGGCTTTCGACCTGACCGACGATGCTGCTGTGCTGGACGTGCCCTACGACCAGCAATTGGTGGTCACCACCGATGCCATGGTCGCGGGTGTGCATTTCCTGCCCCATGACGATCCGGCGGACCTGGCCCACAAGATACTGGCCGTCAACATGTCGGATCTGGCGGCCAAGGGTGCTGAGCCCCTGGCCTACAGTCTGGTGACGGCGTTGCCGCGCGCCCTGGGCGACGAATGGGTTGAAGCCTTCGCCCGGGGATTGGGCGTGGCGCAGAAGCAGTTCAAGGTCAACCTGCTGGGCGGAGACAGCGTCTCCACTGCGGGTCCGCTGTCGCTGACCATTACGGCGCTGGGACTGGTGCCACGCAACCGCATGATCCGACGCAAGGGAGCCAAGGTCGGTGACGGCGTTTTTGTCACCGGCCATATCGGCGACGCTGCCCTGGGCCTGCGTCTGGCCCAAGGCGGGCTGGTGGCGCCCGTGTCGGATGCTGACCGCGCCTATCTTCTGTCCCGCCTGCGGCGACCGACGCCAAGGTTGGATCTGGTGGCGTCGCTGCGTGTGTTCGCGACGGCTGCGCTGGACGTTTCCGACGGGTTGGTGGCCGATCTGCGGCATCTGGCGGAGGTCAGTAAGGTTCGTCTGCGTCTGGATGCCCAATCCGTCCCCTTGTCCGGGCCCGCGCTGCGCGTCCTGCTGGCGGCGCCCGACCTTCGCGGTCTGGTTCTGACCGGTGGCGACGATTATGAAGTGGCCTTCACCGCATCGGTGGAGAAAGCCGAGGATATCGCCGCGGCGGCGTCTACGGTTGGTGTGTCCGTCACCTGTATCGGCCGCGTGGTCGATGGGGAACCGGGACTGGATGTTATGGGCCTGGACGGCACGCAATCCGACCTGGGCCCCGGTGGCTGGCGCCATTTCTGAGGCCTGGCTTTTCTAAGGCGCCACTGGTGCTTTCAATTCCACGACATTGTCCTCAGGATCTGTCAGATAGATCGACGGACCTTCGCCATTGGCGCCGTAACGCAGGCCCGTGGCGCCGATACTGACGCCGTGGCCGGCAAGATGGGTTCTGATCTCTGCTTCGTCGAACCGATCGATTTCCAGGCAAAAATGGTCCATGTTGCGGCCTTCCGCCCCGGGGCCAGCACCACCGGCCTGACCCAGCTTACCGTCCAGCGTGACAAGGTCGATCAAGGTGCTGCCAGCCCGGAGTTGGTATAGCCCCAACTCCGCCTGCACCCGCTCCAGCGGGCATCCCAGCACGTCGCGATAAAAGGCCAGCATGCGGTCCAGATCGCGGATGCGCAGAACAACATGGTCAATGCCCAGCAGGCGGAACGGGGCGGACATCCGGTTTCTCCGAAAGTGAGGACGACCTTGGTATCTGCGACGCGGTGTCGCAGTCTGGGATATCATACACGCCCAGGGCGGTTTCCTGAGGAGCAAAGTGGCAGTCTATATCTTTGATAATAATAAGATTAACATAGATGTTAACCGGAAGTTAATTTGTCTCTCACCTTTATTGAAGAAAAGTTGATTGTTCATCGTTGCTACTTCGCGGATACAGGGTCAATGCGTCGAACAGCGATCCAACTGTAAAATAGAGATGGAAAGAGGCAAAATGATGCGGTTGGTGAATATTTCAACGTGGTTCCATAATACCGGAATTTCCAAGCGTCTGGGGCTGATCGTCCTGATTTCGGTTGCGGGTCTGGTGGCGTTTGCCGCCCTCACCAGCCAGCAGCAATATGCGCAATTGCAGGAACGGTACAGCGCCAGCGCACATTCGGCGGTTGAGGGCGCGACCGCTGTCGTAGCCTCGTATGTGGCGCAGGAGAAGGCCGGAACCCTGCCGCGCGACGAGGCACAGCGCCGGGCCCTGGAAGCGGTAAAGGCCATGCGCTTTGCCGGAGAGTATGTCTGGGTCAACGATACCGCCCACAAGATGGTCATGCACCCGATCAAGTCTGAACTTGACGGCAAGGACATGACGGATTTCAAGGACCCGGCCGGCACCTTCATGTTCCGTGACTTCGTGAAGGCGGCAACCAGCGCCGCGAAATCCGGTTACGTCCCCTATAAATGGCCAAAGCCGGGCTATGACCAGCCCGTTGACAAGATCTCGTTTGTCGCTCTTGTGCCCGACTGGAACTGGGTGGTTGGCTCCGGTGTTTATCTGGACGATGTTGGCCGCAAACATCGCGATCTGCTGATCATCCAGTTGGCCGCTGTCATTGTGTTGGGCGTCCTGTCGGTTGCGGCATCCATCGCCGTGGCCCGCACCTTGGCGCGGCCGCTGTCTACGCTGACCGCCGTCATGGATGATCTTGCCGATGGCAAGCTGGACGTGGATGTACCCGAAGCCACCGCAACCAATGAAATCGGCGCCATGGCCCGCGCCATCGCCGTCTTCCGCGACAATGCGCAGCGTGCCCATGGGCTGGAACTGGAAAAGCAGCAAGAGGAGCTGGCGAAGGAACGCCGGCGCCAGGCCTTGGAAGTGCTGACCCGCGACTTCAAGCTGGCCGTTGCCGGCAAACTGAAGACGGTGGCAGCCGCGGCGACCGAACTGGAGGCGACCTCCGGCGGCCTGCAGCAACAGGCGGAGATGACGGGAACGCGGTCCAATTCCGTGGCCGAGAATGCACAGGTCGCCCGCGATAATGCCCAGACCGTGGCAGCCGCGACGGAGGAACTGTCGGCCTCCAGCGCCGAGATCGGGCGTCAGGTGTCGATCACGGCCGACATTACGGCAGCAGCCGTTGAAAAAGCCCATAATGCGCGCCGGACTGTCGGTGAGTTGTCGGAGGTGGTTGCCAATGTACAGGGCGTTGTCGGCCTGATCGCCGATATTGCCAGCCAGACCAACCTGCTGGCGCTCAACGCCACGATCGAGGCGGCCCGCGCCGGGGAAGCCGGCAAGGGCTTTGCCATCGTGGCTGGCGAGGTGAAGAATCTGGCCGGACAGACTGCCCGCGCAACGGAGGATATCGGCAATCAGGCGCGCGCTGTACAGGTTGCGGCTGAAGACGCGGCAGCGATGATGGGGGCCATTGCCGACATCATCGACAGCATCGGTCAGAATTCCGGCACCATCGCCAGTGCTGTCAGCCAGCAAGGTGCCGCGACGGCGGAGATCAGCCGCAATGTCCATGAGGCTGCGATGCGCACGGGCGAAGTGTCCGAGAGTATCGTGGCCGTGCGGGAAGGCGCGCAGTTCACCATGGCGGCGTCGACGCAGTTGCACGGGGCCGCAGGTGAATTGTCCGAACAGGCGGAACAACTGCGTCGGGAGGTGGAGGAGTTCCTGGCGGCCATGGACCGGGCCGGTGACCGGCGCGCCGTTGAACGCCGCAGCGTCGACCTGCCCGTGACCATCATCGCGCCTGCCAGCCGCCACCATGCCGCCATCCAGGCACCCGGCCGCACAGCCGATCTGTCCACGGCCGGCGCAGCCATCCGTGTCACGCTGGACATACAGCCCGGGGAGCAGCTGGAGGTCCATGGCCTGTGCCGGAATGCGCCGCTGACCGCACGAGTCATCAGCAACGCCGACGGACTGCTGCGCGTGCAGTTCCGTCTGGACGAGGCGACGGAGCAGCGGATCGTCACGATCCTTGAAGCGGCCTGATCAGCCTTGTCGGTTTTGGCCGGTACCTGTGCCTAAAGCACCAGGTACCGGCAGTCCGTCTCGTCCAGCGGGCGGGCGCTGATCATGCCATCGCCGGCTGCCAGACTGGCCGCCGCGGGTGACGGATCGAAAACCCGCAGCATGCCGATAATCTGTGTCGGCTCCCTGCTGTCGGCCACGGCGGCCGGGAGCAGCAGCCGGAGAGATGACCGCCATTCCCGGCCCTGCGGCGCCAGATAGGCCCGATAGAACACAGGCATGCCGCTATCAATGCAGCGGTGGAACAGGGCCGATCGGCTGGGCAGGAAGTGCGTGGGTGCCATCTGGTCCAAAAATCGTCCGGTACTGTCGGCACCGAAAATGTCGCGCATCTTCGTTCCGGCCAATCGGCATCGGAAGCGATCTTCCACATGTTCATAGACGAACATGAAGGGCAGGGCGGGCCGGGGAAAGGAGCATGGATCCAGTTGCGGCCG
The DNA here is from genome assembly GCF_057809655.1 of Niveispirillum sp. FG148. Lineage (NCBI taxonomy): Bacteria > Pseudomonadati > Pseudomonadota > Alphaproteobacteria > Rhodospirillales > Azospirillaceae > Niveispirillum > Niveispirillum sp. FG148. The sequence continues at coordinate 48,168 of NZ_JBMDKJ010000024.1, forward strand.
CGTCGGCACGGCCCCGCCATTATCTTGTCTGGCACGCCACCACAGGGACAGCAGAATGCGCATGGCGCGGTCTGCCTTCAGGATTTCCAGATCTTCCTGCACATTGTCGAATATTCCGGCAATCATCGAATTCCTCCCCGATGCCAGAATGCGCATTGTCGAGCACTTGGTAAACAGCCGATGAAGCGTTCCAGATCGGCAAGCGAACAGGACAGGCCAGACTTGCGACAAGCGCTGTGTTCGGCCACCCTGTCAATGATGGCCGGGGGCAATCCCGGTCGGGCCTGAGCCCATCCCTTGCAGGGAAGGCCCGGCCGGCAAGGGGGAGTGGAGATGAAGGGTCCGCGCAAAATTGTCGCCAGTCTGTTCCTGTTCACGGTACTGGCTGCATTGCCGGGATGCCTGACCCCGAATTGGGCCAAACCGATCAATCCATGGAAGGATGATGTCGTCGATCGAGGCAAGGCAGCGTTGGCGGCCAAGGATTACGTCATGGCCCAGCAGTTTTACGCCGAGATCGTCGCCGATCAGCCTGACAATATGCTGGCCCATTATCAGTTGGGCCAGATCTACCAGGAACTTGGCCGCTACGAAGAGGCGCTGCGCCTTTATCGGGTCGTTTATGTTTCCGGGAACGAGGATCCGGCCCCATTGCCGAACGGTGAACTGGAGGGGGAGCCGCTGTTTCGTGCGGCCGAACGTAACATCCGTCTGCTGCGTGCGCGCCTGGGCATCAATGACGGGCGGCCGGACCCGATGAAGCAGCAATAGAAGGTCCTGGCAGGGGCGAGCGCTGGATATCCGCTTATTCGGCGGCGATGGCCGTGCCATTCACCATGGCTGCGTTGCTGCTGCCTACCATGTCGCGGATGGTCGTAAAACAACGACCGCATTGTGGTGTCTTTCCACAAGCTTTGAAGACGCCAGCCACGCTCCGCGCGCCATCATCGACGGTGCGCCGTACGGATTTGCAGTTGATTGCATTGCAGACGCATACATACATGGTCGGACGAACCCGGGCCTTGTGTGAGACAGTCTGTTCCTTTCAGGAACGGTATGAACGTACTGCAAATCATTCGCATGCGCTAGATGATTTTGCGAATTGGTAGCAGTACCATCTTGAAGGCATTGGAGAAATAATAATTTCCATAACATTCCTTATCAATCCAACGGCTGTAGGCGGGGTGGGTTCTATTTTGAAGTGCGACATTCCTTTAATATCATATGGTTATCTATGGGGGTGGCCATGGGGGAATGTTATTCGCACCTGAGTTTGGCGGAACGGCGGGTGATTGACGAGATGCTGCAGGCATCGATGCCGGTCTGCAAGATTGCGGCGCGGCTTGGCCGACATCGCGGGACGATCCATCGTGAGATCAACCGGAATTTCTATCACACGAGTTTCCGGGACCGGTTCGGGAACGACTACCGGGGCTATTACTGCATGACGGCGAACGCGCGGGCCAAACGGCGGCGGCGTGGCCGGGTAAAGCTGCTTCGGCATCCGGCTCTTCTGGCACATGTGCTGGCAAAACTGCATTCGGGCTGGTCGCCACAGCAGGTTTCCGGCCGTCTGAAGGTTGATCCGCAGCCGATGGGACGGATATCGCACGAGAGCATCTATCGCTTCGTCTACAGCGCGGAGGGTCGGGAGGCAAAGCTCTATGCCTTGCTGGCTGTCGCCCGACGGCATCGCCGCCGGCGGGCCGGCCGCAAGCCGCGCAGTCCGGTGATCCCGGCAGAGCGGTGGATTGAAGCCCGCCCGTCCGAGATCGGTGAACGCAGCCAGTTCGGCCATTGGGAGGCGGATCTGGTGATCTTTGCCCGCAAGCATGGCAAAAGCAACGTCACCTCGCTGCAGGAGCGGCAAACCCGCTATCTGCTGCTGCTGAGCAATGAAGATCGGCGTTCCGCGGGTGTCATGTCCCGGATCACCGACGCTCTGGCCCCCCTGCCCGCTTCCGCCCGGCGCAGCATCACTTTCGACCGGGGCACCGAGTTTGTGGGTGCCTGGCGGTCATTGCCCATGCCAAGCTGGTTCTGCGATCCGCACAGTCCCTGGCAAAAGGGCGGCATTGAGAATGCCAACGGACGGGTGCGACGCCGTTTGCCGCTCGACAGTCCGGTCAAGGATCGATCGGTGGGTTCTATTTTGAAGTGCGACTTTCCTTTAATATCAGATGGTTGGGCTGGTTCTGCCGGGAATATGCCTGCGCATCTGAGCGTCAGGGTTCATTGTCGGTCCTGGCCTGAACAACCGCCTTTTGCCTAATCGGTCGCGGTGGTTGTTGGTGCAGGAACGGATTTGAGACCATATTGTTCCATAGACATATCATTGGAACATGTGGGGGCCAGATGCCAAACACCGTCATGCCGCGCGTGCCGCTTGATCAGATGGGCCCATCTATCGCCGCCGCCTATCACCGCTGCGTTGAAAAGACGGGCGACGGCACCATCATCGAGGTGATGGCCCATCAGCCTGACATCATGAATTGGTATTTTGATGGGTTCTACGGTGGGGTCTTCTATAACCAGTTGCCGGGCATGAGAGTGGATGTGCGCAGCAAGGAGTTGCTGCGCCTGAAGCTGTCCAAGCAGCATGGCTGCCAGCTGTGTAACCGGAACAACCGTCTGGCGGCGCTGGCGGTGGGCATTTCCGACGAGATGATCGACGTTATCCATGTCCCCTCCTCTCCGCTCTGGACGGACAAGGATGCTGCTGTGATCGCGCTGGCGGAGGAGATGGCGCTGCAGAACATGGAGGGGCACCTGTCGGCGGATCTGTATGCCCGCCTGCGGGCCCATTATGATGATGGTCAGATCATGGAGCTAGGCTTTGTGGCCGCCATTCTGACCGGCATCGCCAAGATGATCTTCACCTTCGACATTGTCGATCGGGAAGAAACCTGCCCCATCGGCCGGCCTGTCCAGAAGTGACAAAAGGGGCCTGCCCTGATCATGCGACGCCTGCGGCCCCCGTGCCACTCGCATTTTATCCGACTGTCGGTCAGATTGTCCGCGAACGGACGGCCGCAGGCGACCGCAACCCGGGATCGGCCCTTATTCCTTCCCTGAATCCCCGCGGCTGGGATACCGTACGGGACGGACCTGTCCCCCGGTGCCGGAGCATTCCCTTTCGTGAGCAAGCCGACCATCCATGATGTCGCCCGTTTGGCCGGCGTCTCCATTAAGACTGTATCGCGAGTCCTGAACGGTGAACCCAAGGCCAGCCCGGCCACCCGCGAGCGGGTGAAGGCAGCGGTTCTCCAGCTCAATTATTCCCCCAACCTGTCGGCGCGCAGCCTGTCGGCCGCCCGCAATTTCATGATCGCCTTCGTTTTCGGAACCTATCCGGACAATACGGCACAGTTGCTTATCCACGAGTATATTGCGGGCTTGCAGGTCGGCGCCGTGACCGCGGCGCGGGCGGCGGGTTTTCATCTGCTGATGGAGCCGTTGGATCTGACCTCGCCTGGATTCTCCGAACGGGCGGCGCAGTTGATCGCCATGCCCGCCGTTGATGGCTTCATCATCATGCCCGGTCTGGCCGATGATCCACGTCTGCTGGCGGTGCTGGAAAATCGACCCGGCCTTTATGTGCGGGTCAGCCCTGGGGTGGAGGTTCCTACCCTGCCCGCCATGGTCCGTATTGATGATTATCAGGCGGCACGCGACATGGCGCGTTATCTGCTGGGTCTGGGGCATCGCCGCATCGGCTTTGTGGCCGGTCGCCGCGGTTTCGGGTCGGCTGAACTGCGCCAACAGGCCTTTCAGGATGAGACGGAAAAGCTGGGCTGTTACGACCCGTCGCTGATCGTTGATGGCGATTATACGATGGAGTCCGGACAGGCAGCCGGAGAAAGGCTGTTGTCATCACCCCATCGCCCGACCGCCATCTTTGCCGCCAATGACAGCATGGCGCTGGGCGTGCTGGCCCAGGCGCATCGGCGGGGCCTGAGGGTGCCCGATGATCTGTCGGTGGCCGGCATCGATGATGTCCGGATGGCATCCAGTGTCTGGCCCAGCCTGACCACGATCCGGCAGCCGATCATGGAGATGGGGGCCGCAGCGGCCAACCATATCATCGCCAGCACTCGCAATGGCGCCCGTCCGGCGGCCCTGCCCTACTTCGCCCATGAGTTGGTGGTGCGGGAATCGACGGCGCCCCCCGCGCGCGCGTGAGGCACGGCTCTCTCTTTCAGATCGTACCATCGGTCATAATTCATGACCGATGGTACGGCGGCGACTGCCGACGCACCGCGCGTGCGGCGTAGCCAAGCCTGAGGCTGTAGGCGCCGCTGGTATCAGAGAAACGCAGCCGGCATTCCGACATCACCCGCCAACCCCGATCATGATCAATCCCGCGTCCGTCATCGGTGCTGGCGGTCAAAGAACCGGAATGGCCAAGGCTTCGGCTTCGGCGCGACAGCGGTCTGCATCCGGGGCCGGTCGTTTGGTCAGGGTTGCCAGTTCCTTCTTCGCGGCGGCCAGATCGGCCTGGAAGGCCGGTGAAGTACGCATACGGGTGGCCGACAGGGTGCCCGACAGACGTCCCGCCTCCACCGCACTGGCATTATGCACGCCACAGACGATGCGGCTTTCACCAAAGCTGCGGCCCCGCGCCAGGATGGGGGTGGCCTGTCCGGGCAGCAGTTCGGCCAGGATCTGTGCCCAGACCCATCCCCGTGTGGTGTGACCGGACGGATAATCGTAACTGTCCTCCACATGGGCCCGCTGCTCACAGATATTGCCGGCGTCGTAATGAAAGGGGCGTCGGCGTTCGTACCGGTTCTTGACGCCCCGGTTCGCCGCGGACGCATCGCGGGCCGCCGTCGTCAACAGCCGCGTCGTTACGGGGATCATCTGCGGGGTCATTTCAATACCGGCCGCACAACTGAACCCGCGCAGCATCTCCGCTTCCGTCTCCCCGATATCGGCGACGGCCTGGGTCCAGCGTGGCGTCGCTTCCAGGGTGCGCGTGGCACGGAAAATGGCGCGGTCGGCCTCTGCCCGGGCGTCCCCCACCTTTGGCGCCGGCGGCAGGATGGCCACCAGGTCGATATCGCCCTCCATCAGATAGGACGGGGCCTGGGCGGCCACCGGCTCCTTGGCCCCCGCAGGCGCTATGCCGGCCAGCAGAACGCCGGCGACCGAAACAGCCAGAACCCGCAATCTCATCGTCATTCCCAACCGCCACGGCATTCCGTCCAAGCCGGCGACGATAGCATGACGATAAAGGGAATCCAGCCATCCGTCGGCGGACGCTCAACTTCCGGCGCCAACCTCCATATGGCGCAGGACGAAACGCTGGATCTTGCCCGTCTGTGTCTTGGGCAGGCTTTCCAGAAAGGTAATGGCGCGGGGATATTTGTAGGGGGCGATGCGTGCCTTCACGAAATCCTGCAGCTCCCTGGTCAGTTCCGGACCAGGGGCGGCATCGGGCAGGACTACCACGAAGGCCTTCACCATATTGCCGCGTTCGGCGTCTGGCACACCGATGACGGCACATTCGGCCACGGCCGGATGGGCAAGAAGCGCCTGCTCCACCTCCGGACCCGCAATATTGTAGCCGGAGGAAATGATCATGTCGTCGGCCCGCGCCACAAACCAGTAATAGCCATCATCGTCGCGGCGATAGGTGTCGCCCGTAACGTTCCAGCCCTTGATGACATAGTTCCTTTGCCGGTCGTCGGCCAGATAGCGGCAGCCGGTCGGACCGCGCACGGCCAGCCGGCCGATCCCCGGCCCGTCAATCTCTCGTCCCTCCCCGTCCAACAGGGTGGCGTGATAGCCGGGAACGGCGCGACCGGTGGCGCCGACGCGAATATCGGGGCCGGCGGCGGAGATGAAGATATGGATCATCTCCGTCGCCCCGATGCCATCAATGATGCGCAATCCCGTGGCCGCGAACCAGGCGTCGGACGTCGCGACGGGCAGCACCTCCCCCGCCGACACACAGGTACGCACAGAGCCGATGTCGAAGCTGCCCAGCTGGCCCAGCATGGCCCGGTAGCCGGTTGGCGATGTGAACACCATGGTGGCTCGGTGGCGCTGGATGGCGGCGATCAGGCTGGGCGGCGTCGACTGGTCCGGCAGGGCCGTGGCCGCCCGGAAGCGTAGGGCAAAGGCCAGCACCGCGCCCAGGCCGAAGGTGAAGGCGATGGGGGGCGTCCCGATCAGGATGTCATCGGGACGGGGGGCCAGCAGATGCCGGGCGAACCCGTCGCACATCACCATGACGTCGCGGTGGAAATGGGCGCAGGCCTTGGGCTGGCCCGTCGTGCCGGAGGTGAAGGCCAGCAGGCAGACATCGTCCTGGGACGTGGCGACGGCGGGAAAGCGGCCGCCATGGTCAGCCATGCGCTGCTCCAGTTCCGCGTCATCCCGGCCGAAGCCCAGGACATGGCGCAGTCCCGTCCGCCCGATCCGCGCCGTCTCCAACTCTTCCAGAAGGCCGATATCGCACAGCGCGATGCCAATGGCGGCCTTCTCCAGCACCTGCCCCAATTCGAAGGCGCGCAGCAGTGGCATAGTGGCGACGGCGACCAGTCCCGCTTTTACCACGGCCAGCCAGCAGGCCAGCATCATCGGACTGTTGGGACCGCGCAGCAGCACGCGGTTTCCCGGCACCGCGCCCAGGTCTGCCGTCAGGACCTGGGCGATGCGATCCACCCGATCGGACAGGTCGGCATAGGTCCAGACCTGGGCGCCGCACAGGATGGCGGGGCGGTCGCCATGACCCTCTGAAAGTGCCTTGTCCAGCAACTCCACCGCACAGTTCAACTGGTCCGGATAATGATATAGAGACCGGTCGAAAATCAGTTCCGGCCACTCATCGGGGGGCGGAAGATTGTCGCGGGTGAAGCTGTCCACATGGGCAGATGGCAGAAGCGTCATGGACATTGGATCCCTTCCCTTCCTGAATTCATCTTCCCCCGCAGTGGGGACCTTATGGCTGACCAATCACCCTCAGAACGGCACGCACGGGTGACGCGTCGGCGGTGGCAAGCCGCAGGGGCAGTGCAATCAGTTCGAAAACCCCTTCCGGTACAGGGTCCAGCACCAGCCCTTCCAGGATGGCCATGCCATGCCGGCGGACGGCCATATGGGCATCCATGGTCTTGCTGGTCTGCGGGTCCAGGGACGGGGCGTCCACCCCGATCAGCCTGACGCCGGCGGCGGCCAGCCCATCGATCGTGGCGGCTGCCAGCGCTGTGAAGCCGCTGTCCCAGGCCGCATGCGGGAATTGTTCATAGGTACGCAGCAGCAGCCGCACCGTCCCCGCCGGCACACGGGGCAGCAGATGCGCCGGTTCAATCACCGCCAGTCCCGGTGGCATGTGCAGGACAAGGGCCGGTCCCAGATAGGGGGTAAGGTCGACATCACCGATGGCAGCCCCGCCGGCATCATAATGCAGCGGCGCATCGGCATGGGTGCCGGTATGGGTGGACAGGGTCAGGCGGCTGACATTGACGGGACATTCCGGGCCGATGGCCCAGTTCCGCGTTTCGGCATAGTCAGTGTCGCCCGGCCAGACCGGGATGCCCGCCCGTACGGGCTGGGTGATGTCGTAGATCTGTCTCACAGCGAGGTCCTGAGGCTCAGCAGTTCGGGGAAGAAGCTGATTTCCAGGGCCTTCACCAGATATTTCACGCCACTGGTCCCGCCGGTGCCGCTGCGATAGCCGATGATGCGTTCCACCGTCTTCATGTGGTTGAAGCGCCATTGCTGGAACCGCATTTCCAGATCAACCAGCTTTTCCGCCAGTTCATACAGTTCCCAATGCCGGCCCGTGTCGCGATAGACGGCGCGCCAGGCCGCTTCCACATCCGGGTGCGACTGATAGGGCTGGCTGAAATCGCGGTCCAGATGGTCGGCCGGGATGACGAAGCCCTTGCGCGCCAGGAGGCGCAGGCTTTCATCATACAGCGACGGTTCGGCCAGCGCCTGGGTCAGGGTGGCAAAGGCAGGCGGGTCGGCACGATGCACCTGGATCGTGGCCGCGTTCTTGTTGCCCATCATGAATTCCAGCAGACGGTACTGCCAGGACTGGAACCCGCTGGACTGGCCCAGATGGGGGCGGATGCGCGCATAATCGGCCGGCGTCATGGTGGTCAGCACGTCCCAGCTCTGGATCATCTGCCGCTGCACCTGGGCGACCCGGGCGATCATCTTGAAGGCGGGGCCCAGTTCGTCCTTGCGGATCTGGTCACGCGCCGCCCGCAATTCGTGAATGCAGAGCATCATCCACAGCTCGCTGGCCTGATGGATGATGATGAACAGCAGCTCGTCATGTTCGGGCGACAGCGGGTGCTGTGCGGACAGCAGCTGTTCCAGGCCCAGATAGCGGCCATAGGAGATGTCGGGGCTGGCGTGGAACGTGTCGCCCGTCGGCATGGTGCCCTGCTGGTTCATCTTCCCCTCTCCCATCACGTCACCGCCGCGCGTGTCTGAAACCGCTCCTGGCGGTACTCTTCCGTGTTCATGATATCGGCCAGGTGGGAAACGGCGTCCCACAGGTCGGCATAACCGACATAAAGCGGTGTGAAGCCGAAGCGCAGCGCGTCGGGCGCCCGGAAGTCGCCGATCACGCCGCGGGCGATCAGTGCCTGCATGATGGCGTAGCCATCGGGGTGGGAAAGGCTGACATGGCTGCCGCGCTGGCGGGCATCACGCGGGCTGACCAGGTCAAAGCCGGCATCCCCGCACATCTGTTCCACCAGCGTGATGAAGATGTCGCCCATCTTCTGCGACTTCGCCCGGATTTCCTGCATGTCCGCCCGCGTCAGGATCGACAACCCTTCCGCCAGCGCGGTCATCCCCAGGATGGACGGGGTACCGCACAGATGCCGGCGGATGCCGACGGCCGGCTGATAGGCATCCACGAAATCAAAGGGGGCGGCGTGGCCCATCCAGCCGGACAGCGGCTGCACGGCCTGATCCTGATGCCGTCGCGCGACGAACAGGAAGGCGGGCGCCCCGGGTCCGCCGTTCAGGTATTTGTATCCGCAGCCGACGGCGAAATCGGCCCCGGCCCCGTTCAGATCGACGTCCAGGGCGCCGGCACTGTGCGACAGGTCCCATAGGGCCAGGGCGCCGGCCGCATGGGCGCGAGCGGTCAGCGCCGCCATGTCATGCATGGCACCCGTCTTATAATGCACCTGGGTCAACATCAGCAGGGCCACGTCCGGCCCCAGGGCGTCGGCGATCCGCTCCCGCTCCACGACCCGCAGTTCCACGGCACCACCCAGCAGGGCCGACAGGCCCTGCACCATATAAAGGTCGGTGGGGAAGTTTCCCGGTTCGGACAGGATCACCCGACGTCCGGGGCGCATGCGCACCGCGGCGGCGGCCAGTTTGAAGATATTGACCGACGTGCTGTCGGCCACCACCACTTCGTCGCCATGGGCACCGATCAGACCGGATATCTGCGCTCCCAGCTGCTGCGGCAGGTCAATCCAGCCGGCGTCGTTCCAGGACCGGATCAGGCCCTGTCCCCATTCCTGCTCCACGGCATGGGCAAGGCGCCCTCTGGTGGCCTTGGGCAGTGCCCCCAGGGAGTTGCCGTCCAGATAGATCACCCCGGATGGCAGGTCGAATTCATCGCGGAAGGGGGCCAGCTTGTCGTCCCGGTCCAGGGTCTCCAGCATGGCGCGGCTGATGCTCATGGTCACTTCCTCCTGACCGGGCGATGATATCAGGGGACGGGGCGAACATTGTTGAGAAGTCTCTTGTTCAATCGGCGGAAGTAGGAACATTATTCTTTATATTGTCCGAAACTAGGAACGATAAAATGGACCGCACCGATCAGCGCCTGCTTGCCCATGTCGAACGAAACGGCCGTGCCTCCTTCGCCGAAATCGCGGAGGCGGTGGGCATGTCGAAGACCGCCTGCTGGAACAGATTGCAGGCGCTGGAAAAGGCCGGGATGGTCCGCGACTACCGCGCCCAACTGGACCGGGAAAAGCTGGGACTTTCGATTCTGGCCTTTGTTTCCGTGACGATAGACCTGGGACGGCATGATGATTTCGAACGTGCTGTGGCCAGCGTTCCGGCTGTACTGGACTGTCATACGACGGCAGGTGAGTTCGACTACATGCTGCGTGTGGTGGCCCGCGACGTCGCGGCGCTGGACGAGCTGCTGCGCACGGCGCTGGGGCGCTTGCCCGGTGTCCGTTCCTTCTCCACCCGCATCTGCCTGAAGACCGTGATGGAACAACGTCCCTTGATGGACGCAGTATGAGGAACGGTATCCGCCATTGACAACAGGCCAGCCTGCCAATATTTTATATTTGAAATATCTACTGTGGTCGCGTTGGCCGTCAAGGTCGCGCAGGGCGGAAAGGCGTGCTTCGATGAAGATTGCCTGTATCGGCGGCGGTCCGGCCGGCCTCTATTTCGCGATCCTGATGAAGAAGGCGGACCCCGCCAACGACATCACGGTCTATGAACGCAACCGCCCTTATGACACGTTCGGCTGGGGTGTCGTCTTTTCTGAAGAGACGCTGCGGAACCTGAAAGGCGGCGATGCGGAAAGCCAGCAGGCCATCATCGACAGCTTCGCCCATTGGGATGATATTGATGTGCATTTCAAGGGTCGGGTCATCACCAGTTCCGGCCATGGCTTTTGCGGGATCGAACGCAAGCGTCTGCTGAACATTCTGCAATGCCGGGCGGAGGCGCTTGGCGTTCAGCTGGTGTTCGAGGCGGAGGTGAAGCCGGATCTGGACCGCTTTGCCGATTGCGATCTGGTCATTGCGGCCGACGGCATCAATTCCCGCATCCGCACCCGCTATGCCGACCATTTCAAACCGTCCATCGACCGCCGTCGCAACAAGTTCGTCTGGCTGGGCACGAAGAAGAAGTTTGACGCCTTCACCTTCATCTTCGAGGAGACGGAGTGGGGCTGGTTCCAGGCCCATGCCTACCGCTTCGATGACGACACCGCCACCTTCATCATCGAAACGACGGAGGAGAACTGGCGCGCGGCCGGGCTGGAAGGTGTGGACACCGCTACCACCATCGCCTTCGGTGAAAAGCTGTTCGGCCGCTATCTCGATGGCAACCCGCTGCTGGCCAACAGCCGGCATCTGCGCGGGTCGGACTGGCTGAATTTCCCCCGCATCACCTGCGAGACCTGGGTGATGGGTAATCTGGTGCTGATGGGTGATGCGGCCCATACGGCACATTTCTCCATCGGATCGGGCACCAAGCTGGCGTTGGAGGATGCGATTGCGCTGGCTGCCCGCATCAATGCCAGCCCGCACGACCTGCCGGCAGCCTTGGCCGCCTATGAAGCGGAACGGCGGGTGGAGGTGCTGAAGATCCAGTCGGCGGCGCGCAACAGCACCGAATGGTTCGAAAATGTGGCTCGCTACACCCATCTGCCGCCGGAGCAGTTCACCTACAGCCTGCTGACGCGCAGCCAGCGCATCGGACATGAGAACCTGCGGCTGCGGGACCGCACCTGGCTGGAAGGGTATGAGCGTTGGTATGCCGGGGCCGATCAGCCGGTGCCGCCCATGTTCACGCCGTTGCGCCTGCGTAGCATGGATCTGGTCAACCGCGTCGTCGTCAGCCCGATGGCCATGTACAGCGCCCAGGATGGGCTGCCCGGCGATTTTCATCTGGTCCATTACGGCAGCAGGGCCATGGGCGGGGCGGGGCTGGTCTTTACGGAAATGACCTGCGTTTCCGCCGATGCCCGCATCACGCCGGGCTGTACCGGCATGTATACGGACGAACACCAGGCGGCATGGAAGCGGATTGTCGATTTTGTGCATCAGCAGTCGGACGCGAAAATCTGCCTGCAACTGGGCCATGCCGGGCCGAAAGGGTCCACCAAACTGGGTTGGGAAGGCATGGATCAGCCGCTGGATGAGGGTAACTGGCCGCTGCTGGCCCCCAGCCCCCTGCCCTGGTCCGCCGAAAATGCCGTGCCCCGGCCCATGGACCGGGCGGATATGGACCGGGTACGGGATGATTTCGTGGCGGCCACATGCCGGGCCGCGGCGGCGGGCTTCGACATGCTGGAACTGCACGCGGCCCATGGCTATCTGCTGTCGGCCTTCATCTCCCCGCTGACCAACCGGCGGGACGATGAATATGGTGGCAGCCTGGAGAACCGGTTGCGCTTTCCGCTGGAGGTATTCACCGCCATGCGTGCCGTCTGGCCAGCCGAACGGCCCATGTCCGTGCGCATTTCCGCCAGTGACTGGCACGCCGACGGGCTGACGCCCGCCGATGCGGTGGCGGTTGCGGCGGCGTTCCAGGCGGCGGGCGTGGATCTGGTGGATGTGTCCGCCGGTCAGACATCGCTGCTGTGCCGTCCCGTCTATGGCCGCATGTTCCAGACCCCTTTCAGCGATCGCATCCGCAACGAGGTGCCGGTGGCCACCATGGCCGTGGGCAATGTGCAGGACCATGACCATGTGAATTCCATCATCGCGGCGGGCCGGGCCGATCTGGTGGCGCTGGCCCGGCCGCATCTGTCCGATCCCTATTTCACCCTGCATGCGGCGGCCGAGCTGGGTTTTGACGCCCAGCCCTGGCCCCGCCCCTACCTGTCCGGCCGCGCCCAGTATCTGCGTGGCCGGCAGAAGGCAGCGGACATGGCGATCGCGATATGACGGGGGATGGTGCCGTGCTGGATGGACAACAGGCCGTGGTGACGGGCGGTGGACGCGGTATCGGCCTGGCTGTCGCCCGTGTATTGGCGGCGGCGGGGGCTGGCGTCACGTTGATCGGCCGCGATGAAGGGCGCCTGGCGGCGGCGGCGGCCGGGATCGGTTCCGCCGCCCGCTTTGTCACGGCCGATGTCACCGACGGACCGGCGCTGACGGCGGCGCTGGGCGGGTTGGGCCCCATCGACATATTGGTCAATAATGCCGGCGGGACGGAGGGCAAGCCGTTCAAGCGCGTGACGGCGGATGACCTGCGCCGGTCGCTGGACCTGAACCTGATGGGCGCTTTCCACGCCATCCAGGCTGTGCTGCCCGGCATGGTGGCGCGCGGGTCCGGCCGCATCGTCAATATCGCCAGCACGGCGGGGCAGAAGGGCTATGCCTATGTCGTGCCCTATTGCACGGCCAAGCATGCGCTGATCGGGCTGACCCGGTCGCTGGCGGTGGAACTGGCGCGCAGCGGCGTCACCGTCAATGCCGTCTGTCCCGGCTATACCGACACGGACCTGCTGCAATCCTCCCTGGACGCAATCCAGGCCAAGACCGGGCTGTCGCGCGACGAGGCCCTGTCACAGGTCCTGGCCGGCAATCCGCAGGGACGGCCCGTGCAGCCCGAAGAAGTGGCCGCGGCCGTCATGTGGCTGTGCGGGCCGCTGGCAGGCAGCGTCACCGGCCAGTCCATCGGCCTGTCGGGTGGGGAGGTGATGTAATGGATATGGCGCATGTCGATCCTGAAACTGCCTCTCCCGGGACGACCCATCGTGACCTGCGTCTGTGGCTTCGGCTTCTGACCCTGACCGGATTGGTGGAGGCAGAGGTGCGCAGTGGCCTGCGGCTGGCCTTTGACACCACCCTGCCCCGTTTCGACTTCCTGGCAGCGCTGCACAAGGCCGATGGTCCCCTGACCATGGGGGAGCTGTCCCGCCGGCTGATGGTATCCAACGGGAACAGCACCGGACTGGCCGAACGGCTGGCGGAAGACGGGCTGGTCGAACGGACCCGTCGTCCTGGGGACAAGCGGACGCAGTATGTGACGCTGACACCCGCCGGGAAATCGGCGTTCGAAGCCATGGCCGCCCGGCATGAACAATGGATCGAAGCCGCCTTCGCCGATCTGTCGGATGTGGATGTGGCGACCCTGATGGACCTGCTGGGCAAGGCCAAGGCCTCTGTCCGCCGCAACATGATCAGCCAGACGGACGGATCGACGCCATGACCGATGCCGATTTCCTGCGCCTGCCCTTTTTTGATGCGGCCCATGCCGATCTGGTGCGACGCCTCGACACCTGGGCAACGATCCACCTGCCGGATTTGATTGATCATCACGACATTGACGGCTCCTGCCTTGCATTGGTTGCCGCCCTTGGGCGCGACGGCTGGCTGGATTTGGCGGTTCCGCCAGATGGCCAGTTCGATGTGCGCAGCCTGTGTCTGGTGCGGGAGACGCTGGGCAGGCACGCAGGACTGGCTGATTTCGCCTTCGCCATGCAAGGGCTGGGAACCGGGGCCATCACCCTGTTCGGCACGCCTGAACAGAAGGAAGCGTTCCTGCCCGCCGTTCGGTCCGGCCGGAGCCTGGCGGCCTTCGCCCTGTCGGAGGCGGATGCCGGGTCCGACGTGGCCGCCATGTCTTGTGCCGCCACACCTGTTGCCGGCGGCTATCGGCTGAACGGCGCGAAGACCTGGATCAGCAATGGCGGCATCGCCGGCCAATATGTCGTCTTCGCCCGCACCGGAGCGGGCACCAAGGGCATCACCGCCTTCATTGTTCCGTCGGAATCCGAAGGATTTTCCATCGCGGAGCGGATCGACACCATCGCTCCCCACCCGCTGGCCACCCTGAACTTCACCGATTGCTTCGTTCCGGAGGGGGCCAGGCTGGGCCGGGAGGGAGAGGGTTTCAAGATCGCGATGGCGACACTGGACGTCTTTCGCCCCAGCGTCGGTGCGGCGGCGCTGGGCTTCGCCCGGCGCGCGCTGGCAGAGGCGGCGCGCCATGCCCGGGGCCGGCGCATGTTCGGCGCCACCCTGGCCGACCAGCAACTGACCCAGGCCCATCTGGCGGAGATGGTGCTGGATATCGAAGCGGGCGCCCTGCTGATCTACCGCGCGGCGTGGGCCAAGGACCGCCCGGACCTGTCGGGCCGGGACCGCATCACCAAGGAAGCCGCTCTTGCCAAATGGCAGGCGACCGAAGGCGCACAGCGGGTGATCGACAAGGCCGTGCAGATGTTCGGTGGGCTGGGCGTGAAGTCAGGCATGAAGGTTGAAGAACTTTATCGGGAGATCAGGGCCTTGCGCATCTATGAGGGGGCGACCGAGGTCCAGAAACTGATTGTCGCCCGGCAGCTGCTGGCCGACCTGCGTGAGGAAGGCTGATCCATGACCGACAGTGATGATTTCACCATCTTGCAGCCGCCCGGTTGGGCAAAGCCCAAGGGCTATGCCAACGGGATCAAGGCCCGGGGGGCCTTGGTGGTAACTGGCGGGCAGATCGGCTGGAACGCCGAATGCGTTTTCGAGACGGTCGATTTTCTGGGACAGGTGCGCCAGGCGCTGTCCAACGTGCTGGCCGTGGTGCGGGAGGCCGGCGGCGGCCCCGAACATATCGTGCGGTTGAACTGGTATGTTGTCGATATCGACGCCTATCGCGCCAGCCTGAAGGACCTGGGGCCCGTCTATCGCGCCGTGATGGGCCGCAATTTTCCGGCCATGACCCTGGTACAGGTGGCGGGTCTGGTGGAACACCAGGCTCTGGTGGAGATCGAGGCAACGGCCGTCGTGCCGTAATGGCCGATAGAAGGGGACGGATCATGCAGGAGTTCGCCGCCACGCATTTCAAGCTGGAGATCAAGGACCATCTGGCCTTTGTCACCCTGAACCGGCCTGATCGGAAGAATCCGCTGACCTTCGACAGCTATGCCGAACTGCGGGACTTCTTCCGGGCGCTGGTCTACCGCCCCGACGATGTTCATGCTGTGGTGATCAGCGGTGCTGGCGGCAATTTCTGCTCCGGCGGCGATGTGTTCGAGATCATCGAGCCATTGACGAAGATGGATATGCGGGACCTGCTGTCCTTCACCCGCATGACCGGTGATCTGGTCAAGGCCATCCGCGCCTGTCCGCAGCCGGTCATCGTCGCCGTCGATGGCATCTGCGTCGGCGCCGGCGCTATCATCGCCATGGCGGCAGACTTGCGCTTCGCCACGCCGGCCGCCAAATGCGCCTTCCTGTTTACCCGCGTGGGCCTGGCGGGTTGCGACATGGGGGCCTGCGCCATCCTGCCCCGGATTATCGGCCAGGGCCGTGCGGCGGAACTATTGTTCTCCGGCCGGACCATGACGGCCAGCGAGGGCCGCGACTGGGGTTTCTGGAACGAACTGGTGCCGGCGGAAAACCTGCTGGAGCGGGCGGCGGACTATGCCCGACAGCTGATGGCCGGCCCGCGCTTCGCCCATATGATGACCAAGACCATGTTGAACCAGGAATGGTCGATGTCGGTCGACATGGCGATCGAGGCGGAGGCCCAGGCCCAGGCGATCTGCATGCAGACGGAAGATTTCCGCCGCGCCTTCGAGGCGTTTGCCGCCAAGGCCAAGCCCAGCTTCGTCGGCCGCTGACCCACCCTGTCCCGCTCGCCTTTAGGCGAGCGAGGTCTGGATGGCCGCCAGCTGTTCGGCCGTCATCACGTCGGTCTGGGCAGTCGTGAACGCGCTCACCTGCGTCCCGGTCATGGATTCGATCTGATAGGTCGTCAGCGCGCCGATCTGCGTCGTTGTCATCGCGGCGATCTGGTTGGTCGTCAGCCCGGCCACCTGCAGGGCGTTCATCTGGCCGATCTGCGACGTGGTCAGGTTGCTGAACTGCGACGCCGTCAGGGCGCCGATCTGCGACCCGGTCAATAGCGCGAACTGTGAAGTGGTCAGCGACTGCAACTGCGTGCCGGTGAAGTTGGCAAACTGCGTGGCCGACATGCCGCTGATCTGGGTCGGGGTCAGGGCTGCCATCTGATCACCGGTCAGCGCCCGCAACTGCACCCGCAGCAGCGAGGATAGCTGCGTCTGGCTCAGACCGGTGACGGCCGTGGTCGTGAAGGCCTGGATCTGCGTGTTGGTCAGCGTCTGCAGCTGCGTGGCCGTCAGGCTGCCGACCTGATCGGCCGACAGCGACGCAATCTGGCCGGTGCCCAGGGCCGCCAGGACAGCGGCGGGGATGGCACCCAGGCTGGCCGCGGTCAAGGACTGCAGCTGCGGCGTTGTCATGCCCGACAACTGGTCGGACGTGATCCGGCTCATGAAAGCCGTGCTGAGCCCGTTCAACTGGGTCGTTGAGAGGGCGTCAATCTGCTCCGTGCTGAGGGCAGCCTGCTGGGTGGAGGTCAACTCGTTGAGGTGGGTGGTGGTAAGTGCTTCCATCTGTGTCGTCTGAAGCGCGCCGATCTGCGTCGTGGTCAGGGCCACGAACTGCGTGCTGGTCAGGGCATTCACCTGCGAGGTGGTGAGGCTTGCGATCTGCTGTGACGTCAACGCGCCGACAAAACTGGCGGACAGGCCCTTGATCTGATCGACGGCAATGGCAGCCAGGCTTTCGGTCGACAAGGACGCCGCCTGGGAGGCCTTGAGCGCACCCAACTGCGTGGATGTCAGCGCCGCCATTTCCGTCGTGCTCAACGACTGGATTTGCGCTTCCGACAGAGAGGCGATCTGTGTGGAGGTCAGGGTCGACAGGCTTTTCGATGCGATGATCTGGAAGGTGTCGGCCGACAGGGCACCCAACTGGTCCGCGGACAGCGCCGCGATCTGTGCGCTGGTCAGGGCGTTGGCCTGGCTGCTGCTGAGGCCATTCAGAATGCCGGCGGACACACCGCTGATGACGTTGGCCGGAATGGCGGCGATCTGGGTTGTTGAGAAAAGGCCGACCGCACCGACACCGATGGCATTGATCTGGGTGGCCGACAGGCTGGCAATCTGGCCCGTGGTCATGATCGCCAGCCGCGACGAGTCCAGCCCGGACAGTTGCGAGGACGGGATATTCTTCATCTGGTTGGCGGTCAGGGCCTGGAACTGGCTGTCCGTCAGGCTGCCAAGCTGCGCCGTGCGGAAGCCCGCTGCCGCCGAGGAGGAGAGCGCGGCCAGCTGCGATGTGGACAGGACGGCCAGTTGTTCACCGCTCATCACCCCCAGCTGGTCGGCCGACAGGCCGGCGATCTGGGTGGTGGTGATGGCGTTCAACTGATCTTCGTTGAGATAGGGGATGGCTGCGGCATCAATGGCGCCGAGCTGGCTGGCGCTCAGCGCCTTGATCTGGTTGGCGGTCAGGCTGGCAACCTGATCAGCCGTCAACGCACCGATCTGGGTCGTGGTCAGGCCCGCCAGCTGACCGGACGTCAGGCTGGCCAGCTGTTCGGGTGCCATCGCGCTGATCTGCCCTTCGGACAGGCCGGAAATTGCCGCTGTCGGCAGCACCGCAATCTGCTGCGCGCTGAACCCGGCCAATTGCCCCGCGCTCAGGCCGGCGATCTGGGCGGCGGTAAAGCCTGCGATCTGCGTCGTGGTGAATGCTGACATCTGTTCGGCAGAGAACAGCGCAAACTGGTTTGCAGACAGGCCCGACAATTGCGGCGCCGTCATGCTGCTGAGCAGTTCGGCGTTCAGCCCAAGCACTTGGCTGGCCGTCATCCCGCCGATCGCCGAGGGTGACAGTTCGGCAAACTGGGCCAGGCTCAGGGCATTGATCTTCTCCGTTCCCAGCACCGACACCTGATCCGCCGTCAGCCCTTTGATCTGGGCGACGGACAAGCTGGCAAACTGCTCGGTACCCAAGGCGGCGACGCGGCTCTGGCTCAAGGCTCCGACCTGCGCGCCGGTCAGGCCGGCCAGCTGGCCGGCCGAGATTTCCGAAAAGCGCTCATCGCTCAGCGCGTTCAGCTGCGTGGCCGTCATGGCCCCGAACTGTGAGGCCGTCAGGCCACCGAACTGGTCGGCGGACAGGCTGGACAGGAAATCACTGCTGAGGCCGGCGATCTGGGTGGTCGACAGCGCGGCCAGCTGTGTCCCCGTCAATGCCGCCGTCTGCGCGTCGCTGAAACTGTTGATCTGGGATACCGTCAGGCCCTTAATCTGGGCCGCGCTCATGCTGGCCACCTGCTCCGCCGACAGCCGGGTCACCTTCTCCGCCGACAGGCCGGCGAATTGTGCCGCTGACAGACCGGCCAGCTGTTCCTGGCTAAGCTGGCCCAGCTGCTCGCCGCTGAGGGCGTTCAGCTGCGTGGTGGACAGCCCGGCCAACTGGGCGCTGGTCAGGCTGGCAAGCTGCTGGTCAGACAGCAGGGAGATCTGATCGGTCGACAATCCCTTGACCTGCGTCACCGACAGCCCTGCGATCTGGTCCGACGTCATGGCCATCACTTCCTCGCCCTGAAGCGCGGAAATCTGCGTTGCCGTCAGGCCCTTGATCTGCGTCGTCGACAGGCTGGCCATCTGGGTGCCGGACAGGGAAGCGATCTGGGTCGTGGTCAGGGCGGCTATGCTGCTGGTCGACAGGGCCGCCACCTGTTCAGCCGACAGGGCCGCCACCTGGGCGCCGGACATGCCGTTGATCTGGCTGGCCGTCATAGCGCCGACCTGGCTTGCCGACAACGACCCGATCTGTTCCGGCGTCAGGGTCGCGATGGAGGTGACGGACAGGCTTTTCACCTGATCATTGCTGAGGGACGCCAGACTGTCGTTCGACAGCGCCGAAATCTGGCCGTCGGTCAGCGCCGCCATCTGGGCCGTGGACAGGCCAGACAGCTGTTCACTGGACAGCCAGGCGAACTGTACCTTGCTGAATCCGGACACGGCTGCGCTGGTCAGGCTGGATATCTGCGTTTGGCTGAACACCTGAAGCTGTGTCTGGCCCAGGCTTGAAATCTGATCGGCGGTGATGCCCTTGACCTGTGTTGCCGACAACCCGGCAAAAAAGTCCCCCGGCAGGGACGAAATCTGCTCGGTGGTAATGGCACCGATCTGCGCAGAGGTCAGGTTACGCAGCTGCGTCGTTGACAGGCCGCCCAGCTGATCGGTGGTCATCGCCGCGATCTGGGTGGTGGTGACCGAGGCGACCTGTGACGGGGTCAAGGCATTGATCTGGGTCGTGGACAAGGCCGGCACGCGATCGGTGGACAGGCCACGAACCTGCGCGGGCGACAGGGCCGCAACCTGCTTGGTCGTCAGGGCACCGATCTGGCTGTCGTCCAGCGTGTTGATCTGCGTGGTGTTCAGGGCGCGAAGCTGTTCGGCCGTCAGGGCTGCAACCTGGGT
Source organism: Niveispirillum sp. FG148 (assembly GCF_057809655.1). Taxonomy (NCBI): domain Bacteria; kingdom Pseudomonadati; phylum Pseudomonadota; class Alphaproteobacteria; order Rhodospirillales; family Azospirillaceae; genus Niveispirillum; species Niveispirillum sp. FG148. The sequence goes on from NZ_JBMDKJ010000024.1 coordinate 68,152, forward strand.
CGTCGCCAGGCCCGACAACTGGTCTTCCGTCATCGCGCCGATCTGCGCGCCGGTGAAAATCGCCAACTGATCGGCGGATATGGCAGAGACCCGTCCTTCGGACAGCGACTTGATCTGCGTGGTGGACAGGGCGGCAACCTGTGACTTGCCCAGGCTGGCGAACTGGTCATCGCTCAGGCCCGACAGCTGCGCGGCCGTGAACCCGCGCATCTGCGTCGGGGTCAGCGCGGCAAGCTGGGTCGTGCCCAGGACGTTCAGCTTCCCGTCCGTCAGGGTCGCAATCTTGGCCGCCGACAGGGTGGCGAACTGTGCCGGCGTCATGGCGCCAATCTGGTCGGCATTGAGCCCCTGGAACTGGTCCGTGCTCATGGACGCGAACTGGGCCGCGTTCATGCCGCCAACCTGTTCCGGCGTGAAGGTGGCCAATTGCGAGCTGCTGAACCACTTGATCTGGGCCACAGAGAAATTGGCCATCTGCGTGGAGGTGAAGGACACGATCTGGGCGTCGCTCAGCCCGGAGATCTGCGTCTGCGTCAGGCCCCTGATCTGCGCCGGCCCCAGGCCCTCGATCTGTTCGTCGGAGAATTGTCCAAGCTGCTGAGTGGTCAGTGCTGCCATCTGCGTGGCCGTCAGACCCTTCATCTGGGTGTTGACCAGTCCACCGATCAGCGAAGGCGTGACGCCGCGGAGCTGGTTGGACGTCAGCGCGCCGATCTGGGTGCTGGTGAAGCCACCCCATTGCACGGGCGTCAGGGCATTCAGCTGCGATACCGTCAGGGCCCGAACCTGGGTGACGCTCAGGGCGCCCAGCTGGCTGGCGTCCAACTGGCTGGGAAAGTTGGTGCCCATCTGGGCGATCTGCGTCGCGGTCAGGCCCTTCAGCTGCGTCGATGTCAGGGCCGCGACCTGATCGCTGCTGAGCGCATTGAGTTGGCTGGAGGTCATGGCCGAGATCTGGCCCGCAGTCATGGCGCCGATCTGGTCGGTACTGAAACTGGCGATCTGCGTGGTGGTGAAGGCGCGGATCTGCGGGGCGGTCAGGGCGGCGACCTGGTTGGTCGACAGGGCGGCAATTTTTTCCGAGCTCAACAGGGCAATTTCGCGCGCGGTCATGCCGCGGATCTGGCTGACCGACATGGCGGCGAAATCTTCCGCCTCCAGTGCGTTGAACTGGGTATCGTTCATGGCTGCCAGCTGTGCGGCCGTGAAGCCTATCTGGCTGGCCGACATGGCGCCGATCTGCGTGGCGGTAAAACCGCTCATCTGCTTGACGGAAACGGCGGCGATCTGTGCCTTGGTCAGTTCCGCGATGTCATCCAGCGAGAAGGAGCTGATCTGGCTTGCCGTCAAGGAGGCCATCTTCTTCGGGGTAAGATCGGCAACCGAGGTGATCGTCGTCATCTTGCGTTTCTTTCAGCCAAGCCAATGTCCAACCTGGAAATCAGTAAGCAAACGCCGTGCCAATGATTTTGCGTGCGGGTGGGCAGGCTCTGCCGGTCGGCCGCAGACGCGCTGTGGTTCAGAGGACGCGCCGCCGGCCATCCAGACGCAGCGTCAGGTCGGCGCGGTCAGGCATTTCGGCCAGAATGTGGCGGGTCAGGCGTTCGTAGAACTGAATGAAGCTGGCGATCTGCGCGTCGTCCATGGTGCCTTCGGTGGACCTGCCGGCGGCCCGCAGGGACTGTCGCAGCCCCTCTTCCTGCTCGATCCGCCAGTCCCGTACCATCGCGAAGTCCGGCGCGGCCAGCAGGACCAGGGCATCGATGCGCCCGAACAGGTGCTGATACTCCCCTGCCAACGCGGCATTGACATGATGGCGCCAATGCCCGTCGGCGTCCTGGAGGCGTTCAAGGTCGTTTATCGGTGTGGCAAGCGCCGAGGCTTCCTGTGCCACCGCGCCCACACACCAGCCTTCGAACAGCACCACATCCACCGGCCCGTCGATGCGGACGCCAGACGGTGCCCGGTCATCTGTTGCCTTGTCGAACCGGGGCAACAAGGTGCAGCCACCCGCCGCCAACCCGTCGAACACCGCCAGGCCCAAGGCCACATCATGTGTTCCCGGCACTCCCCGCGTGGCAAGCAGGGGGTGGATGGTACGGGCCAGGGCCACCCGTTCTGCCCGTGTCAGATAAAGATCATCCAACGACAGCACCGCAACCTGCAGGCCCGTATCGCGCAACCGTTGTGCCAGCCCCTCCGCCAGGGTTGATTTGCCACTGCCCTGCGCGCCGCAGATGCCCAGAATGAAAGGCCGTTTGGCCGTCATGACCAGACGTTCGTCCAGCATCTGCCCTACAAGGTCGAGCGCGTCAGGCACGGCGGTGTCCTTGCTTGAAAGCCCCATCAGCAGAGGGCTGCGATCACATGGGTCGGAACCAGCAGCGAAAGGGGGGCCAAGGCGACCAGCACTGCACCCATGGCTCGGCGCAGTTGGGGGCGGCGCGCCCAGGTCATCAGCCTGCCATAGCCGAAGGCCGCAAGGGTCACCGCTGGCAAGGTCCCCAGGCCGAACCCGGCCATGACCAGCGCGCCCTGGATGGCACTGCCCGACAGGGTGGCATAGAACAAGGCCGCGTAGACCATGCCGCAGGGCAGAAATCCCCAAAGCAGACCCACCAGGGGGGCCGACAATTTCCCATGCCGGCGCAACGCCCCCAGCACACGACTGATGGGTGACAGGATACGGTCGAAAATGGACAGGGCCGGCACCAGCCCCATCAGCGACAGGCCGATCCAGGCCAGCGTAGCCGCCGCCGACCATTGCAGGACCCGGTAGGCATCGCGCTGGTCAAACAGCCCGTAGAAGGCCGCCCCCAGGGCGCTGAGCGTGGCACCGGCCAGCATATAGGCCACTACCCGTCCCGCCTGCATGGACAAGAGATAGGTAATCTGACGCGACCGACTGCTGTCGGGCGACAGTCCCATCAACAGGCTGCCGGCTATGCCGCCGCACATGGTCGCGCAATGCAGGGTACTGGCCAGCCCCAGAAGCAAACCGCCCAGAAAATTGATCTGATCCATCCGTTTTTGCCATCCATCAGCAGCCGTTGAACCCTGAACCACATCGGCCTGCCTGTGCCAGGGTGGCACTCCCGTTCCGCGCGGGAAAGCGTATTCCATGCAGGTCGGGGTGGCAAATCGCCCCGGCAGGTCAGGCCGATGGGGTGTCCGCCGCGTCGTCACCGGTGATTTCGATCCGACAGCCATCCGGCATCGCAATCACCGCCTCGTAGAAACCGTCGCCGGTCAGCCGCGGTCCCGACACCAGACATTGATCGGCTGCGCACCGGGTGGCCAGTGCGTCCACCGCCGCACGATTGCCGACGCGAATGGCGATATGATCCCAGCCCGCCGCCTCGCCCCCTGCCGATCCCGCAATCCACGGGCCGGTCATCAGTTCGATCTGGTCCCCGCCTTTGGGAAGAGTAACGAAGCGGGAGATGAAACCGGGGCGCCGACGGCTGTGATAGGCCTCCCCGATGCTGGCCCCGAAATAGTGGCGCCAGAATTCGGCTGCCTGATCCAGGTCCGCTGTCCAAAGGGCCACATGGGCAATCCGCATGATTTTTCCTGAATGAATGACTGTGCCGGCAGGAGATGCCCCTGGGGGATGCCAGTGGGAGATGCCAGTGGGAGATGGATGCATCATGCCAGAACGACAAGTGCAACGCGTATCCCACTTTCCGGCATCGCGTGGGTGCCACCGCCGGCGCGGCTTTCCTGTCAGCGGGAACCGCACTATTGGGGCAAAGGCACCCGGATGGTGATGGATGTGCCGTCCCCTGGTGCCGTCACGACGTCCATTTCGCCTCCCAGCGGGCCGGTCACGAGATTATGCACGATGTGCAGGCCGAGCCCGGTGGAGCCGGTGTTACGGCGTGTGGTGAAGAATGGGTCGAAGGCCCGTCTGTAAACCTCCGGCGTCATGCCGACGCCGTTATCGGTGATTTTCAGGATCATCACCGGTCCCTGCCGGTAAAGCGACAGCCGCAGCAGCGGATCGCGAATATTCTCAAAGGCGTGATCAACGGCGTTCTGAACCAGATGGGTCACGGCCCGGGCGATGGCTCCCGATGGCGCCTGCAGGAACAGGCCTTCCTCCAATGAAGTCTCCAGCCGGATGCCACGGGTCTTCAGCAGCAGTTCCAGGCTGGGCAGGATGCCGCGCAGATATTGCGCCACATCCATGTCCTCAACCTCTTCCTCCGACTTGCCGACAGCCACCTGCTTGAAGCTTTGCACCAGATCGGCCGATCGGCGGAGATTGTGCAGAACGGTGCGCATCACTTCGCGTATATCGGACAGGAACTCCTCCAGCCCTGTCCGGGTCAGGCGTTTCTGGTCGGCGACGGCGGCCAGATCCTCCAGCTGTTCCTGGCAATAGCTGGCACCGGTCAGGGCCACGCCCAGCGGGGTGTTGATTTCATGCGCGACGCCGGCCACAAGTCCGCCCAGTGATGCCAGCTTTTCCTTCTGCACAAGTTGCGCCTGCGCCGCCCGCAACGCCGCCAGGGATTGTTCCAGCGCTGCCGAGCGCCCGGCAAGGTCGGCCGTGCGTTCCGTCACCACCTGTTCCAGCCGCTGATTATATTCCAGCAGGGCCTTGCGGGCACGGTCCAGTTCCTCAAACAGCCTTGCATTGGCAATGGCAATGGCCGCCTGGGAGGCCAGTACGCGCAGCAGTTCCACCCGATCGGCCGTAAACGCCCCGGCAGTCAGGTCATTTTCCAGGTACAGGACACCGATGCAGCGCCCCTGATGCACCACCGGCACCGCCAGTACCGATACCGCCGTCGCCCGGTCCCAGCGGCGATGGAAGGGGAAGCGCGTCTGGACGCGCGCATCCTCGATCAGCACGGTTTCCAGCGTCCGTTCCGCGTAAAGCAGCAGGGGTTCGGGCAGGCGCGCACCGATGGGCTGGGTCTCCTCCTCTGCCCTTGCCATGGTTCCCAGGCGCTGTTCGGCCGCCAGCGCGCGACCGTCGGCATCCACAAGGGTCAGAGCGGCGTAGCGGGCACCGGCATTTTCCATGGCCAGATCCAGCACCCGGCCGATCAGCCGGTCCAGCACCAGTTCGCCAGCGATGGCCTGCCCCATCTTGGTGACGGTGGACACGTCGAGCGACTGCTGGCCACCCGCCTCATCGCCCTGCCCGGACAGGATCAAGCCTTCCAGGGCATCGGGGAACGCCCGGGCCAGTCTTTCGGCCTTGGCCAGGGCACCGTATCGACGGTAGAGCAACCAGGCCTCACGCATCTGCACGATGCCGGCGGGACGGCGGCCCCGGCGCAGCAGCGCCCGCCCCAACCGCTCCGTCGCCAAGGCGGCATCCCCGACGAAGCCCTGGTCAAGGGCCAGTTCCACCGCCTCGCCGAAGGCAGCAGCGGCCTGCTGTGACAGGGCCCCCGTGGAGGATGACAGGGCTGCCATCTCCGCCTCCAGCAGGCGCAGGCGATGGGCATTGTTCATGGGTGCATGGGATGTCCATTGCCGCAGCAGTTTCAGGTTCCGGCGCACCTGCTTCAGCGCGGCCGCCCGATGACCCGCGTCGCTTGCCTCTGCCAGCAGGTCCAGCAAGGCCAGCGCCTCGTACCAATGGAACGGTGCCACCCATGCCGACCCCAGCACGCTGCGCAATTGCGGGCGGACATCGGCCGCAAGGGTGCGGGCCAGATCGCTATGGTCAAAAACCAGCAGGGTGAATATCTGCCTGATTTTGAATGCTACCTCGCCCGTGTGGCTGTCGGCCGTGCCGACATAGGGCAGTATTTCATCCAGTCCCCCCAGTTCCGGTCGCCGCAGCCGGGCGATCAGCGCCAGGGGGTTCTGCGCCGTCTCTTCGATCAGCTTAAGGTCGCGGCGCTTGGCAAAGGCCAGCGCCGCCTGGGTGGACGCCAGTTCCTGTTCCAGATTGTGGCGGCAGACGGTGTGGACCGTCATTTCCACCATAAGGCACAGACCGGCGCGGTCGTAAAAGCCTGTGGCGATCAGTTCCTTGGAAATATCCGCCGCCACCGGGGCGATGTCGCGCAAAGCAGAGGTCCAGTGCTGGACAACCACCAGATGGTTGGGGATATGAACCACGACGCCGAACCGCTGGCCCAGCCGCATGCTGAGATCGCCCAGGCGGCTGCCGCGGCCGATATCATTAAGCGCGCCGATGAAGATCAGGGCGCTGCCCGTAAAGCAGATGGTGGATTGCGGCGTGACGCCGTGGTCCAGCGACAGCAGTGCGCCTTTCAGCGACAGCACGGGCAACAGGGGCGACGCCAGTGAGTAGCTGGCGCGGATGGCAGATGCCAGCAGTCGCATCACCTGCAGCAGCCGCTCATCCGTCATGGCTGGCAATTCCGCCAGCGCTGCCGCCGTCCTTCCTTTCAGCCGCCACAGCTGGCCTGCGATCAACAGCAGCGTGTCACGCTTGGCCGTTGTCTCTGACAGCGGTACGTCAAGCAGCCGCAGCCCCTCGACGGCCGCCCGCAGCGCCTCCCCGAAATTATTGCGGGCCTCATTGGCCAGGACCACCAGTTCCAGCAGTTCCGCCCGTCGCAGATCGTCGGGCGCCATGGTTTCCAGCTCCGCCCGCCGGGCCTGGAATGCCTCGAAATCCTGGGCCAGATAGGCACCCTCGGCCGCATCCATCCACAGCCGCCAGCGCAACGCCGTTTCCCCGCCCGCGGGCATCATCGTCATCGCCATGCGCAGCAGACCATGGGCGATATCGAAGGCGGCAGAGGCGCGCGCCTTTACCGCGGCCTCATGGTTCAACCGCGCCAGGCCTCGTCGTTCCTCCGGCTGGGTGATCAGGGCGCTGCCCAGGTTCAGGTGCCGGACAACCTCGAAGGGCAGCCGCGCCGCCAGGCCGACATCGTCACGCAGGCGACGGCCCAGTTCCAGATGTACTCCCGCCCTTTCTCCCTCCGGGGTCAGCAGATAGGCGGCCTTGTGCAGCCGGTCATGGGTGAAGCGATAGACGCTGGCCGGTCCGCCCTCATCCTCCACCAGCACGCAGTAGCCATCCCGCAAAGCCGGCTCCAGCCGGGTTAGGCATAATTCCGGGCCCAGACGGCAAATGGCGGCCAGCAGGCCAAGTTCGAAGCGGTTGCCGATGCAGGCCGCAAGCCGCAGCACATCCTGCGTCGGTTCCGGCAGCACGCCCAGACGTGCCGCCAGCAGGTCGGCCACATCATCGGGCAGACTGGCCCGTTCCACGTCCACGACGTCGGCCACCCAGTGCCCCGCCTGCGGATCGAAGCGCACGACATGGTTGGCGGCCAGCGTCGACAACAGCTGACCCAGAAAGAAGGGATTGCCGCCGCTTTTGGCCGTCAGCAGCTGCGCCAGCCGCCCCACGTCCCCGTCATCCGCGCCCATGGCCTCCGCCAGCCAGCCATGGACATGATCCGGCCCCAGCGGCTGTGGCACGATTGCGGTGACGCGGATGGATTTCGCCACCAGGGACAGCATGCGCGTCAAAGGGTGGGCTGCGTCAACCTCATGATCGCGATAGGCGCCGACCACCAGAAGATGGCGTGCATCGGGATCGACCAGCAGCGCTTCCAGGAGTTTCAGCGACGCGACATCTGCCCATTGCAGATCGTCCAGGAACAGGACCAGGGGATGTTCGGCCGCGGCAAATTCCAGCAGGAACGCCGCCACGGTCTGCTGGAACCGGTTCTGGGCCTGAATGGGTGGCAGGGCTGGTGGTGGTGCTTGCGTGCCCAGTACCAGTTCAAGCTCGGGTAAGGCCTCGGCCATGACGGGCGCATTGCGCCCCAGCGCCCGTGACAGTCTCTCTGCCCAATGCGCCAGCGCCTCCGGGGGCTCCGTCAGGACCTGCTTGACCAGATCGCGCAACGGTTGGATCAGTGCCAGGAACGGCACGTCGCGGCGCAGCTGGTCGAATTTGCCTTCGGCGTAATAGCCGCGCCGCGCCGTCAGCGGCCGCTGCACCTCCCGCACCAGCACCGATTTGCCGATACCGGAACTGCCGGACACCGCCAGGAATTCGACGTGGCCCTGGCTGGCCCGGTCGAAGGCGGCCAGTACTTGCCCGACCTCCCGGTCACGACCGTACAGCCGTTGTGGCAGCACCAGTTGCCGGGGGCGGTCGCCCCGGTTGGGGCGAAAGCGGGTGATGCGGCCTGTTTCCCGCCATTCGGCCAGGGAGGCGGCCAGATCGGCCTTGACGGTTGCGGCCAGTTGGTAACGTTGTTCCGCCGCCTTCGCCAGAAGACGCATGACCAGTTCCGCCAGCGGTTCCGGCAGGTCTGGCCGCAGTTCCCGGATGGGACGTGGTTCGCGGGCGATGTGGCAATGGACCCAACCCACCCGGTCCGCCGCATTGAACGGCAATTGGCCCGTCAGCATCTCGTAATAACAGAGGCCCAGCGAGTAGAGGTCGCTGCGGTAATCGACAACGCGGTTCATCCGGCCTGTCTGTTCAGGTGACAGATAGCGCAGATCACCATCCAGTTGTCCCGCCCCCAGGCCCAATGCCGCCTCGTTCGGGAACAGCGACGCGTTGCAGAAATTGCCAAGGGTAACCGTCACGCCATCAGACGCCACCCAGAAGCTGGCAGGACGGATGCCGCGATGAACCATGTCGCGGGCATGCACCTCCTCCACCGCTGCCGCCATGTCCAGGGCCAGCGGCAGGAACCGGTCCAACGCCATGCCCCCCGCCGGGATCAGTGTGGACAACATGCGGTCAGACCGGTCTGCCAGGATCAGCGTCGGGCCGTGGACGCTCTCCGTCAGGGCGACGACCTCCTCGACATGCGGCGTGCCCAGGACCGACAGCATGTCATGTTCACGATGAATGGCGGCAATATCGCGGGTCTGGCGCAAGGCCGGCACGCGCACGCGCACGGGCCGGGAGTCGGTCCCATATGTCCCGCGCAGCAGGACGGTCCGAGTATCCCGTTGAACCTCGTCAGTCAGCCTCAGCGACGAATCCAAGGGCGCCATGCCCACCCCAACCTGACTAGGTCCGGCCTTGTGTAGTTGTATACATCAGACCATGTCCCACAGCAGGTTACAAGGTCGGCGGAAATTCGCTCGCTGGAAATATCCCAGCCAGTCACGAGAGATCGCCGTTCTTCTTGGCAAGGAACCGCTCCAACTGCTGTTTCACCTGCTGCACATCACCACTGGAATAGCCATATAACGCCTCAAGCCGCAGGGCGTCATCCAGGGAACGTCCTGCAACTTCAAGGATTGTTTCTTTGGCGGAACGGATTGCCGCCTGGCTTTTGCCGGCGATGCGGCCGGCATATGCCAGGGCAGCCGGCAACAGATCATCACCGGGGACCACGGCGCTGACCAAGCCGATCCGATGCGCCTCCTCTGCCGTTATGTCCCTGCCCGACAACACGATATCCATGGTGCGCGACACGCCGATGCTTTGTACCAGCCTGACGATTCCCCCATCGCCATGGTGAAAGCCGCGGTGGATTTCGTAGCTGCCGAATATGGCACTGTCGGCGGCGATGCGCACATCACAGGCCAGGGCCAGTTCGAAGCCACCCGCCAGTGCCCAGCCATTCACCGCCGCGATGACGGGTTTGGCCAACCGGTGCTGGCCGCGGGTGATGCCGCCCAGCCCATGCGGCACGTTGGCCCGGACGGTTCGCATATCGCCGCCCAGGAATTGCGGAATATAGTCCGCCAGATCGGCCCCGGCGCAAAAGGCCTCGCCTTCTCCCGTCAGGATGGCGACATCAAGCCCATCATCATCGGCGAAGCGCGTCCAGACCTGATGCAATTCGGCGTTCAACGTCCGGTCGATGGCATTCCGGGCGGTCGGGCGGTTCAAGGTGATGATGGCGATGCGGCCATCACGATCAAAGCGCAAGTGTCGATACGCCATGGAACCGGGCCTTTCTGACTGGCACTGGGGTCACGGGCGGGCGGCATCGGCCGATACCGGCACGGCCCGCTTTGGCCTGGCTGACCACAGGCCGGTGCGCAAGGACAAGGGACTGATCCAGAAACGACGCCGGGCTAACCGTTTGATCCGTTCTTCCCCCAGTTCTGTTTGCAGGATGCGGTCCTGTCTTTCCTGCACGGACAGACGTTTGTCGCGGGCCAAGCGCCAGCGCTTAATATCCGCCGCAGTCGTACACAATATCCGCTCCCCCACGACGAAGATAGGGCGCCAGCGGAACCGTCGCGCGAAAGCTGTGCCGAAGAAGGCCGAACGGATGCCGTAACCGGTGAAGGCCTCCTTAACCTCGTCCCACAGCGATTTCTGGTTCTTCTGCACCCGCCCGTCGCCCAGAACGACACTGGACAGGTTCCAGTCGTGATAGAACATGTCCTTGGCTACCGCATCGCGGGCCTTGTATTCCTCATACAGCAGGCTGCCCTTCTGCGCGATCAGGTTGGCCGAATAGTGGTAATCGCAGACGACGCCACAGGCCCCTGTGCCGGAAAAATCGGTACGCTCGCCCTGGGGTGGGGAAATGAACAGGCCGACGACATAGATATTCTGCGAACGCAGCCGGTTATAGACATCGGAATACATGCCCACGACGTCCGATGCGCGCACCCCCTTGCGGTGGGATTTCAGCCAGGTCGGGTCCAGGCTTTCGATGCCCATCATGCAGAAGCGCATGCCCGCCTTGGCGGCCAGCACCTCGAACCCCTTGGTCTTGGTCACCGTGTCACCGCGCAGGAAGCTGCCCCAGCGCATGTCCAGGCCGCGCGCGATCATGCCCTCCAGCAGCTTGATCGTGTGCCGGTGGTCGCCGCCGAAATTATCGTCGGTGAAGATGAACTCCCGCACGCCCCGGGCATGCAGCGCCGTCAGTTCCTCCAGCACCCGCTCCACCGATTTGTAACGCTGCTTGTAGTCCCAGAACTTATTGATATTGCAGAAATCACAGCGTTGCGGACATCCACGGGAGATTTCGACGGCCGCGGCGAACCCGTCGCTCATCCCCATGCCATAGGGCCGGAAATCGAACCGGCTCCAGTCAGGAACCGGTGCCCGGTTGATGTCGATCAAGGGCAGTTGCGCGGTGGATTTGTGGATTGCCTCACCTTGGCGCCACCACAGGTTCGGCACTTCCGCGGGCGTCACCTGCCAGCCGGTCAGATGCTGGATCAGGCGGCGGAACGGTATCTCGCCCTCCTTGATCACCACATAGTCGGCGCCCAGTTTAAGCCACCGTTCCGGCCATGCGCTGGCATGATTGCCGCCCAGGATGATTTTGACTTTGGGGTTCAATTCCCTTGCCAGCCGGATGGTCAACTCCGTGTCCATGGCCTTCAGCGATGTCATGACGCTGATGCAGATGACATCGGGCCTGGACAGTCGATCCTTGTAGGCCTGGAACGTTTCCCGCGCGACATAGCCGTCAAAGATGGAATATTCGACATGCAGGTCGGCGATGGACGAGGCCAGGATGGGATAAACGGAACTGGGCATCTTCACCATCTCGCCCAGCGTGTCGACGGGGATAGGCCAGCTGTCGACCAGCGTCTTGGGATGCAGGAACAGGATATCCAGCGTCACCGGACGGATGGGGGGTGGCGGGTCCTCTCCCCAGAAGGCCGCCGCACGTTCCCCTTCGATCAGCTTGCTGATCCCTTCCATGGTTCCGCCCCGCATTATTTTCCCCAGGAAACATCACTAGAACTTGCGCATGACCTTCCCGTCAAGGCGGTAAGTCATATGCGCAGTTCCCGGTGACGGTCTGATGGCGAAAAAATGGACGATAGCCGATATTCCAGGACATGGGTGTCGGACAAGCCGCTGTCGGCGCGCCCGGTCACGCTGTCAGAAAAGACAGCAGGACAGCGTTAAAAGCCTCGGCCTGTTCAACATTTGACAGATGCGCTGCCTCCAACTCAACCAGGCGTACGTCCGGGATGGTTGCCGTTAACTCACGGGCCTTCTCCAGGGGGGTGGAAAGGTCATGAGCGCCGGCGACGACCAGGGTCGGCACCTGAATCGCGGATAGCAGGGGTCGCTGGTCCATGTCGCGTACCGCGACACAGCAGGAGGCATAGCCCTCCACGCCGGTGGCCCGCAATACCCTCTCTATGGGCGTGACGGCATCGGGCTGCGCCTGCCGGAAAGGGGTGGTGAACCAGCGTTCCAGCACGCCATCGACGATGGCCCCCATGCCCTGCGCCCGAACCAGGGCGATGCGGGCATCCCATGCGCCGGCCGGCGGCATATGGGCCGCCGTGTTGCACAGCATCAGGCGGGACAGACGGTGGGGCGCGTGGGCCCCCAGCCACTGCCCGACCATGCCGCCCATTGACAGTCCGGCGAAATGGACGCGGTCCAGGCCCAACAGGTCGAGCAGTTCGACCACGTCACGGCCCAGGCGCGCGATGCTGCCGGGGGTGGGCGTCGTGTCGGACGCCCCATGGCCGCGGCTGTCATAGCGCAGGACGCGGAAATATCGCGACAAGGTTACCACCTGGGGCGCCCACATATCCATGTTGCTTCCCAGCGCATGGGCCAGCACCAGCGTGGGCAAGGCCGCATCACCGTCCAAACGGATGTTCAGCCTGCATCCATCGGTCAGCGTTACCGTCTCTGCCATCGTAACGGCCTCCCTTCCCTGCTGGCATCCTGGCATAGTCTGGCGCGCGGTGCCGACAGTTTCACTTCAACGGTTTGAAGCGTATGGCGACGCCACCGCCCGGCGCCATATCCAGATCCAGGCTGTCATTGGCCGTGACGATCCGCTTGCTGACCGTCAGCGCCGCGGGGTTTGTGCGGTAATCGGCACCCGGTCCGTCAGCGTAGATCTGGGCCTCATAGCGCTTTGCGGGAGCCAGGAAGTCCAGCTTCTGTGACAGCTTGCGCGCCACTTCGTCCGTCACGCCCCCCAGGAACCATTCCTGGCTGCCGCGCGCCTGGCGGGCGACCACGATGTAATCACCGATTTCCCCCTGCAAGGTACGGGATGTTTCCCAATCCACGGCCACATCGCGAATGAATTGAAACGCGTCGGGCCGGGCTTCATAATTCTCCGGCAGGTCGGCCGCCATCTGGATGGGGCTGTACAGCACGACATACAGGGCCAGCTGTGTTGCCAGCGTCGACTGGACCCGCGCCTCCACCTTATCCTTGCCGAAGGTGAGGTCGAAAATACCGGGCGTATAGTCCATGGGTCCCGCCAGCATGCGCGTGAAGGGCAGGATCGTCACATGTTCGGGCGGGTTGGTTGGTTTGCCCCAGGCATTGTATTCCTGCCCCCTCGCTCCCTCCCGGCTGATCCAGTTTGGCCAGGTACGGCGCAGGCCCGTATCCTTTACCGGTTCATGGGTGTTGATGGCGATATGGTTAGCAGCCGCAGCTTCCAGCACGCGCTGATCGTGGCGGACCATGTACTGCCCCGCGAACCATTGCTGGCCTCCCTGGCTGTCCAGGATCGTGCCGCTATGCTTGACGTACCCTGTCTTCACGGCCCGGACACCCACTTTGCCATACAGCGCCATGGCCTGGTCGAGCCGGCTTTCGTAGTTCACAACGGCGCCGCCCGTTTCGTGATGACCGATCAGGCCCACACCTTTCGCCTTTCCGTAGGCGGCCAAGGCCGGCAGATCGAAATCCTCATAAGATTGTGTGAAGTTGAACTGGTCGCCGTTTGCAATCCAGTCGCCGTCCCAGCCCTTGTTCCAGCCCTCCACCAGCACGCCCGTAAAACCATTCTTTGCGGCGAAGTCGATATAGCGCTTCACATTGGCGTTGGTGGCCCCGTGCAGCGGGCCGCTGCCCCAGGTCGCTTTGTTCAGGTGCATCTCCCACCAGACGCCGACATATTTGCCAGGCCTGAACCAGGAGACGTCACCCAGGCGGTTCGGCTCGTTCAGATTCAGTTCAACGCGGCTGTCGGCCAGGGCGGCGGCGCTTTCGCCGATCAGCACGGTTCGCCACGGCGTTGAGAACGGCCCCGTCTTTCGGGCCAGCACGCCATCCGGCCATGGCATCAGTGTGGCCGACAAGGTCCCCGATCCGTCGCCGGCCAGCAGCATGCTGGGGAAATCGACCAGCGCGGCCTCATGGAACGACAGATGCAGCCCGTTCTCCCCCTTCAGGGTGAGGGGCGTTTCGGCCATGGTGATCCGGCGGACATCCGTTTTGGTATAAAGATACTCGTCCCGCTCCTCCCCCAATGCCGGATACCACCAGGCCTGAAACCGGCCGACGGGACGGAACTGCGTACGTTCCCCCGTCACTTCTACCGCCTGACCGGCCGGAACAGCGCCATAGACGTAGCGAAAACCAATTCCGTCATCGAACAGCCGGAAGGTGACATCCACCTTGCTGTTCAGGGGCGTGTCTCCTGCCAGCGCCACGGTCATTTCCGTGTGCCGGTCGCGGATCAGTCGCTGTTCGCCCCATGGCTGTTCCCAGGCATTGTCCGTCTCTGACCGCTTCGCGTCACTGATGGCGGTGAAGCGCACGGGGGCTTCCCCCTTGAAAGTCAGCCCCAGGCTGGCCGGCGCCAGCACCGGCGCTCCCAGGCGCCTGACCTCATAGAAGGCCTGCCCCTCGGTCACGGACACACAGAGTTCAATGATCTTGCCGGGGGACTGCGCGCATTCCCGATCGCCCGCCATTGCCGGAGCGGATGCCGCCGCAAGAGGTAGAGCACAATACAGTAGCAGGGAGCGGAATTTCATAAGAACGGCCCCTTTTTGCCGGGTGGTGGGACAGACCAGCGTCGTGGTTCCAGGGCTTTATTGCGCCTTACGGGCGAACGGAAACCGGCATTGCCACTGGCGTTTCCGCCAGTAATGCTCCCTCCCGTGACATTTCCCCCGCACGACGCGCCGTTAATCGGGCGCTGATTCCTTGGAACGCAATTTCCTATATCGGTCTATTGGCTGCAACTGGAAAACAACAGGGTCGGCCGTCATCCGGGTGTCACCGCCGGTGGGCTCATCAATTTTTTAAAGATGTATTTATATTGCCTCTTTAAAGGTTTCGGCCTATCATTTCCGGCATTTAATCGGGGTTCGATCATGAATGAACGCGCGTTGGCCACGCTTGTGGATGGTTTCTATGCCCAGGTCCGTCAGGACCCGGAACTGGCACCGGTGTTCAACAAAGCCATCACCGACTGGGACCACCACCTGACCTTGCTGACGGATTTCTGGACATCCGTCATGCTGGGCAGCGGCCGTTACAAGGGAAACCCCATGGGCGCGCACCTGAAATGGCGGGAACATCTGACCCCCGCCCTGTTCGAACGGTGGCTGGGCCTATGGGAAACAACGGCACGCCAAGTGTTGTCGCCGGAGGACGCAGCCGAAGTTCGGGCCACCGCGGGCCGGATCGCGCGCAGCTTGCAGTTGGGGATGCAGTATATCGCGGCCTGATTTTCAGGGGCGCTTTAACTCGTCCCTCAGTTCATCCAGCAGGGATTGGGCTGTAAAGGGCTTGGCGATGAAGCCATCCATGCCCGAAGCCGCCAGCTTTGGCCACACCCGGGCCCGTTCCGTCGCGGTCATGGCGATGATACGGACACGGCCAGTATCGCCGGGTAGCGTGCGGATGCGGCTGGTGGTCTCCATACCGTCCATGCCGGGCATCTGCACGTCCATCAGCACGGCGTCGAAACGCTGTTGACGCACGGCTTCCAGGGCGGCCTCGCCGGAATTGGCCGTGCTGACCTGAAAACCGGCCCGACGCAGAATGCCGCCTGTCAATTCCAGGTTAAGGTCGCTGTCGTCAACGATCAGGATGGATTTGCTGCCATCGGCCTGCGGGGGGCCGCGGTCGGTGGCCGTCGTCACCAGCGGGGCTGACTGCGGCAGGCGGCCGAGGATGGTTGAAAGCCGCTCCAGCACGACCCCGGCGGCGTCCGCCCAATAGGGGGCCCCTGCCCGCGCCATTTCTTCCACCCACCGCGCCTCGTGCCCCAGTGGTGCAGCACCGATGCTGGCGGAGGTGCCGGCCAGGGAATGCAGAATGGGCAGCGCCTCGGCCGCCTCTCCACGCTTGACGGCGTCGCGCAGACGCTGGAATTGACTACCCTGCTGGCGGGCGAATTCCTCCAGCACCCGGACCACCAGATCCGGGTTGCCGCCTGCACGGGCAACGGCGTCATCGATATCCAGAATGGGCTGCAGATCCTGCAAGACCTGCGGCAGGGCACCGGTGCTGACCATCATTTGTCCCGTCGGAACCGTGTGTCCGATTCCCTTGGGCAGCCAGGTCAGCAGCGCGTCGACCAGTTCGTCGACAACGATGGGCTTGGTGACATGACCATCCATGCCTGCTTCCCGGCACCGCTGCCGGTCGCTTTGCAGGGCATGGGCGGTCATGGCCAGGATGGGTACACGGGGCCGGTCGGGATGGGCGGCGGCTTCGGCGCGGATCACCCGTGTTGCCTGGTAGCCATCCATGACCGGCATCTGGATATCCATGAGCACCAGATCGAACAGCCGATCCCTGACCAGGTCGGCTGCCTGCTGCCCGTCCTCCGCCAGGGTGACCTTCATGCCCCAGCGCGTCAGCATGTCCGACGCCACCTGCTGGTTAAGGGGGTTGTCCTCCACCAGCAGAATCTCCGCACCAGCAACGCCGACCAGCTTTTCCTCCGGCTGCGCTTCCAGGACGGCCCCTGTCGACAGATGGCCAAAGGCCTGGCGCAACGCGTCGCGAAGGGCTGCCGGGGAAACGGGCTTGGCCAGGATCTGCCGCACGGGTGTGTCGACCGTCTGTGCCGCCAGTTCGTCGACATCATAGGCCGTGACCATCAACAGCGGTGGCGGTGGCGTGGCGGCGGCCATGATGCTGCGGCACAGCTCAAGTCCGTCCAGTCCCGGCATGCGCCAGTCGGTGATCACCAGATCGTAATGGCTGCTGCTGTCGTCGGCCCGTTTCAGGCACGCCAGCGCCTCCTCCACGGTGCGCACACCATCGACCTCGATGCCGTATTGGTTCAGCATGTTGGTCAGCACTTCGATCGACAGGTCGCTGTCATCGACCAGCAGCGCATGCCGTCCCGTCAGATCGACGTCGACACGCAGCAATTCCCCCACCGAAACCGCACGCCACCGCAACGGCACCTTGAAATGGAAAAGGCTGCCCTCCCCCAACCGGCTTTCGACGTCGATGCTGCCGCCCATCATCTCCACCAGCTGGCGGCTGATCGCGAGGCCCAGGCCGGTTCCGCCATAGCGCCTTGTGGTCGAACTGTCTGCCTGGGAGAAGCTGATGAACAGGCGTTGCTTCTGCTCGTCGGTCATGCCGATGCCGGTATCCCTGACCTGCACGGACAGCCACAGGGTCTCAAACTCAACGGCTTCGGTGACGACGGTGACGGTGACGGCGCCCTGATCGGTGAACTTGATGGCGTTGGCAATCAGGTTGTTCATGACCTGGGCCAGCCGCAGCGGGTCCCCAAGCAGCATGCGGGGAATCCCCGTCGGTCGCCGCAGGATGAATTGCAGCCCCTTTCGTCGTGCCTCATCCCCATGCAGGGAAACAACACCGTCCAGCAATTCCTCCAGGCGAAAATCGATGCTCTCGATTGTGACGCGCCCCGCTTCGATCTTCGACAGGTCAAGGACGCTGTTGATGATGCCAAGCAGGGATCGGCCGGCCTCCTCGATCCTCAGCAGGTATTCGCGGGCCTTCGGTGGCAAATCCGTGCGCAGGGCCAGATAGCTCATGCCGATCACGGCATTCATCGGCGTGCGTATCTCGTGGCTCATGTTGGCCAGGAACTCGGACTTCGCCCGGCTTGCGGCCTCCGCCGCCAGCTTTGCCTCGCCCAGTGCATCTGCCAGGCGCTGCAACTCGTCCTGCCGGCGACGGACGTCGGTCACGTCGGAATAGGTGGTCACGAAGCCGCCGCCCGGCATGGGATTGCCATGCGCCTCCAGCACGGTGCCGTCCGGGCGCTCCAGCTCGAAATGATAGGGCCGGCTGATGTCGGTCATCGCCACCCGTTCGTCGATCTTGGCTTCCACCCCGCCTTCCGGCAGGGGGCCATATTCCTCCCGCAGGGCCTTCCAGCGGATCAGGTCGCGCAGGCTGATGCCTGGGCGGCAGAAGCCGGGGGGCAGGCCGTGCATGGAAACGATACGGTTGTTGAAGGCCACCACGCGCGCATCGGCATCGAAGGCCAGGATGCCCTGGTCCACGGTTTCCAGGACTGTCGCCAGGGTCGCTTCCCGCTCCCGCGCCGTCTCCCGCGCCTCCTCCAGCAAGGTTACGTCATGGAAGGTCTTGATCCATTGCACGATGCGGCCGCCCGGACCGACAACAGGCGCGCGATCCTCCCGGATCCAGCGCACAGCCCCGCCGGCAAGCTCAAGCCGGCAAAGCTGGCTGATGACCCCATCGGGACCTTGCCGCTCCCCTTCTCCCTGGCTGCGTCGCAGCTTGTCGGCGATCAGAACGGGAAGTTGATCCAGGCGCCGGACTTCCTGTGCCGACAACCCCAGAAGATCGACCAGATTGTCAGAAATCTCGCAGGTTCCGGTCTCAACATCTTCCACCAGCCAGGCAAGGCTGGCGACGCGCTGGGCGGCAGCCATCCGTTCCTCCCCACGGCGCAGTGCCAGGAACCCCTGCCAGTTACCGCGAAGAAACAACAACTGCCCCATGGTCATCAGCAGCATCAGCAGGGCGGTGCCGATCCAGATCGGATCCTGCCGGTCGATTAGGCTGAGGACCACGGCCGTGCCCATCATGGGTAAGGCATAGGCGAGGCAGGCCTGAGGGATGACTGAGAGCGCCGCGTTGGCGCCAACGGCCAGGAAGGCGCATCCGCCCAACAGCAAGGCCCTTGGTTCCCCCGGCGCCTGCGACAGGTAGAAGATCATCATGCCGGCCCAGTATAGGCCCATGATGATGGAACTGATGATGATCAACTTTATCCGCCGGCGCGAGGCCCGCCGCGGTGGGGGACGGTTGTGGTTGCGGACAAGTCCTTGAACGGCCGGCAACAGCAGAAGCGGGACCCCCACCAGCAAGGGGATCAGGGCCGGCAGAGAGAAATAGTCCTTCAGAACAATGGCACCGATCCAGGCTCCGAACAGGTTGCCCAGGATGATCATCGGCAATTGGCGGACGAAGGCCGCCGATTGGGCGGCCCTTATCGTTTCATCATCCTGGATACGGTACCAAGGGCTGAGCACAGGATATTTCCGCAAAGAAATGGCGGCAGCAGATGCTTGACCAGACTTCGACGGATGGTGCGGTTCCACCCTGGGCCAGGGGAAAACGCCCCACCGTCTTCATACTATCCTATGACATTACGGCTGCCGACCGATAGTCATATAACGAAATGGTGGCGCCATGCCGTTCTCCCCGGGGAGGGACGAAATGGCAGGCACCCTTGACGACGCATCGGCGGGACGCGACAACCAGGGCCGTCCGCCCCGCCGGATGACGGAGCGGCAATGGATGAGGAGCAGGTTTTGTCCGATCAAAGCGGCGACAAAGACAGGGTGGACGCAGCAGCCGTCCGGGTCGAGGGCTTGGGCAAATGCTACGCGATCTATCGTTCTCCTGCCGATCGGCTGAAGCAGATGCTGTTTCCCTGGCGCCGGTTCCACGCCGACTATTGGGCCCTGCGCGATGTCAGCTTCGAAGTGCCGCGCGGTCAGACGGTGGGCATCCTGGGCCGCAATGGTGCCGGCAAGTCGACCCTGCTGAAAGTCATCACAGGCACGGTGGCACCCACACAGGGCACCGTGGCCGTCCAGGGCCGTGTGGCCGCACTGCTGGAACTGGGTGCCGGCTTCAACCCGGAATTCACGGGTCGCGAGAATGTGCATCTGGCGGCAGCGGTCCTGGGGCTCAACGACCGGCAGATCGCCGAACGGTTCGACACGATTGCCGACTTTGCGGGCATCGGCGATTTCCTGGAACAGCCGGTGAAGCTCTATTCAAGCGGCATGTATGCCCGGCTGGCCTTTGCCGTGGCAGCGCATGTCGATGCCGACCTTCTGATCATCGATGAAATCCTGTCGGTCGGTGACGCTGCCTTCAACCAGAAATGCATGCGCTTCATCGAAGGGTTCAAGAAGCGCGGCACCATACTTTTCGTTAGTCATGATGCCGGATCCATGGCGCGCCTGTGCGACCGGGTCGTCTGGTTGGATGGCGGAACAGTGCGTCAGATGGGGCAGCCCAAGGAAGTGCTGGAAGCCTATATGGCATCCGTCTATGGCGAGAGCGAAGGGGACCGGCTGCGCATCGGCGGCCGGCGGCTGTCCGCGCCTGTCGCCCCGTCAGTTCCGCCGCCGCAATCCGTTCCCAGCCAGGTGCAGGTGTTCGATTTCGATCCCGACGCCCCCTGGTTCGGGCTGGAGGGCGCCCGCATCCTGAATGCGACGCTGACGGCCATCGACGGTGGGCATATCACCATGCGCGGGGGAGAGAATGTCGTGCTGTCCATCACGGCCCGCGTCAATCAGCCCATGAACCAGCCGATCATCGGCTTCCTGGTCAAGGACCGGCTGGGTCAGATCATCTTTGTCGATAACAGTTTCAGCACCCATTCACTGCTGCCGCGCACGGTGGAGCCGGGTGAGACCCTGACGGCGCGGTTCCATTTCACCTTGCCACTTCTGGCGGAAGGCGATTACGCCGTCTCCGTCGCCATCGCAGAGGGGACGGAGACGGCGCATGTGCAGCACCATTGGCTGCATGACGCGCTGTTTTTCCGCGTCACCACGGGACGGCTGTTCCGCGGTCTGGTCGCCGTACCCATGGATCAGGTCAGTCTGGAAATCGATCAGACCGATACTTTGCGCCAGTAGACTCCAGTCCAGTCGATTTCCACGATCGGAGCGTCGATGCCGCGCCGTTGGCGGAAATCATGGACAGCATCGGCACAGGCCGGGACCGCCCCAAAATCGTCAATGACGACGAAGCCCCCGGGCGGCACGCGGTCATACAGAGAGTCCAGGGCAATGATGGTGCTTTCATACAGATCACCATCCAGGCGCAGCACCGCAATGGATCGCACCGGCGCGGTCGGCAATGTGTCGCGGAACCAGCCTTCGATGAAGCGCACGCGTCCATCCAGCAACCCGAAGCGGCGGAAATTCTCCTCCACCACGCGGCGGCCCGCCTTCAGATAATCGACATTGCTGAGATCACTGGCAAATTCCCCCGGATATCGTTCAAAATCGGGCGCCGGCAGACCCTGGAAGCTGTCGGCCAGCCAGACCCAGCGGTCATCGGCCCCCAGCACGTCCAGCACGGCCTTGGAAAAGATGCAGGCACCGCCGCGCCAGACCCCGGTTTCGACCACATCGCCGGGCACGCCATCCGCCACGACCGTTTCGATACAATGGCGCATGTTCTCCAGTCGTTTCAGGCCGGACATGGAATAGGCACGCTGCGGCCAATCCCCGCCTTCCGCCCTGATTTCCCGGCGGACTGTCAGATCGTTCAGGTCGCGCCCGGCATATTCCGGGCGGACGAACTGACTGCCGTCATGGACATTGATATTCACATAGTCGGTCAGGACCTGCATCAGCAGAGTCAGGTACCGGTCGCCGGACGCATCCACGGGCATCGCTGCGTTCTCCCAGTTTTCAGCCGGGCTTCGATAGCGCAGTTCAACCCGTCGGGCCAGCGGCACATTCAGGGATGAAGGATGCGCGATCCTTTCCCTGCGCAAAAACCCCATGATATAGAGGGGCTTGCGGACCTGCCCCCGCACTGTCGCAAAATGGTGACAACAATTTTGATGCGAGCCCGAACCAATTCCTGCTCCTGGGTCATGCTGGTTGAGCGGGGCAATGCGTTCAGGAAGGGATGTGGGCATCCGGCCCATGTGGTGAGAGGTTCCTGATGGTCGAGACAAATGCTGCTGCCACACCGGGCCTGGGGCCGTTCGCGCCCTTTCTGACCCTTTGGCGCCATCGGGGATTGATCGGGCGGCTGACCCGCCGGGAACTGGCATCGCGTTATCGGGGGTCGATTCTGGGTCTGCTCTGGTCGGTGCTGACACCTTTCATGATGCTGGCCGTATACACATTTGTGTTTTCCAGCGTCTTTCAGACACGATGGACGGCCAACAGCCAGAATACCGGCGAATATGCGCTGTTCCTGTTTGCCGGCCTGACCCTGTTCAACATCCTGGCTGACAATGTGAACCGCGCGCCGGGCCTGATCCTGGAAAACACCGCCTACATCAAGACCGTGGTCTTCCCGCTTGAGGTGATGCCGGCGGTGACGGTGGCCAGTTCCCTGGTGTCGGCTGGGATCAACATGGTGGTTCTGATGCTGTTCTATGGTCCCGTTTTCGGGATGCCACCGCTGACGGCCCTGCTGGCACCTCTGGTGTTGATACCCTATTGCCTGCTGGTTCTGGGCTTGTCCTGGTTCCTGTCGGCCGCCGGTGTTTTCTTGCGTGATATCAAACAGTTCATTGCCGTTCTTACCACGCTGCTTATGTTCTTGAGCCCGATTTTCTATCCCGCTGCCGCTGTTCCGGAAAGCATCCGCATCGTCATCGGGTTGAACCCGCTGGCCCCGATGCTGGAAATGTGGCGCGCCTGTCTGTTCGCGGGGACCTCGTTCGACCCCATTACCTTTGCAAAGACCCTTGCCTTGGGGTGGGGGGTGGCCTGGGCAGGCCATGTCTGGTTTGCGAAGGCGCGCAAGGCTTTTGCCGATGTCGTCTGACGTCCGGACACCGTGGACGATGTTTGAAATGCGCCCGGTTGCCGCCCACCTGTGATGCCCGAAAATGGGCAACGCCGTGCAGCCATGTGATAAATGACACGAAATGATGCTTGTAGCGCGGCGATTTGAGGCCCATGTTGGGGGCGTCGACTTTGCTACTGGGCTATCTTCCGGCTACCGCTGGTTCTTCCCTGTCGTGACTTTGATGCCCGCGTCGCAACTCCGCGCCGGGCAGCTCCGAACGGGAAAGATCCCAGGAGGCATTCATGTCTATCGGTACCGTCAAGTGGTTCAACAGCACCAAGGGCTTTGGTTTCATTCAGCCCGAGGACGGCTCCTCCGACGTTTTCGTCCATATCTCCGCCGTTGAGCGTGCAGGCCTCAGCAGCCTGAACGAAGGCCAGAAGGTCACGTTCGATGCCGTTCGCGATCCGCGCAAGGGCAAGACGGCTGCTGAGAACCTTCGGGTCGCCTAACCGGCTTCTTGATCGGAATTGTGGAGGGCGGCGGGCT